>JANXVN010000218.1 GCA_025351645.1 Ferruginibacter sp.
TACACCTCCTCAATTCGGGTAGCTTTTAGTTAAGCCCCATTCCATCAGGTAATTGCATAACTCACCATGAATTGCCCCGGGCTTAAGCCCGGGGGCAATTCATGGGTCAATATTCAGCCTTGTCATCTTTCTTTGAGCTTAGGTTTAAATGCACTTCCCAGCCGTTGTAACTGCTTGTCAATTCTATATTGGCATAAAAGTTCCGGTACCTTGGGTCGGTAACATTTAATTGCAATAAGCTGGTAGCAAACGAAACATTTTCATCCGGTTTTTCCATTTCGCCAATAAATGAAGCAATACTTTTATCAATCCATTTGATGCGGCTTTTTTGTACCAGCCTGTAAGTATTTTTATACGCTTTTACGGCCTCTTGATAACTACCGCCATCATACATAATAGCTTGCCAGCTTGCAGTAGTGTCTATCTTGGAGTGAAAACGATAAATAGCGCAATGTGCAGCGCCAGGCAAGCCAATCTTCGACTGAAATACTTCCATACTTTGTTGGGGCACTAATTCTTTGCCTTGTATCAATTTATAGTCATTCCTAAAATCAAAAACTATCCGCGTAAGCGAATCGCTAAAAGCGGGCGAGGGCTGAAAGGATTTATAAAACTGTGCCTGGCTAATAAAAAAAGTGGCTGCGCATAAAACTGATAATGTAAATTTCTTCATGGAATAGAGGTTGTGTGAGGTTTAAGGGCAAACGAATAAACATTGCTGATGCGTATATTTTTTTAGAAAATACTAATGAACAGCTGTGGATAAATATCCATTGGCGCTTTATAGAATGTATCGTATCCAAATTATAAAAAGCTGCGCAGTACAAATTGGTATGCACATGCATTAACTTAATTAGTTTTGTTGGATGAAGGCAGCAAGCATCAGCGATATTAAACAGGAATTGAGCAACGTGCCACCGGCTAAATTGCTGGAGCTTTGCCTGCGGTTGGCAAAATATAAAAAGGATAATAAAGAATTGCTAAACTACCTCCTTTTTGAAGCTCATGATGAGCAGGCGTACATCATCAATATTAAAAATGAGGTGGAGGAAGATTTTGCTGCCATGAATAAAAGCAATGTATATTTTGCAAAAAAAAGCCTGCGCAAAATTTTACGTACGTTAGCAAAGCACATCCGCTATACCGCATCTAAGCAGGCGGAGGTAGAGCTGCTGCTGCATTTTTGCAGTACGCTTAAAAACTCATCCATACCGCTACAAAGAAACACAGTGCTGAATAATCTATATCAAGCCCAAATAAAAAAAGTAGCTAAGGTTATAGCTACTTTACATGATGACCTTCAATATGATTATTTAAAAGATCTGGACAAATTAACGGGTACTTAAAACCTACTTAAACTTAGCTTCTTTAAACGCTGCTTTAAAACGTACAAAATCGGGTATAGAAACATTAGATACATAGGGGTTGTCGCCATTGTGGCTAATATATTCCTGGTGATAGTCTTCTGCCTTATAAAATTTGGTTAACGGCAGCACTTGTGTAACAATCTTATCGCTGTACACCTTAGCGCCAGTCAGGCTTTGTATGGTAGAGTCTATAACTTTTTTTTCTTTATCATTATTATAAAAAGCAATGGAGCGGTATTCTGTTCCAGCGTCGTTGCCCTGGCGATTTAATGTAGTGGGATCTTGGCTGGCAAAAAAAGCCTTTACCAAAGTTTGGTAAGTAATTTTAGATGGGTCGTAATAAACCTGCACCGTCTCGGCATGCCCTGTAGAGCCGCTGGCAACTTTTTCATAATTAGGGTCTGTAGTAGTGCCGCCTGCATAACCGCTTACCGCATCACGCACGCCTACAAGGCTTTGAAAAACAATTTCAGCATGCCAAAAACACCCCTCTGCAAAGGTAGCAACTGCTTCATTGGCAAAAGGCTTTTGACTTTCTGCAACGGAAATTTTTACAGGCGTATTTTTGGGCTGTGCGCAACCTGATAGTGTGGTTATAGCAATAAATATTGTAAAGAGCGATTTCATAAATTTTTGTTTACATTTATAATAACGTTTTAAGGAACAGTTAGGTTTCTATTGGGGTGTTAAAAAAATTTAAAAACTAATTTCCTGCGCGCTAAAGGCAAGATGTAGCTTTATTTTTGCAAAAAAAATTACATGGATTTAAACGACTTGTTTCAGGAAGCAGTAGTTAATAGCAGAATGTTGGCTGAAAAACCCTCCAACGATGCTTTATTAAAACTGTATGCACTTTACAAACAATCCACTGATGGGGATGTAAATATTGAGCCGCCTATCAACCCCTTCGATTTTGTGGGCAAAGTAAAGTTTACCGCCTGGGAAGAACTGAGGTCAACACCTAAAGATTTGGCTATGCAAGAATATATCAACATAATAGCACGTATAAAAGGCTAATTTTTTTCTTAAAATTGAATCTTATATTATCTTTTCAAAATAAAAAGCATTCCTAAATTAATACACTATATATTTGCTTTGTGATAATAGCTCATTGAGCACAATGTTTTAGTTAGATTCAATTTTTTACTTCTCCAACGTATTAGTTTGCTCTTCTTAAAAATTTTTGTCTTTAGTTACAGTTACCAATCACAAGGTATTTTTATTTATTTATTTTAATTTTTAAGAAAATGAACATTTACGTTTCAAATTTAAGCTTCAACACAAGTGATGTTGAATTGAATGAACTTTTTGCACAATTTGGTACAGTTAATTCTGCCAAAGTTATTATGGACAGGGAAAGCGGCCGCTCACGTGGTTTCGGTTTCGTTGAAATGGCTTCTGACGAAGAAGGAAAAGACGCAATGTTAGGCCTTAACAACAAAGAAGTTGAAGGTCGTGCAATGTCTGTTTCTGTAGCTAAAGAAAGAGAAGAAAGAACTGGCGGTGGCGGTGGAAGCCGTGGTGGTGGATATTCTAACAACCGTAGCTCTGGCGGCGGTGGCGGATATTCTAACAACCGCAACAGTGGCGGCGGCGGTGGTGGTAACAGGTGGTAATTTATTAACCAGCATATCATTAAAAAAAGAGCGTTCAGTAATGAGCGCTCTTTTTTTGTTTAATAAATAAAATGATCCAAATACTGGCGTATTTTTTAAGCAATCTTATTTCAGCGGTTGCTACTGCTTCCTAAATAGCTTTAAAAGAAAATTTTATTGGTTTAGATAAAATGCAATCAATTTCGAAAATTTCACTTCTATAATCTACTTCTGCTATAAAATTGTGCTGAAACCACCTTTCGACTACTAGTTTCTCGCTGTCCAGCCCACTTGCAATTTAAATTTTTATCTATTTTACATTTATAGATTCAATGCCGTTAAGTTAGAGATTTAAAATATTTGTTTTTACCTTACCCTAACCCTCTCCAAAGTAGAGTAGAGGCTTTAACTTAACGGCATTTTAATGTGATTTAAATTTAAAGTCCTGACTCAATAATATTTAATTCATTAATATCTTCGGGTGTAAAATTATCATCAATAGGCTAACTCAATAAACCAGCTTCCCAATCCTGCCGCCGCCACCGGCAAAAAATATGGCCTTGCCTCTTTTTGCTTTACGGCAAACATTAAAGCTTTCTTTGCCTATCCATTGCCAGGTGTTACCTTCGTCATTGCTAATGTCGGTGCCATTTAAGCCGCATGTAACCCATCGTTTCTTTTTGATGTATTCCACACAGCTACGATAGCCGTGCGGTGGTGTTGCCGGTATTGAAAAAGTTGTTCCTCCATCTGTTGTTATGGCGCAATTTTTAGTTGCAGAGTCTTTTGTCAAAAAATTGCCGCCCACAATAATCATGGTAGTAGCATTTTTTACACCTATTGAATTTGCGCCCGTGGTTTGCTTCCCTTGCAATAAAGGCAGCTCAATTTTTTTATTTCTTATAAACAAACGGCTTTTAAAACCTCCTGTTATAAAAACGGCTTCTTGTTTATTTAACTGGCGTATGTTGGTGCCACTGCTGGCAAAACAGGCCTCTCCACTATCCGCTATTGGATAGTTTTGTGCTGGAATATCCTGCCAAGTCTTTCCGCCATCAAAAGTGCGGGTGATGAAAAATTTATTGTTTACGGGGTCGCCAATTACAATCCCACTTTCCTCATTCCAAAATTCCATCGCATCCAGAAACATTCCTTTGGTATCATTTTTATATACAGTTATCCAGTTTTCACCGCCATCTGTAGTGCGTAAAATGTTGGCTGGTGCTTCAATGCCCATTATAATTGCCGTTTTATTACTAAAGGCTTCTATGTCCCGGAAATCGGTTTTTTCAAAGCCTTTTACTTTTATCCATTTCCAGGTATTGCCACCATCTGCCGACCTGCCGACAGAGCCTTCGCTGCCACTTACCCAAACAGTTTTATTATCAACCACGCTTAAGCCACGTATAGAAATGTTACTGCCAGATTGTAGCATTTGGATAGTTTGGGCGTTGCTATAAAAAGTAGCTAGCGTTAGTAAGGCAATAGAAAACAGCATTTTGATTGTTGCGGTCATATAGATGCTTTATCACAATGTAATTTAATTTTAATTGTATGCAAGCCGGGGCTGATAATAATATTTCCATTTACAAAAATGACCCCGAATTGAGGAGGTGTACCAAAAAGGTAAGACGTTGAAGAGAGTGACATCCGCCCGGCTGCCATTCGCCCGGGTAACGATGATGACCAGGGCTGCTGTATTTGCCCGGACAAAAAATAATTGAAAAACGAATATTCTTACATAAACGTAACTTGTATTTTAAGCCCGTAGCAAGCACTAGTTTTTATGTTACTTTTACACCCTTATAGTACTTTTCATTTTTGCATACAAATTTTTTATGAGCTATAATTATTTGCCGTTAGATAAAAACCCCACCACTTTTCAACAGGTAAAAAACTTGCTGGCCTCTAAGCAATTGCTGTCCATTACTTTTGCTGCACACCAAAGTATTGTTGCCTGCAGGGAATACCTTGATACTAAATTAGCCACTGGCAACAATGTTTTTTATGGCATCAATACGGGTTTTGGCTACCTGCAAAATGTGCAGATTGGCAATGCGCAATTAGAGGAGCTTCAAAGTAATTTAATAAAATCTCATGCCTGCGGTTTGGGGGAGGAAGTGCCGGAAGATATTGTGAAGCTGATGATAATGCTAAAAATAAAATCGCTTAGTTATGGGCACTCCGGTGTGCAGATAGATACCGTGAAACGCTTGCTAGACCTATATAATAATAATGTACTGCCAGTGATTTTTACGCAAGGCTCGCTTGGCGCATCTGGCGATTTAGCACCGCTTAGCCATTTAAGCTTACCATTATTAGGCTTGGGCGATGTGTATCACGAAGGTAAAAAAATAACTGCTGCAGCGGCTTTACAAAAGTTTGGCTGGCAACCAATACACCTGCTGAGCAAAGAAGGTTTGGCATTGATAAACGGCACTCAATTTATGAGCGCATACGGCATGTACGCATTAATGCAATGTGATAGGTTATTAAAATGGGCAAACATTATTGCCGCTATTTCATTTGACGCTTTTGATTGTACGTTAGAGCCCTTGCATGAAAAAATACACTCCATCCGCAACCATAAAGGGCAGGTAGATACGGCGGCTGAATTAAGAAAATTATTAGTGGGCAGCCAGATAGCAGCACAAAAAAAAGAACAAGTGCAAGACCCTTATTCTTTTCGCTGCGTGCCGCAAGTGCATGGCGCCACAAAAGATACATTCGATTATGTGCTGGGCATTTTTATTAAAGAAATTAATTCCGTAACCGATAATCCAAATATTTTTCCGGAAGAAGACCTGATATTAAGCGGCGGTAATTTTCATGGGCAGCCATTGGCATTGGCATTAGATTTTTTAGCGATTGCCATGAGCGAGATTGCCAATATTTCTGAACGCAGGACCTACCAGCTTATTAGCGGGCAACATAAACTACCAATGTTTTTAGTGAAACAGCCAGGCTTGCACTCTGGTTTTATGATACCCCAATACACTGCCGCAGGTATTGTTAGTGAAAACAAACAGCTGTGCACGCCCGCCAGCGTAGATTCTATCAGCAGCAGCAATAACCAGGAAGACCACGTGAGCATGGGCGCAAACGCAGCCACCAAATGCAAGCGTGTGGTGGATAATGTAGAAAAAGTGTTGGCCATAGAATTACTGACTGCAGTGCAAGCGCTTGAGTTTCGACGCCCTTTGCAAAGCTCGCCTGTTATTGAAGCCATTGTTACCGCTTTTAGAAAGGAAGTAACCTTTAACGAAGCCGATAGGATACTTCAAGTTGATATGCTCAATGCAATTGCATTTATAAAAAATGAACCTTTTGCCGGTTAACGACTTTTATTCTACCAGTACTTATTTGCTCTAGTACAACTGTTGCCATTTAACCAAAGGCAGGAGCTTAAGATGTATTACTAGCTATGAGTGATGGCGACAGCGAAAGGCACTTTTTTTCACCTGCACATTTTCGAAATATTTATTAGGACAGTAAAATTGTTGGCTAGTTTTTTTATTATGCCCATATTATACAACTAGCATTTTCTCTTATAATTTTTATAATTATGGTTTGATATGAAGGATAAATTGCAGGGTAGCATTAAAAAAAGTTAAAATGTAATTTTTGTTTCAAAATTATACCGATTGTCAAATAACTTAAAATATGCTTAAATACTTTTATATATTTGATTACCTTATTTTAATTATTTACTTATTTAAGAATAAAAAGAAGGATTAGCAGATGAGCAAACCGATATTAAATGAAGAAATGAAAGCTTTCTTTAAAAATAATTATGTAAAAAGTAATCCAGAATCCCTTCAGGAAGTATTGGTTAACCTAAAAGATATGGGCTATACACAAAATGAAAGCTTATTCCTACTTTATCGGGAAATGGGTGTCTCGTTTATTAGGGCCAATAAAATAATTTCTAATTCTAAAGCATGGTCTGCTGAAATATAAAACAATGCTTTTCCCTTGCGAACAAAAGTGCATTTTATGGTTAGGTCGCAATACAAAACGCTTCGAATACCCAGCGCATTTTACATACTTACTACAACACCAAAACTTCCATACAATTGTAAATCATTTGGAATCCTTTCAAAAGATTGGTTGTTATAATATTCATTTTTTGTGTATCCTGCGCCCAGCGTGCCTATAAGGCTGGTGCGGTAGCTAACAAAATAATTTAATCCGCCAGTTAGGTTTATATGCCCATAAAAATTTGTTTCCTGTTCAAAGTCCTGGTAACCACCTTCGGTTGAAATAATTACATTAATAATTGTCCGGGTATTTGGGTAGATAGCATGCTGAAAAAACGCATTTATACCAGCTTGTTTTAACGTTGCTTTAACCTTAATATCGGTAACTAATAAACCGCCCTGGTAGTTTTTTAGGGACATGTTATTATCCATAATTGCCAATTTTGCAAATGCGCCATAGTTATTTTGCCGGGTAAGCTTTGCGGGTAAAAACTTACTAAACCCAACAGATAATACGACTGATTTTTTAGTATAATGGTTATTGTAAACGGATGTATCATATTGTGTTTGATTTTGCTTGCAGCCACCAATACCAGGAGTAAGCCGTATAAATTTTTCTGTACCGGAAAGCCTTTGGCTGTTATTGGCGAAAAATAAAATATCATTTAAGTGGGTAAAATAATGGATGTCCGTTTTACTGATCAGCCCTTTTTGCTGCAGGTAATTATCAACAGTTTCTAAAATAAATTGTGTCCTTTTCCTTACATCCAGCACTCGGGTATTGTTGGCCAATGTAATGGCTTGGCCTAACTCATTTAATTCATCAGCAGATAAAGGCCGGCTAAGCAAGCTCGATTCTTTCAAGTCATTATACAACCATAAAGCATTTTGCATGTCGGTAATATTTTCCAGCCTGCCGCAACCAATGCCCGTAGTAATCTGCAGGTCGTAAAAACCATTATTGTTTTTTGCAAAAAGCGGATAGTTAGTACTGGTTCCTTTATTAGCACTGTAACTAGAAGATACTGCGGCGCCCAGCTCTATAAATTTTTTATTGGTAAACCATTTATTGAGCAAGCTAAACGATGGAGCCACGGAATAAACCTTATTATAATTTGTGTTTGATAAGCTTTTATAGCTGCTGCTATAAGCGTTTACAAATAAGCTTGCAGATGTGGTGAGCAAAATCTTATCAGTGCTTTTGATAGCGGAATAATTGGCACTAATGCTGCCATTGCCAGAACTATTCCTGATTGAATTCGCAGTGAAATCAGTCTTGTTATATCCAGTACTGGCGTTAGCGCCATAATTTAAAGCCTGGTAATGATTGATACGGAACTTAAATTTTTGTAACAAGGAATCTTGTTGGCAATAAGCGGAATGTGCTGTAATACACAGCAAAAAGGCGAGTACATTTTTTTTCATACAGTTAGTTTTTTGTAAGACGAAAATAGCATTGCTAAATAAATCAATTTGTTAAACAATTTATTTTTGCTGTTAATAAAAACAAAATGTTGGTTATAATAATATTGTGCAAAAGCACCGGCTGACGCCAGTCACATGGGTTGTGCATCACTCACTTTTACGGTATAACTTTTTAATACAAATGTTCAGTTCGTAGTATTATTAGCTTGTAAAGTTGCTCAAATAATAGTCATAATATTTTGCAACGCTCGGTACGCAATACCTTTTTGCGTACTATAAATACTTCCAGCAAATCAACAAATAGTAATTTATTTTAAAAGGTTTACGCCTCAAAATAATGACGTCAATAAGTGCATCAGGTAGCTGTATGAATACATAAAAAAGCCCTCCACTGCAAGGAGGGCCCTTTCATCCAAAGGCTGTTTTTTAGGTAGCCTTCTTCAAACAAAAACAAACCGACTGCTCAATACATAGCGGAGCTTGTATTGAACGTCCGCCAGCTATGTAAAAATTCCTGGTAGGCAGGCAATGGTTTCAGCGATGAGTTTGTGCC
>JANXVN010000229.1 GCA_025351645.1 Ferruginibacter sp.
GCGCCCTTTACATCAATATCAAGGATGGGTATTTTTTGTTCATCCCATATCCTTTGCAGCTCGCTTTTTAGGGTGCCATAATATTTGCCTTCGTACACCATTTCCCACTCTGCAAATTCGTTATGCTGTATCTTTTGCTTAAAATCCGCCATGTCCATAAAGTAATAATCCACCCCACTTTTTTCACTGCCACGCGCCTGCCTGGTTGCGGCAGAAATGGAAAAAGCCAGTTGCGGGAATGTGCGCATTAAATGATGTGTAATGGAAGTTTTACCTGCACCAGATGGCGCTGTAATAATTATAAGTTTATTGTGCATTGCCATGTGGCAAAGAAAAGAAAAGAAAACTGTTTAAATGGTATTTGAGCCTTGAATTTAAATTAAATGCATCCTCTCTTGCCTTCAAAGGAGGGTTCTTAGCGTATTGGTATGTAAGATTCAATGCCGTTAAGTTAAGGATCTATATGTTTGTCTTTACCTCACCCTAACCCTTTCCAAAGGAGAGGAAAGGCCTTAACTTAACGGCATTGATGTAAGATTATTGAAAGTTTTTGGGCTTCTTAAACAATTAAAGGCACATGCAGCATCAACTGTATAACCTTCAGATTTGCAGGGTCAAGAACCCTCCTTTGGAGGGCAGGGAGGCTGGGCTGGGGTTAGCTGGGGTTAGCTTGGGCTGTGATGGACTTTGCTATGCTTCTACTTACGTACCCCCCATAAAAAAGCAGCCTCAACAAGGCTGCTTTTTAAGTTTTTATTTAAAGATGCAAAATTCTTCTAAACAAAAAATTATTAGTGTTTAATCAGCTTATCAATATCTACACTTAAGCGGGCAAAAAGATAACGCCCGTTATATCCAAACTGGTCTGCTGTAAATAAAAATCGGCCACGGTTGCTAACATCACGGCCAGAGCTATAGCCACCAGTTGTTTTTGAGGTAGAGAGTGGGGTTGCTACTGGGTTGGCACGTACGTTTGCATAACTGTTACGTGAGTCGATAAATAACGCATCCGGGTAAACATCAAAAATATTGTTGCCACCAATGCTAACAGCAAAGCCTTTTACAAACCTGTACGTAACAACAAGGTCAGTTGTAACTTTTGCAGAAAACTTCTGGTCAGATGCTAATGCTACGTCGCTCCAGTAAGTGCCATCAGGATTTACAGAGTAAGGGTTGTTGGCTGCATTGTTGAGCGATGTAACATCTCCAAAACGTACAGCCCTTGCCATAAAGTCCCACTTGTTAATGGTATAGCTGGCGGTAAGGCTTATTTTACTATTTGGTGTGCCATGTTCAATCCTTGCTCTTTGCTGGCGATCAAACAAAATGTTGCTAAAATCATTTGCAGGGTTAAGTGCCGGGTTTGTTTTGCCAGGGTTGTTTTCAGCAGCATCAATAGCAGAATTGGTTTGTATTGGGCCAACTACTGTGTTTTTATTAAAGTTTGCCGCTAAAGCAATATTGCCACTGCCGTTTCCTAATTTATACCTTTTGCTAAGTACTACATCAATCCCCTTGGTATCTGTATTAATAGCATTCGACCAGAATTGTACAGAATTTGCCTGCACCTGGTAGGTTGCAAATATGGCCGCTACTCTTGCATTGCCGCTTGCAAAGGCAGAAGAAAGCACGATACGGTCTTTTATCTTAATGTAATACCCATCAACAGAGAGCGTAAATCCTTGCCCAAACTGGCTAACTATGCCCGCCGCAAAATCAGTAGATTTTTCTGGCTTTAGTTCGTTCACGCCAAATGCAGTGCGTACAATTGGGCTTTCATTATTTGCTGTTAAAGAATTTTGTGCATTGCCATTTACAAACTGAGTAGAGGTACTATTGTAATAGCGCTGGTGTAAAGATGGAGCACGAAAACCTGTACCAACAGATCCGCGGAAGGCAAGCCCTTTATTTATTTCATACCGTGCAGTGCCTTTTAAGCCCGTGCCATTATAAGTTAAGCGGGCGCTTGTTTCTTTATAAGTTTCAAAACGTGCTGCGGCGCCTAATAATAGTTTTCCATAAGTATATTCTACATCTACATAAGCAGCATAAATATTCCTGCTTTTACTAAGGGCATTGCTGGGCTGCAAACCAGGAAATACCTGTGCACCCGGTGCTGGAGCGTTAAACGGGTTAGCAGTTGTAGCTACCGGAAAAGTGTACGGGCTTCCACCGGGATAGGCGGGTACAGTTGTAGTAATGGTGGCTACAGAGCCGGTGTTGTAAGCGTTAGGTTCGCCAGCAACAAGCCCAAAATTTTCGTGGCGGGCTTCAGCACCAAACGCTACGTTCAGGCTATTTTTATTACCCAAATCAAAGTCGCGGTCTATATCCAGGTTAATGGTATTTTGAGAAAACTTTTGTATGCCTGCATCAAATTGTTTTTGGGGAACAGAAAAGATAGATGCGTTGCCGCTATTTTCTACATAAAAATGCAGAGAATTATAGCCATGGGTATTGCTTAAGTCAACCGTCCATTTATCGAACTTCGCTTTAAACCCAGCAATGACAGAATAATCTGCAATGGTGGTATGTATTTCCGGAAGAAACCCATCAGCATAATAATCATGATTGCCCGAAAAGGCGTTTAGTGTAGTAGTTTGTGGTTGTTGCGTAATCGAGTTTGGGGTACGGTAATTACCTTCGGCCTGGCCAGTACGTTTACTTGCGCCGAGGGTAGTATAAAAATCAATGTTTTTAGTAATGGGTATGCCTGCGTTGGCAAAAGCGCTAAAGTTATTACTGGCAGATTGGCCCACTACCATGTTGCGGCGGTTGTAGTTCCTGCTGGCTTGTACGGCCTTGTCCTGGTCCATCAGCCAGCCTCTGTATGTAGAAGTTGGAGTACCTGCTGGCAAAGTTCCAGCTGGGGCGGTAGGGAAGTTGCTTCCTGAAGCGCCAATATAAGCTAACGGCCCACTGTCTTCGCCAGAGCGGTTTGTCTGGTCGCGGCGCAGCCATTGACCGCTTAAGTTGATGTAAGCACCAGTTGTAGAAAAAGTACCGGCAGAAAAATCAATCTGCTTGTTTCCGCCATCGGTAATATTCATGTGTGAAGCCTGGCCGGTATAATATTTCGAATAAGGCATGCTGGTAATATTTTCGCCACCAGTTGCAGATACGTTCACGCCTTTAAATTTCTTTTTAAGCACAACGTTTATAACGCCAGCAATGGCATCAGAACCATACTGGGCGGCGGCACCATCACGCAGAATTTCAATGTGGTCGATGGCAGATGTAGGTATTGCATTCATATCTGTACCCACAGAACCTCGGCCAACACTACCATTGATGTTTACCAAAGCGGTAGTATGGCGGCGCTTGCCATTCAATAAAACTAAGGTTTGGTCTGGACCAAGGCCACGTAAGCTTGCAGGGTCAATAGCATCTGTACCATCCGTAACGGATTGATGGGTAGATTGGAATGAAGGCGCTGCATACGTCAGCATCTGGCTAAGGTCTGCCTGAGCGAATTGTTTTATTTCTTTGGCAGAAATAATATCCACCGGAACGGGCGTTGAAATGATAGTGCGTGGCCGGGCGCTGCGGGAACCTACAACCCTTATTTCTTCACTGGCACCGGCTAGTAAAAGGCTGATATTTTTTTCAACTGTTTCACCGGCATTAACGGTAACGTTCAAACTTTGGGTTGTTTGCCCAACAAAAGAAATACTTAGGATATAAGCCCCTGCGGGCACTTTTAAAGAAAATTTTCCAGTAGCATCTGTTGTAGTGCCAATGCTGCGGGGCTCTACCACAATGGAGGCGCCGGATAATGGGATTCCTGCTGCGTCTTTTACGTAGCCTGCAATGGTGGCTGATTGTGCGTGGGAATTTTTGCTAATAAATAAAATCAGGAGTGTTGCCATGTAGGGCATGGACTTTTTAAGGAGCCTTTTCATTTTCGATAGTTTTGATTAAATGATTAAAGTGTAATGACGAAGGTAAAGGCTATAAATTAAACAAATTTTTAAATAAGTACCTATCCATATATAAAAATAGGATGTAGATATACCCTTGTTTTTAAGCTTTGTTTACAACCAGACCTACATACAAGAGTGTATAATTTATAAAATAGCTGCGCTGAAAACTTTTTTATTGCCAGGATAATTACTTTAAAAAGACTGATTTGTAACCAAATTATTATTCTATTTTGCGGGTATTTGTTGAAAACATTTGTTGGTTAAATTGCTGAGAATTATCTTTTGGTATGCTAAGGCTTTGCCAGTTACTATCTTTAATAATTTTGGCTACATAAATTATTTGCCCAACGTGATAAGGGTAGTGGGCCAGTTGTCGGTTAATGGCATCTATTACAAGCAAGGGCTCCTGTCGGATGTAAATTATTTTTAAAAGATCATCGGGCATTAATTGGTTTAGTGCATTAAAAAAACAATCCCAGCCTTTTTTCCACAACGCTGTTATTTGTTGTTTTGATAATTGCTGATTGGTAAATTCAGTGTCTCGTTCACGGCCGCCTTTTTCGCCGTCGGTTGTTAAAAAATCCGTCCATCGGCTAATCATATTACCGCTAAGGTGCTGTATAATAACGGCAATACTATTGCTTTGCTGGTTAGGTGTGTAATGTATTTCAGCTTCGCTGATGATGGCCAAGGTTTTATCGCCTAACTCTTTATAATAGGCAACTCTTTTGATGGCGGATTGAAGGTATGCTGTTGCGATGTCCATGGTGTTTGGTTAAATAGATGAACTTTTACTTTTTATAGTATTATTAGCAGCAAGGCTAATTGTTGGCTTACCCGATGAAAGATAAATTTTAATAGAATGTTTGCTGGGTTTAGGTTTCAAATACTTATACCCTCCAATGATTTTGCTAACACTTGAAAGCACCTATTTTGTGGTTGCACTACTTCAACCAGCCAACTTTTACAAAACGAATACTCTTCAAACCGGCGCGTTAGGGATAGCAGCGAAAATCCTTTTTTGTCCGGCCGCCGGCAAAAAAGATTGTAGCGAATAGCCCGGCCCCTTGCCGCCGCGGCTTGGGGAACGCTATTGAGTTATAAGTGATGAGTTATAAATTAGGAGTTAGGAGTCAATGCCGTTAAGTTAAGGATCTATATGTTTGTCTTTACCTCACCCTAACCCTCTCCAAAGGAGAGGAAAGGTCTTAACTTAACGGCATTGAGTTAGGAGTTATGATTTTGTACTTGCTACTTATTGAGTTATGAGTTTGTGCTTGCTACCTCAATCAGGTTCTTGCGAAGATTTAAATTGCCGCCGCCCTAAACTTATCACTCCTAACTCCTAACTTATAACTTAAAATTCAGTTTCCTTCTGCGTCATCATCGCCACGTTTATCGCCTACTGCTGTGATGGTTTTTATTGTGCCTTTGGTGGTTATCATAATTATTTCTGTGCGGCCTATTTGTCCGCGCTTGGTAACCTTGTAGCCCATGGCTTCTAACCCTGTAATTGTGGTGGCGTTAAAATCTTCTTCTACATTAATTTCATCCGGAAGCCATTGGTGGTGAAACTTTGGCTTGTTCACGGCATCCATTGGGCTCATGCCAAAATCTACAATATTTATAATGGTTTGGATAACGCTCGTGGGGATGGTGGTGCCGCCTGGCGTGCCTACAACCAGGTAAGGCTTATTGTTTTTTAATACGATAGTAGGGCTCATACTGCTGAGCATTCTTTTACCGGGTGCAATGGCGTTGGCCTCTGCACCAATGGCGCCGTACATGTTGGGCACGCCGGGCTTTACGCTAAAGTCGTCCATTTGGTTGTTGAGGATGAAACCAGCGCCGGTAACCACTGTGCGGCTGCCGTAGCCGCCATTTAAAGTAGTGGTTACGGATACGGCATTGCCTTCTTTATCTAATATGCTTAGGTGCGTTGTTTCTTCGCTTTCTTTGATGGTGCCTGCTTTTGTGGTGGTGCTGCTGCCGGCTTTGCCTGGTACATAATCCTTCATCCTTGCGGTGATATATTTATCGCTTATTAATGTGGCTACGGGTACTTTTACAAAGTCGGCATCGCCTAAAAACTCAGCCCTGTCTGCAAATGCGCGGCGTTCTGCTTCTGTTAATAATTGCACGCTTGCCGGTGTCTGAAATTTCAGGGCGGCTATGTTTTTATCGCTGATCATTTTTAATACCTGCTCCATTATAATACCCCCGCTGCTGGGTAAGGGCATGGTTACAATGTGGCAGCCTTTATAATCAAATTCAAGTGGCGCCCTTTCTTTGGCAGTATAATTTTTAAGGTCGGCCATACTGATGATACCTTTGCCTTTTTCCATTTCGGCTGCGATAAGCTTTGCGGTTTCGCCTTCGTAAAAATCTTTAGCGCCATTATCCCTGATACGTTTTAAGGTGTTAGCTAAATCTTTTTGTATCAGCGTATCGCCGGCTTTCCATTGTTTGTTTTTTGTAAAAGCGGTGGGGGCGAGGTTTAATTGTAGAAATTCTTTTTTAAGTCCGTTAAGGTCGTTTGCCTGGTGGGCAGTTATGGCAAATCCTTTTTCAGCAAAGTCGATGGCGGGTTGTATGAGGGTTTTAAAAGGCAGCTTTGCATATTTCATTGCGGCAAATAAACCGGCGATGGTGCCGGGTACGCCGCAAGCAAGGTGCCCATCCTGCGATAGCTGCATCAATGGGTTGCCTGCACTATCCAAGTACATATCCCTGCTGGCTTTTGAGGGTGCCATTTCCCTAAAATCAATTGTTATGTTTTGTCCGTTTTTTAAATGTGCCACCATAAAGCCGCCGCCACCGATATTGCCTGCGCCCGGGTAAACCACTGCCAGTGCCAGTTGTGTGGCAATGGCGGCATCAATGGCATTGCCGCCTTGCTTTAAAATATTGCTGCCCGCCTTGCTTGCCAAGGGATGGGCACACACTACGGCACCGTTTTGTGAAACCACTTTTTTTTGCGATTGGTAATGGTAAGCATCAATTTGTGCTGTACATTGCAACACCATCCAGTTGGTTATAATTACCAGTAATAGTTTAGGGTATCCCATCTTTTATATTTTTTTAAAAGTAGCGGATTTTTTTTATTTATTTTAAACCATCATCATTCTAATAACAAAAATGTTTATGACAAAAAAAGCAGGGCTTCTTTCATTGTTTCTCTTTTGTATTATTTTTTGCTCCTATGCACAAACCATTAAAAGCCCTGATGATTTTTTGGGCTATCCGCTTGGAAGCAAGTACACGCCTCATTATAAAATAGTAAACTACTTTAATTATGCTGTAAGCGCCATGCCGCAAATGATGAAGCTGGAGCAATATGGCGAAACTAATGAAGGGCGCCCTTTACTGCTGGCTTATGTTAGCACGGGAGAAAATATTGTAAGGCTGGAAGACATCCGTAAAAATAATTTGCGCCTTGCCGGTGTGCTTACAGACCAGGCAGGTACTACCAGCACGCCTGCAATAGTATGGCTGAGCTATAATGTACATGGCAATGAAACCAGCAGTAGCGAAGTATCTATGAAGGTGCTGTACGAATTATTAAACCCGGCAAATAATGACAGCAAAAGCTGGCTGAAAAATACGGTGGTAATAATTGACCCCTGCATAAACCCAGATGGCAGGGAACGATATGTGAACTGGTTTAACCAGGTGGTAGGCAAAAACCCTAACGTAAATAAAGAAGCGAGGGAACACAATGAACCCTGGCCGGGTGGAAGGGTTAACCATTACAATTTTGACCTTAACCGCGACTGGGCATGGCAAACGCAGGTAGAAACACAGCAACGCTTAAAAATGTACAACCAATGGATGCCGCAGGTACATAGCGATTACCACGAACAAGGCGTTAACAGCCCCTATTATTTTGCACCCGCAGCGGCACCATACCATGAAGTAATTACGCCATGGCAAAGAGAGTTTCAGGTAACGATTGGCAAGAATAATGCGAAGTATTTTGATGCGAACGGCTGGTTGTATTTTACCAAAGAAGTGTTTGACCTTTTTTATCCGGCCTACGGCGATACCTACCCATTGTTTAACGGCGCCATTGGGATGACGTTTGAACAGGGCGGCGGCCCACGCAGCGGATCTGCCATAACAATGAATGATGGCGATACGCTTACGCTGAAAGACAGGATAGCACATCATTACACTACCAGCATAAGTACCATTGAAATGGTTAGCAAAAACAACGAAAATGTACTAAAAGAATACCAGCGTTTTTTTAGCAACGAAAAAGCAAATGGTGTTGGGGAGTATAAATCATTTATAGTAACCGATGTAAATGGCAATAAGATAAATGGCTTAAAAAAGTTGCTGGATGTTAATGGCATTGTTTATAATACTGCCAGCGTAAGTAGTGCAAAAGGCTTTAATTATTTTACGGGCAAAGAAGAAACGTTTAGCGCCACCAACAGCTTGCTAATAAGTACCTACCAGCCAAAAGGCACGCTGGTAAAGGTTTTGTTTGAACCAAAATCTAAATTGGTGGATAGCGCCACTTATGATATTACTGCCTGGAGCTTGCCTTATGTATACGGGCTACAGGCTTATGCGGTAAAAGAAAAATTAGCTGCTACGGCTTATGTAGCACCACCAAAATTTACAACGCTTCCAGAATCTTCTTACGGCTACCTCATTAATTATACTTCTTTTGAAGATGCTAAATTCTTAGCTGCCTTGCTGAACGCCAATATTAAAGTACGCTTTGCCGAAAAAGATTTTAGCGTGAACGGCAAGAAATTCCAGCGCGGCACGTTGATAATTTTAAAGAAAGTAAACGAAGCAAAATTGGCAGCACTGGCAGCAGCGGCGCAAAAGTTTGATGTAAGCGTAACTGCCATCACCACCGGTTTTATGGAAAGTGGGAGCGACTTTGGTAGCGAAAAAACACATTATATCAAGAAGCCAAAAGTGGCATTGCTTACGGGCAAAGGGGTAGATGCATCTGCCGCAGGCGAAGTATGGTTTATGTTTGACCAGTTGCTGGATTACCCGCTTACATTAATAAATGCGGAGGAACTGGAAAACACCAGCCTTAAAAATATTGATGTTATCATTTTACCAAATGGTATTTATAAATTTTTAAACGAAAAAGATGCTTCCGCAGATTTAAAGACCTGGGTTAGGCAAGGCGGAAAAATAATAGCCCTGGAAAATGCGGTTGCACAATTAGCTTATAACGATTGGGGCATCAAACTAAAAAAAGAAGAAGACACGGATAAAGATAAAGACAGCGATAAAGATAAAAAGAACGAACCAAAAGTAAACTACGACTACCTAAAGCCATATGAAGAAAGTGAGCACAATAATATCAAAGGGAATGTTGCCGGCGCTATTTATAAACTCGATTTGGATAATAGCCACCCGCTTGCTTTTGGTTACCCCAATTATTATTTTACCCTAAAGCAGGATGACAAGATGTACGACTTTTTAAAAGATGGCTGGAACGTGGGCGTTATTAAAAGGAACAATGCTGTAGCGGGTTTTGTAGGCACCAAAATAAAAGATAAGATAAAGGACGGCACTTCTATTGGTGTAGTAGAATACGGCCGTGGCAGCGTTGTGTTTTTAGCAGATGACCCCATTTTCAGGAGCTTTTGGGAGAATGGTAAATTGCTGTTTAGCAATGCGGTATTTTTGGTGGGGGAATAGGGGCCAACAGTCCAGCCTCCCTGCCCTCCGAAGGAGGGTTCTGGAGTATTCAAATTTAAAAGTTTTTTGAATTGGCAGTAGATGGCTCTTTTAGTCTATCCCACTTAAAGAAGTATACAACAATTCGTAGGGTAGGCAACCCTCCTTTGAAGGGCAGGGAGGTTAGGTAGCAAGTTGAAGAAGATATAAAAGTGGAATTTAAAATATTCAATTTTATAAAACATAAACAATTTCGCAGGGGCCAAGAACCCAGCGTCCCTGCCCTCCGAAAGAGGGTTCTATGAGTATTCGGATTTAAAAGCTTTTTGAATTGGCAGTGGTTCAGCATATTTGAATTAATAAAACGTAAACAATTTCGCAGAGGCCAAGAACCCTCCTTTGGAGGGCTGGGAGGCTTTTTCTTTTGCATGATAATTATAACCGAACAAAATGATCTTTAATAAAAATAAATTACCATACACAGTTTCTTATTTAACTATGAAAAATATATATCGTCAAGCCGCACTGTGTTGTATGCTGGCAATTATTGGTACTGCAGCTATTGCGCAAACGCCCAAAACCTATACTTCTTCCGAAATATTACAGCAGTTGAAAAAACTAAATGTGCTTGGTTCTGTATTGTACATTGCCGCCCATCCGGATGATGAGAACACCCGGCTGCTTGGTTATCTTGCCAATGAAAAATTATACCGCACCGGTTACATGAGCTTAACAAGAGGCGATGGCGGCCAAAATTTAATTGGCGATGAGCAAGGCATTGATTTAGGTTTGATACGCACGCAGGAATTATTATCTGCCCGCCGCATTGATGGCGCAGAACAATTTTTTAGCCGAGCCTACGATTTTGGATTTTGTAAAAGTTCCGAAGAAGCCTTAAAGATTTGGGGGCATGATAAAATACTAAGCGATGTGGTTTGGGTGGTACGAAAGTTTAGGCCAGATGTGATTATCACCCGATTTCCGGAAGATGAACGGGCGGGGCATGGGCACCACTCCGCCTCGGCTATTTTAGCAAGGGAAGCTTTTACCGCAGCGGCAGACCCTAACCAGTTTCCAGAGCAGTTAAAACAAGGCGTTACCGTATGGCAGGCTAAACGCATATTATGGAACACTTTTAATTTTGGCAGCACCAACACACAAAGCGATACGCAGTTTAAATTAGATGTAG
This sequence comes from Ferruginibacter sp., assembly GCA_025351645.1. Classification (GTDB taxonomy): domain Bacteria; phylum Bacteroidota; class Bacteroidia; order Chitinophagales; family Chitinophagaceae; genus Ferruginibacter. The sequence goes on from JANXVN010000229.1 coordinate 10,768, forward strand.
GTATGTACAACCCCTTGCTGGGCAAGAGTTACGGCGAAATTGCAGCAACAGGCCGCAGCCAGCATAAAAGCCAGGGCTTTGGCGTAGCTGCACAAAGAGGCAGCGCTGTAGAATATTTTTATACCACAAAAGGCATCACCCCAGTAAACGATTTAATGGAAGGTGTTGATGCTACCTGGAACAGGATCGGCAATAAAAATAACGAGCAGGCCCTGGTAGATTCTATCATTAAAAACTACTCTTTCGAACACCCCGAAAATAGCGTGGCACAACTGGTACGCCTGTACAGTAAAGTAGATAAAGAAACCGATGCTTACTGGAAAGAACAGAAACAAAACGATATCAAAAAGGCGTTGGTCAATTGCAGCGGCCTGTTTTTAGAAGCTACCGCCTCCACCCAATATGCCGTGCAGGGCGATAGTTTGCAAATTACTACCACCATCAACAACAGGCTGGGCATTACCGTGCAAGATGCCAGCATAAATATGTACGATACTTACCACGGATACCAGCCACTGCCAAAAAACACCAATGTAAATTACAGCTTGCCCGTGTTTATAAGGCCCGATCAAAAAGCAACCCAACCTTATTGGCTGCAAAGCAAAATGGATAAAGGCAGCTTCAATGTAATCGACCAGCAACAAATCGGCATGGCAGAAAACGAACCGTTAAGCATCGTGTTCGGCATAAAAATTAACGGCGTTTCTTTCAGGTTTAAAGAGCCGGTGCGTTACAAATATACCGACCCTGTAAAAGGAGAATTATACCAGCCGGTATTATTAGTGTACCCGTTATTTGTAAGCAGCACGCCAAGTATGCTAATATTTAAAAATGATGATGCCAATACAAAAAAAGAGGTTCATTTTAGCCTGCAGGCAAATACTGCCATCAACAGCTTGGTAAAATTTAATTGCTTCAGCAACAACAAATCTTTCGTAGTTTTCGATTCTATGCTGCACATGGCCAAAGGCGAAAAAAAGAATATCGATTTTGCAGTAAGCAGCGATTTTGTACAGCCCAATGCCAAAGATACTTTCTCCGCTAAGCTTTCCTCCAAAGCCTTCAACCAGGATCTTTCTTTCTCTATGCGTAAAATAAGTTACGACCATATACCTGATGTAAATTATAATTTTATTGACCAGTTGCCAGTGCTAAAAATTGATTTAAAAACTGCCGGAAGCTCCGTTGGCTACATTGTTGGCGCGGGCGATAAAGTGCCGCAAGCGCTTGAGCAAATGGGTTATAAAGTAACCATTTTAAAACAGGCAGATATTACAGCCACTAACCTAAAGCAATTTGATGCCATCATAACCGGCGTACGTGCGTACAATATTAACGAGTGGCTAAGCGGCAGTTACGAGGTGCTTATGCAGTATGTAAAAGATGGCGGCGTACTGCTGGCACAATATAATACCAACAATAATATTGGTCCGGTAAAGGCAAAAATTTCGCCTTACCCTTTTAACATCAGCCGCAACCGCATTACCGATGAAGAAGCAAAAGTTATCTTTTTATTGCCCGAACATCCTGCATTAAATTATCCTAATAAAATAACCGCTAAAGATTTTGATGGCTGGATACAGGAACGCAGTATTTATGATGCGGAAAATATAGACGGCAATTACCAGCGCATATTAAGCATGAAAGACCCTAATGAAAACGAGCAGGATGGCAGCCTGATTATTACCAATTACGGCAAAGGAAGGTTCGTGTACACAGGGCTGGTATTTTTTAGGGAACTGCCCGCAGCCGTGCCTGGCGCTTACCGTTTGTTTGCCAACTTAATTGCAAAGAGCATTAATTAATGCAGTACAAACTAAGTATCAAGCGTAAAAATTAACAGAAAGTATAAACCATTTTTAATAACCATGTTGCTAATAATCAAAGGCAGCTAAAAGATTTTTTGGGCACCCGGGCGGGCTATTCACTACAATCTTTTTTTGCGGCGGCCGACAAAAAAAGGATTTTCGTTTCTATCCCTGGTGCTTCAATGCGAGTAGTTTTTAGCATATTTATACAGCAGTATAATTGATGTAGTAAAGCAGTATAACCTGCCTTTAATTATGGAAGAAAATAAAGCATATTGGAAAAAATGGTACGTAGCGGTTATAACAATATTGCTGGTACAAATAGCAGCGTATTATTTTATTACCCAACATTTTAAATAAGATCCCTATCCCTTAAAAAATAAGCAACAACGGTTGCAGTAAATAATTTTATCTAAAGCATGAGTAATATAGATTGGATCATATTGATTGCAACGCTTGCCGGCATAATAATTTATGGCATCTATAAAAGCACCACCACCAAAAATTTAGATGGCTACTTTTTAAGCAACCGTAGCATGCCCTGGTATTTGGTACTGCTTAGCATTATGGGCACACAAGCAAGCGCCATCACCTTTATAAGCGCACCAGGCCAGGCTTATACAGATGGTATGCGCTTTGTGCAATATTACTTCGGCCTGCCATTAGCCATGATTGTAATCTGCATTTTTTTTGTGCCCGTATTCAGAAAATTAAAAGTGTACACCGCCTACGAATATTTAGAAGATCGGTTTGATGTAAAGACACGTACGCTAACCTCAGGGTTGTTTTTAATATCAAGGGGCTTATCTACCGGCATAAGTATTTACGCCCCGTCAATTATTTTAAGCTCTTTATTAGGCTGGAATATTTATTATACCAACCTTGTAATGGGTGGGCTGCTAATAATTTACACCATTACCGGGGGTGCAAAAGCAGTGGCTTACACCCAGCAATTACAACTGTTAATTATTATTGTAGGCATGTGCTTAGCAGGTTATTTAGTAGTAAGGTTATTGCCACCCAATATTGGTTTTGCACAAGCTTTAAAAATAGCCGGCAACCAGGGCAAAATGAATATCATCACCACTGGCGTTACCAATAACCACTTCGACTGGAAGGATAAATACAATATCTGGACGGGTGTTATCGGTGGCTTTTTTTTAGCCCTCAGTTATTTTGGTACCGACCAAAGCCAGGTAGGGCGCTACCTCACCGCCAGTAGCGATAAAGAAAGTAAAGTAGGCTTACTAATGAACGGGCTGGTAAAAGTACCCATGCAGTTTTTAATATTACTAGTTGGCGTACTCGTTTTTTCTTTTTACCAATACCATAAAGCACCCGTATATTTTGATGCTACCAAAATTGTAGCCGCAAAAAATACCCTGTATAAAGACACGCTGGTGTTGCTGGAACAAAAATATAACATGGCAATAGCACAGCACGATATACCCCAATTAAATGCACTGCGTACACAATACAAAACCGTATTAAAAAAAGCGCTGCCCGGCGAAGAAGCCAACGATACTAATTTTATCTTTCTCCGCTTTGTGGTAGATAATTTGCCAAAGGGTTTAGTGGGCTTGTTAATTGCCGTAATATTTTTAGCCGCCTGGGGCAGCATTGCAGCAGCACTTAATTCGCTGGCAAGCTGCACCGTGGTTGATTTTCATAAAAAGTTCATCAATAAAACCTGTACCGATGCAAAGGATTATAGCATTTCCCGATGGTACACTTTTGGCTGGGGGGTATTTAGTGTGGTGGTAGCCATGTTTGCGCATAACCTCGGCAATAGCTTGATAGAAGCCGTCAATATTTTAGGCTCGCTTTTTTATGGTGTTATCCTCGGTATTTTTTTAGTAGCCTTCTGGATAAAGCATATTAAGGGCAACGCCGTTTTTATTGCAGCTGTAATATCAGAACTGCTCATCTTTATTATTTACAGCCTTAACATTATTTCCTTTTTATGGCTCAATGTTATCGGCGCTTTACTGGTAATTATTATTGCGCTGGGCATACAAGCTGTGCTGCCTAATAAAAAAACAAGCCCCCAATAACAGACAATGTATCTGCATATTGAGAGCTTATCATAAACAATTACCTTAAAAACTAGTAACCCGTATTTTGTTTCAGGTTATTATTGGCATCCATTTCTCTTTGCGGTATTGGCAGTATCAATTTATTGTCGTCAAAGCCAAGCCCATCTATATTAAGCTGCAGGCGTTTTTTTGTCCAGTAACGGTCTCCTTCAAAAGCCAGCTCACGAAAACGTTCAGCAGCAAAATCAATTTGCGTAACCGAATTTAATGCGGCAGCTCCCGAGCGTGCCCTTACAAAATTAATATCATCAAGTGGCAAAGCCCCCACCTGGGTACCTGCAGCTAGGTTGGCTTCTCCTCTTGTAAGGTACATTTCTGCCAAACGGGCAACTGGTATTGCTTTATAAAACAAGGCCCATTTATTTGTATAAATTCCATTTGCCCCAGAAATACTATAACCCTCAGTTATAAACGATACCCTAAAATCATTAGGGTCAAAAATACTCTTAAAATTGTTATCAATCTGGGCATCGCCCCTCCCTAATGCCTGGGGGGCATAAAATGTTGCAAGGCTGTTTCCTCCGGCATTGCTCTGTGTGCTTTGCTGTACTGCAAAAATATCTTCTGGTGAATTGCTATTGTTATTAAAAGCTACATCATAAGTACTGGCTAAAGAAAATTTAGCTGAATCTATTATGCCATTGGCTTTAAGGGCAGCATTTGTATAATCGCCCATGTTTAAATATACCCTTGATAATATTGCTTTTGCACTGTATGATGTTGCCCTGGAATCCGTATTTTTTTCAGGTAATTTATTTATAGCAATTAGCAAGTCGGCAATTACAAGGTTGTATACTTCTTTTACCGTTGCCCTGGCTGGTTTGTTCTTTACAGCATCGTACGCATAAGTAGGTAATAAAACCAAGGGTACACCAAGGTTTGTGGCGGCATTTCCATCAGCATATGGTTTGCCATAAAGCCCAACTAATTCAAAGTAAATGGTGGCCCTTATAAACCTTGCTTCACCTTCCAACAAATCTTTTTTTGAACTGTCTACAAGGATAATTTTATCTAAAACCGTATTTGCAATATTTATAGCGTTATAGCCATTGCCCCAAATGTGTGTAACAACACTGTTGCTACTAACAATTTTTTTGTTCCTTATATCTTTATATTGCGAGTAAGTGCCTACCCATACTAATTGGCTATCGGATGCCAAAAGGTCTGGCACCATTAAAAATTCCTGCCCAAAAGCGCCATAGTCTTGCAGTTGGGTATACCCACCAAAAATAAGGGCTTCAACATCTGATGATGATTTTATTAAATCAGCAGTAGCGTAATTTTGGGGAAGCACATCTAACTTTTTACTGCAAGAAGCTGCGAAAAATAGTAGAGAGGTTATAATTAAAATATTTAGTAGCTTTTTCATTATTTGTCTTTTAAATTAGGTTGGATGGTTTAAAATTTAATGTTCAATCCAAACGTAAATGTTTTGGCTTGCGGAATAGTATAAAAATCTTCGCCGCCTGCAATATTGTTTACAACGTTTGTATTTACTTCTGGGTCGCCGGGATATTTGGTAAACGTTAAAAGGTTGTTACCGCTTACATAAAACCTGGCAGAAGAAATATTTAGCGCAGCAATAAGCGACTTGGGTAATGAGTAACCAAACGTTACATTCTTTAACCGTAAGTAATCGCCCTTATATAACCACCTTGATGAGTTGCTGGCACCTGAGCCAAAATTATAACCCGTCCTGGGTACATTTGTAATATCGCCGGGCTTTGTCCATCCTTTTAAAATATCGGTGGTCTGGTTATCAAAGCCATTATAAAAGCCATCGCTCATAAATCTTCCTGCGGCATTATAAATATTATTTCCAGTTAAAAAATAAAAGAAAGCACTTAAGTCTAATCCTTTATAAGAAAATGTATTGGTAAACCCGCCAGTATAATTAGGTGTGTACTTGCCTACTACTTGACGAACTGCTAATGTATAGTCGCTTGTATTTTTACCATCCTTGCCTAAGTATAGCGCATCGCCGGTTTGCTTATCTACGCCCATAAATTTTTGCATATAAAACGACCCAACCGCATAACCTTGTACTGCCCTTTGTAAGCCATCGTTGCTTTCAATAACCTGTCCATTAATATCGCCAACTTTATTTTTGTTATAAGCTATATTAAAAGAAGTTGTCCATTTAAAGTTACGTCCATCCACGTTCCTGCTGGTAATGGCGAATTCTACGCCACTGTTATCCAGCGTGCCTGCATTTTGATAAATAGTAGCATAGCCTGTTGTTAGGGGGATATTTGTATTTAACAATAAATCTGAAGTATGCTTTTTGTAATAATCTAACTCACCGGTAATACGGTTTTTAAAAAAACCAAAATTAAGCCCGATATCTGTCTGTTTGCTTTTTTCCCACTTAAGGTTGGGGTTGGCTAATTGCGTGGGTGTAAAGCCTGGTAAACCAGGATAATTTGCCACGCTGTAAAGAGACCGGAACTGCTGCTCGCCAATTTCTGAATTACCTGTTAAGCCATAGCTGGCACGTAATTTTAAAAAGCTTAAAGTATTTGAATTTTTTAGGAAATTTTCATCGGATAATATCCACCCGGCAGAAACTGCAGGGAAATTACCATATTTACTTGTCGGCCCAAACCTTGATGAACCATCTATCCTATCACTTACAGAAAAAAGAAATTTACCAAACAAAGTGTAATTAGCCCTTAAAAAATAAGATAAGAAAGTGTACTTGTCCTGAGTTGTAGAAGCGCCGGTTATGCTGGTAGCGCCTGCTAAATTCTTAACCGCATCAGAGGGATATTTTTCTCCTTGCGCATAGGTATGTTCATTATTATTTTGCAGGTAACTCATGCCAGCAACTACGTTTAATTTATTGTTGTCATTTATGGTTGGGCTATATGTAAAATAATTATTAGTATTTAAAGATACGCTTTGTGTTATAACAGTACTGCCTTTGCCAATGCCTGCACCATCCTGCGATTCTTTACCAGCAAATGCAATTTGTGAAAGGTTTAATATATCTGCACCAAGCTCCGTTTGAAAAGATAAGGAAGGAAGTATTTTATAATTAGCATAAGCATTTCCTAAAGTCCTGAACGTAACCTGCTTGTCAAAATCATACAACGCATCATAAATTCCACTTGGGTAAAGCGTTTGTTTATTAGGCAATCCGGTACTAGGGTCAATAAATGGAGAGATGGGCAATTGGGCCACCAACTGTCCCGGCGTTGAGAAGGCGTCATCATTGGTAATCCTGTCAAGCTGCGACCTATTGACCGCAAGGTTCAATCCAAATATTAATTTATCGGAAGCATTATGGTCTATATTAAACCTTGTGCCGTACCTGCTAAATTTATTGTTGATTACAATAGCATCCTGTGTATTATAAAAGCCTGAAATAAAGAAACGTGTTTTATCATTGCCACCAGTTGCGGAAAGGTTTACCTGGTTGGTAGGCGCATCTTTATGGAATAACGCTTTTTGCCAGTCTGAATTAACTGCACCATTCTTCCAATCTGTACCTAAAGAAAATTGGTCTAATACACGCTGATACCCAGAATAGGGGTCATTTTTGTAGAAATCAAGGGCATCTGCATAGGTTGCAAAACCAGACACATTATTGGCAATGTCATAGGTGGCATCATTAATTTTAGACTGCTCCAGTAAGCCAACATATTGTTTAGCATTGAGGAAAGATAATTTTCTCGCAGGGTTGCTGATGCCATGGCTTAAATCGAGCGATAGGATTGTCTTCTTTCCTTCTTTGCCTTTTTTTGTTGTAATTAGCACCACACCATTTGCTGCACGGGCACCATAAATTGCGGCTGACGATGCATCTTTCAAAATTTCTACAGATTCAATATCGTTAGGGTTAATATCGGCTAATGGGTTTGTGGCATCATTTGTACCATCTGACATACTGCCCGTAGTTGCTGGCAAGCCATCAATAACATATAAGGGCTGGCTACTGGCCGAAATGGAAGAAATACCCCTTATATTTATTTGTATTGCCTGCCCCAATTTACCGCTGCCGGATGATACTACAACACCAGGCGCCTTACCCTGTATAGAAGATTCAAAGCTAGGGGCGGGGAAATTTTCTACATCTTTTGATCCTAGCCTTGAAATTGAACCAGTAACATCTTTTTTCAGTGCTTTGCCATAACCAACCACCACAACTTCAGTAAGGCTTTTATCACTTTGCTGAAGCTGCACAGCAATTGGTTTACCGGTAACCTGCACCACTAATCTATTAAAACCAATATATGAGATTTCTAGGCTTTGTGCCTTGTTATCAACGCTAATTTTAAAATTGCCATCTTGCCCGGTGGCAGTTGACGTATTAAAACCTTTGGCCTTAACTGTAGCGCCAACAATTGGCGTACCGTCCTTGGCATCTGTAACTTTTCCGGTTATTTCTTTTGTCTGGGCAAAAATGGAATGTATGCTCCATAGAAGCATTACAATAATAGATATTGAATTTTTTCTCATGAACGTAGATTTGGTTTGGAATTACTAATTATTACAATTTAAGATAAAAATCGGTTAAATGTATAATATATCAATAAATGGATGGCATATTGTAAAAAAAGTAAACAAACTAGTAAGATTACATTTTAAAAATATGAAATTGGAAATTTATTGAAACCTATTTTTTAATACTAATAACGCAAAATGTCATCCTTAATCAAGGATGGCATTTTGTATCAAGCTAAAGCGTTTATTTCATTAATTCCTTTTGCAGCTTCTCATTCATCCTAACATAATCATCGTTTTTTGCTTCTTTTGCTAAAAATAAAGATGCTTTTGAGCTTTCCAATGCAGCCACTTTGTTGCCCATTTCTTTTTGTATCCTGGCTTTGTATAAAAACATATAGTATGCTTTCGGGTTTTCTTCTGTTGCCTTGCTAATGTTTTCTAAGGCTTTTGATAAATTCTTTTCATACTCAAAATAAAATTGTGCAGCTTGCCAGTATGGTTTTTTATCAGTAAGCATAGCGGCCTCTATCTGTGCTTTTACCTTATCGTTTATATCCGCGGTTATAGTTATGGCAATTTCTTTTTTATCCCAGGTTAACAGCAACTCGCAGCTATCGCCTTTTACATTGGCAAACTGCATAGTAAAGGTTTCAACTTTTGTTTTTAATTTGATAGCAGGAACCTTAAAACGTACTACATCTTCGGTTTCTTTATAGCCATCGATGCCCCAGTTTTTTAGCCCTTTATTAATGATTACTTCCCAGCTTTCTTCGTTCGGTATCGTGTATAAAACGTAGGTGCCGGAATCTATCTTTTTGCCGCCAATTTCTACCGGGTCGGTAAAAGTTAGTTTAGTAGCGGCATTGGCACCGGTGCGCCATATTTTTCCATAAGGGGCAAGGTCGAGAAAAACATTCCTTCCTTTAGCGCCCGGCCTTGAGTAGGTTAATCCTATACTGCCCATGCCAAAATCTTGTTTAATGGTTTGGGTAGGGGATGCGGCTGGCAAATTAACTTGCGCTGATGTACTATTAATAAACATGCAGCCAATGATGCAACAGAAAAGTAATTTTTTCATTTGATAAATTTTAGGGCGAAATTATGGAAAGATGCATGAAAAAAAACGGTTGTTTATTGCATTGTGAAACGCATTAAAATTTAACTTTCACTTTGCCTTTTTCTTTTTTGCCTTTTTTTACTTTCCATTGTGGGCCCGCCTTAATAATACGTAGCGCTTCTTCATCGCAGGCAGGGCATAAAGATTTTATAATGTTTACATTTTTTGTCATGCCATTGCTTTGCACATCAAAAGACACTTCTACTTCGCCATGGATATTACTTTTGAGCAATTCATCAGTTGGCGCGAGGTTGTTTGAAAGATAGGTATCGTAATTGCTCCAGCCGTCCTGCGGCTCTACTTCCATTACGGTATCCATCTGCATGGCATGCCTGTTTACGGTAGCAGGCTTGGCGGTAGATTTATTTTTAAAGTGTACCATCTCTTTATCAGCAAAAGGCATTTCATTCAATACGATAGTATTTTGTGGCACACCGCTTTTTAGCGTTACAATTTTAGGCGTATAGCCCGCTGCGCTTACTTCTACAGTAAGCAGGCTATCTTCGCCAACAAGCCTAAACTTGCCCTTTACATCTGCGTACGTACCAAAATTATCTTGCTTAACCTGCACGTTTGCATACGGCAGCGGCGTGTTATCCGGCGCAAGTACTTCTGCAATAAATTTACGGTTAAGCAAGCTTTCTTTGACATAACCTTTTGACGCATTGTTTGGTAGTATTGCCTTTTTAGTTTCTTGAAATTTGTACGCGGCAACATCACCATCTTGTAACGTAATAGCTGTTGCGTTGGAAGCACTATCGGCAATGGATTCGTTATTAGCTAACCTATTTTTGCTGCTTAATTGTTCTTTATATTTTGCAGCACGATCACCTAAAGTGCTTACTGTATTATTTTCTTGTATCGGCTTTACCGCTGCTATTAAAGGTTTATTATTAGTTTTTGTTTCTGTAATTGTAACGCCTGGCTGTTCTGGTATAGCGCCTACGGTTGTACTTGCCGTATCTTTATTAATACTATCAGCGGCAGTAAGCTTATTTACGCTTGCTATCTCTTGTGTTTCTTTTTCTGAAGATGGATTTTTTGTAAACTGGTAAGTAAGCCCTGCGCCGGCACTAATTATCAACAATGCGGCCACCACTTTTTTCCATGGGAAGATTGGTATTACAGGAACTAGTTTTTCTTCCTTTTTTATACCATGGATACTTTCTCTTGCTTTGGCAAGTTCTTTTTTCCACGATATATTTTTCATGGCTTCGTACCCATCCATCGCATCGGATAAAAATGGGTCGTCCAGCGCCGCTTTTTCCATATCGTGCATAGCAGCGGGCGATAGCTTGCCTGAAAAATATTGGTCAATATCTTCTGCTGTATAGATAGTATGTTGCCGGTTATTTTCCATTAACTATTGGCGTGTTTTTGATCCATGCACAATTTTAAATTTCTTTTTCCATTCTGTATAAAGCTCCTTACTTTATTCCACTCAAAGCCGGTTATTTCGGCAATTTCGTTGTAACATTTTTTTTGCAGGTAGAATAATTCAACGCTTTGTTTTTGATCTGCCGGCAAAGTATTTATGCAGCCTTCCAAGTAAGTAAGGTTTTCTTCTTTTTGTACCGCTTCGTTATGCAGATGCGAAGGTTCGCCCGATTGCATAAGCTCCGCATCAAATTCATTGGTCTTCATGTTTCTTGGGCTCCTTAATTGCATCAGGCAATAATTGCGTGCCAAAACATACAGCCAGCCCTTAAAATTATCCACTTCATGTAACTTCAGCTTGGTATGTAGTTCTTCAAAAATATCCATCACGGCATCTTTGCTACGTTCTGAATCTTTAAAATATTTAAGGCAAACGCCAAATACAAGGTCCATGTAACGCTGGTACAGCTTGCTTAAATCGAGAATGTCGCCGCTTTGTTTAAAAGCTGCCACTAATTCTTTATCAGCCTGCTGGGTTGTTGATATGTTGGTTAAAAAATTCAAATAGCTTGGTCTCTAAAAATTTTTTTCACGCAAAGCTGCAAAGTAGCAAAGCTGCAAAGTTTTAAATTGGATACATCTACAAATATTTTCTATTTTATTGCTAACTAAACAAAAAAATCATCATTAGCACTTAGCACAAAATAAGCACTGTGCATCAGGCAAACTACTTATCTAAATAATAACGCCTTCCCGCCTTACCGGCAAAACCATGCTGCATGCCTTACTCAAAGTAAATTTTTACCGTTTGATAAATATACCGGTTACTCAGATATTGCTGCTGGGCCTGTTGTTGTTTTTCTGAAAAGCCCTGTAGCCCAAAAAGCCCTGCGGCATTGCCTTTGTTGATGGCAATTTCTAGATAGGCAGCGGAGTTGAACATGGCTAATTTTTCACCTTCTGAAACATCAGCGTAATTATCGCTTATCTTATCAATTACTTCATCCCTCTTAAAAACTATCTTAAAGCTTCGCCCCCGGCGCTGTTCTTCAAATTCTTCCCTGGTAATATTTACGATGACATTCTCAAAATTATCAATAAAAATTATTTGTCCTTCCATCCAATTATTGCCAAGCAGGGGGCGTAGTGGGTTTTTAACATGGATTGATACCGAGGCATCGCCTATTTCTTCCATGGCTTTTCCGTTATGCAATTCTGTAAAGGCCTTGGCAAAAACCGTAGTGCAATAAAGCGTATTTTTTTGTTGGGTCTTATCTAATTTTAAAGCCACTACCTTTTGTGGTACTTCTTCTAAAATCATTGTAAGCAAGCCATTATCTGCGCAGCCAATATAATAGCCATTGTGTTGGGCCAGCAGCATGTGTTCTGGCTTTTCATCAAACAAATTAACCATAATTAAATGGCAGGTGCCTGGGGAAAAATTTTTAATAGCATTTCTACAAACGTATGCTGCCTGCGGATAATTGAAGGGTGAAAGTTGGTGGGTAATGTCTACCAGCGTAAAATTGCCGGCGTGTTGTAATAACTGCCCTTTTATAGCCCCAACTAAAAAATCGTGGTGGCCAATATCCGATGTAAGGGTTAGTAAAAGCATGTATGGCTGTTAACCTTTTTTATTTTAAAGGTAGTAAGTATTTATTTTGCCTGTTTATTTATAAGCCACCCGGCTAACCGAGCTTATATTTTCATCCTTTTAGTGGAAGGGGTTATTTAACCAGCTCACCATTTTTATAAAAAAATTTTTTCACCAGCTTATCTGCCAGTGAGGGAAAGAACTTATTGATGAATACGGTTTGCTTTCCTTTAAATGTAAGTACCAATGTCCTTTTTCTTTTTGTGATTGCTTTTAAAATATGCTGTGCACAATCTTCGGGGCTCATTAGTTCTGCTTCGGGCAGGGGGCTTTCGCCTTGCGTTTGGCCTTTGCTGTCTAATGCAGCGTTGCGGATGTTGCTACGGGTAAAGCCAGGGCACACCCACATTACGTTAACGCCACTATCTATCATTTCGGTACGTACTGCTTCCAGCCAGCCATTAACGGCAAATTTAGATGCTGAATAGCCGCTTCTGCCAGGCAAGCCCCTATAACCTGCAATGGATGATACGCCTACAATAGTTCCTTTGTTTTCAATGATGGATGCTAGTGCAAGTTTTGTGCAGTAAACTGTTCCAAAAAAGTTAATGTCCATTACTTTGCGTATAACGTCCATTTCAACATCTTTCAATAACGCCCGCATAGATACGCCAGCATTGTTGATAAGGATATCTATGCCGCCAAAAGTTTCGATGGTAGAGTTGATAAAATTTTCGCACTCCCTGTATTGGCTAACATCGGCCACTATGGTATGCAATAATTGGTTGGAGTATTGAACCTGCAGGTTGTATAATTTATCCTGGTTGCGGCCACAGGTAGCTACCTTAGCGCCCAAGGGTATCAGCGCATCAATAAGTGCTTTGCCAATGCCTTCGCTGCCGCCGGTAATTACTACTACCTTGTTTCTAAAAAAGTCATTCATAAAAAAGATTATTGGCAAAAATAAGCGAGTTACGCTGCTGTTGGAAAACAAAATTGATTGGTGAGATAAAATAAAAAAACCGCTTCATTTACGAAGCGGCTTTTGTGAACTGGCTGGGACTCGAACCCAGGACCCATACATTAAAAGTGTATTGCTCTACCAACTGAGCTACCAATTCTTTTACCCGTTTTATTTACGGAGTGCAAAAATAGGGCAAAAACATATTGACGCAACTTTTTTTTGAAAATAAAGTAAAAATGCCTGGCTATATAAGCAGCAGAAAGTGTTTTGCTTATATTTAATTTATTGCCTGCAACCCTTGAAATGCTATGTGACAAAGCGTTTTGCCATCTTGTTACAACCATCCCATTTTATTTGTAAGGAAAAAAATAAATAAAAATAATTTTTTTTAGCAGTTAATCTATGCCTGTTTTATCTACATCTTCAATCAATTAAAGGGTTAATGCTTTCTAAACAGGTTTATAATCCTAACACATCCTTCATAGAAAAGATGCCTTTTTTACCCTGCAAAAATTCTGCTGCCAGTACGGCGCCTGTTGCAAAGCCCTCCCTGTTATGTGCAGTGTGTATAATTTCAATATCATCAATAGCAGAGCTGTATTTTATTTTATGCGTGCCGGGTGCAGGGCCTATCCTTTCGCTTGTAATAAGCAAATCATCTACAGATGGAAGATCGTTATTAACCCATTGTTTTTTGGTGCTGTTGTTTTGCAGTATTTGTTCTGCTAGTGTAATGGCGGTGCCGCTGGGAGCATCTTTTTTTGCTGTGTGGTGTATCTCTACCATACTTATATCGTAGCCTGGATGCGGCGCCATTAGTTGCGCTAATTTTTTATTTATCTCAAAAAAAATGTTTACGCCAACGCTGAAGTTGCTGGCATATACCATAGCGCCATTATCTTTTGTGCATTCAGCTTTTACCTGCTCCCAATCGGCTAGCCAGCCTGTACTGCCGCTTGCTACTGGTACGCTTGCCCGTAAGCAGGCCATTATATTTTTGGCGGCACTGTGTGGGTTTGTAAACTCTATAGCCACATCGCAACGTTGCAGGCTTGCTGTTGTAAGGCCTGCAATAGTAGCACTGGTAATTTTTAAGGTGATGGTATGCCCACGCTGCAACGCTACAGCCTCAATAGCTTTGCCCATTTTGCCGTAACCGATTAATGCTATGTTTAATTTTTTAGGAGAATTGCCAATATTCAAATCCATGTGACTGTTTTTGAAGGCAAATATAAGACTCCCCGCCCTGCAAAGGAGGGTTCTTAGCGCATTATACTTAAATAGTTTTTAGGGACTAGCAGAGTCATGAAACCTTGCTTTAAAGCCAGGTTGTATATTATATTGGAGGGGCTGCCTATACATCAATATTAAAAAAAAATTAAGATAGGATAGTCAGGAACCCTTCTTTGGAGTGCAGGGAGAGTTTTACCTTATCTTTTTTGAATGTATATCAAACACAAAGCTTAGGCCATTTGTGTTGGCCATTGAGCTGTGCCCAGGATTAAATTTCATGGTAATGTTATCGTTTACGTCAAACCCTTTTAACTGTGCATCTACGGTAGCATCTACTACATTTAATCCCCAAAAAATAATGAAGAATAAAACAGAATAATCTACATTTTGGCGGAAGCCATTACGGCCCACACGCAATGCCTCTATGCTATATTTTTGATAGTTGGGATCAATTTTAGCAATTTGGACCGGATCACCGCTTACTTTATAAGCGTATGCTTGTTTCAATATTTTGTATGTTTTTATATTGTTTACAAACACACCGGCAGTAATGCCTAAAGCGCCCCAAACCAATGGCAGCTTCCAATATTTTTTATTGTATATCTGCCCCCAGCCGGGCAGCATGGCAGAGCGTTTTGTTGCAATGCGTGGGTTAAAGGCCCCTTTTTTAAAAGTGGTATCTACAACTTTTGGCTGCTTTTGCTTTACAACGATGCTATCCTTTTTTGATTGCTTTTGCTTAGTACTACTGGTATCTTTTTTTAATTGCGCAAAACCAGGGCAAAAGGCAAAAAGGACAGCAACCATCAAAAATATAGGCAATAATTTTCGCATCAACTTACTTTAATATTCAATTTATCGAGCAGCCCGTTTAATTCATCTAATGAATAATATTCGAACGTTACAGCGCCGTACCCTTTTTTATTATGTACCAGTTTTACTTTTGTGTTAAACTGAGATGCTAAATTATCTTCTATCTTTTTAAATGCGGGGGGCAAAGATGCTTTTACGGAATTTTTAACAGGCGTACTGCCCGTGTACATATTACGTACAAGGTCTTCTGTTTGCCTTACAGATAATTCTTTGCTTTTTATTTCAGAGAAGATGAACAACTGCTTGTCGATCATATCCACATTGATTAATGCCCTTGCATGGCCCATGGTTATTACGCCCGTACGTACCGCAATCTGTATATCTGGCGGCAGCTTAAGCAGGCGGATGTAGTTAGTAACCGTGCTGCGTTCTTTACCCATACGCTCAGCTACTTTTTCTTGGGTATATTCCAGTTCGTCCATCAGGCGTTTATAGCTTAGGGCAATTTCAATGGCGTTTAAATTTTCGCGTTGTAAGTTTTCCAGCAAAGCCAGTTCTAATAGTTGGCTATCATCTGCCTGGCGCACATACACGGGTACATCTTTTAAACCAGCAATTTTCGCTGCCCTAAAACGGCGTTCACCTGCTATCAGCCTGTATTTGCCACTTGCCAGCTTGCTTACAGTAAGCGGCTGTATAATGTCGTGTAGTTTTAAAGAGGCAGCCAGTTCACTCAGTGCCGTTTCATCAAAATCTTTACGGGGCTGGTTGGGGTTTACTTCAATTTGGTCTAAAGCAATACGGTTAATGCCGGTACTTCTTTCTGCCACTTCTGTTTTTAAGCTGCCGGCGGTACTTTTAAGGTCGGCATCAATATTTTGCAATAGGCTACGGATACCTTTTCCGATAGCATCTTTTTTGTTTGGCTGGGTCATGATGTTAATGTGCTAATGTGCTAATTGCTAATGTGCTAATGAAGGCGCTACGAACCGAAGGAATTAGCACATTAGCATATTATCAAATTAGCTAATTATTGAATTATCCTGTTTTTTTGTTTTATTTTAGTGAGGTCGTTCTTTTGCAGTATTTCTTTTGCCAGGTTAAGGTAATTAACTGCCCCTTTACTTTCTGCATCGTATAAAATTACGGGCTTGCCAAAACTGGGTGCTTCGCTAAGCCTGGTGTTGCGGTGTATGATGCTGCTGAAAACAATCTCTTCAAAATGCCTCCTAACCTCTGCTACTACTTGATTGCATAAACGTAAACGGCCATCGTACATGGTCATTAATATACCTTCAATCTGCAGTTCGGGGTTTAGCCTGTTCTGCACAATTTTTATAGTGTTTAATAATTTGCCTAAGCCTTCCAGGGCAAAAAATTCAGTCTGTACCGGTACTACTACGCTATCTGATGCTACTAAGGCATTCACTGTTATCAGCCCTAAGGAAGGTGAACAGTCAATAACTATAAAATCATACTTATCGCGTATTGGCTCTAATATTTTTTTTAAAACGCCTTCCCGGTTGGGATAATTGATCATTTCTATTTCCGCACCTACCAGGTCAATGTGAGATGGTATCAAGTCTAG
>JANXVN010000235.1 GCA_025351645.1 Ferruginibacter sp.
CGATACTCCGCCAGCAATTAAGCAATTTTAATGCAGGTGCAAGTTTAGAAGAAGTAGGCACCGTATTGCAGGTAGGTGACGGTATAGCCCGTATTTACGGCTTAAATAATGTAAGTAGTGGCGAACTGGTAGAATTTGAAAATGGCGTTAAAGCCATTGCCCTAAACCTTGAAGAAGATAATGTAGGCGTAGTGTTGATGGGTGATAGCAGCGAAATTAAAGAAGGCGATAAAGTAAAGCGTACCAACAAAATTGCTTCCATTATGGTGGGCGAAGGCATGAGCGGGCGTGTTATCAATACTTTAGGCCAGCCTATTGATGGCAAAGGCCCTATTAAAGGCGAGCTATACGAAATGCCCCTGGAGCGTAAAGCACCTGGCGTAATTTTTCGTGAGCCCGTAAAAGAACCATTGCAGACTGGTATTAAAGCAATTGATGCCATGATACCTATAGGCCGTGGCCAAAGAGAATTAGTTATTGGTGACAGGCAGACTGGTAAAACTGCTATCTGTGTTGATACTATCATTAACCAAAAAGAATTTTACGCAGCAGGCAAGCCTGTTTATTGCATATACGTGGCTATTGGGCAAAAAGCCTCTACCATTGCAGGCATAATGAAAACGCTGGAAGAGCATGGTGCCATGGCTTATACAACTATTGTAGCAGCTTCTGCAGCAGACCCTGCCCCTTTACAATTTTACGCTCCGTTTGCAGGTGCTGCCATTGGCGAATTTTTTAGGGATACCGGAAGGCCGGCTTTGATTGTTTATGATGATCTTTCTAAGCAAGCAGTAGCTTACCGTGAGGTTTCTTTGTTGTTGCGCCGCCCACCAGGCCGTGAAGCATACCCTGGTGATGTATTCTACCTGCATAGCCGCTTATTAGAAAGGGCTGCAAAAGTTATCGCTAAAGATGAAATTGCAAGGCAGATGAACGATTTGCCCGAATCTATAAAACATCTGGTAAAAGGCGGGGGTTCGTTAACAGCATTGCCTGTTATTGAAACACAGGCTGGTGACGTATCTGCATACATCCCAACAAACGTTATCTCTATTACAGATGGGCAGATATTTTTAGAAGGCAACTTGTTTAACGCAGGTATCCGCCCCGCAATCAATGTTGGTATTTCTGTAAGCCGAGTAGGTGGTAATGCCCAGATAAAATCAATGAAAAAAGTTGCCGGTACTTTAAAGTTAGACCAGGCACTTTACCGTGAACTGGAAGCTTTCTCTAAATTTGGTGGAGACTTGGATGCTGCAACAAAAAATGTAATTGGTAAAGGAGCACGTAATGTAGAAATTTTAAAGCAATTGCAATACTCGCCAATGAGCGTAGAAAAGCAAGTTGCAATGATTTATCTTGGTACACAAGGCTTATTAAAAGAAGTTGCTGTAAAAAATGTAAAGGCTTTTGAAGAACAATTTTTATTAGAAATGGAAAATAAATATCCTGAAATATTAGCCGAATTTAAAAAAGGCAACCTTCCTCAGGATGGGATTAATAAGATGACGGCTTTGGCTAAAGGCCTGGCTGCTCAGTATAAATAAGTAACAAATACAACATATAATTGTAAATAAAGAGCTGAATTTTTGGCTCTTTATTTATTTAAAGGCATCTCTATTTCTTTGATTAACAAGCTATTATTTAAGAAGTTATAAAAATTTATTTGTTTGTATCAAAAAACGTAACTAATTTTATTATTCATTAGCTACCTAAGCAATGACAATTATCTCAATCCTACATAATAGCCACAAGAAATTATAATCTTTTCCTCTCAGTATTATTTTTAGTTTTTAGAGTATAGCTATTTGGCTTATCTCGGTATACACGTATAACAATCCATCAATCTTTTGTATATCCACTTACCAGTTTTTATTAACGCTCTCAACTACAAAAGAAATGAAAAAATTCTACGCTACCCTCTTTGCGGTAATTAGCCTGTTCGGCTATCAATATGTAGCTGCCCAATGTACCGGAGTTAAAGGGCCTAATTTATTGGGTGCAAAAGGTACTTTTAGCGCACCTTTTATTACTGTCAATACAGATGCAGCCAGTTGTACATCTGCAGGTTCTGGTAGCTTTAACCCAGCAGATAATGTTGGTATGGCTTTAACAGGCTGTACTGCGGCAATGGGCAGTGCTACTCCATGTTCAGATTATACGTATACTGCAGAAAGTGGCGGGCTAATACCAGAATTTAGGTATTCAATCGTAAAGACTATCGGAAATGCAAGCGGCGGTAATTGTTTAAAATCAGATTGGAGAGGTAGCGACCATACAGGAGACGGCGGTTATTTTATGGCGGTTAACGGAGCTCCTAATACTACGCTTAGCCCTGTTTTTTATCAGATAAAGTCTATATCTGTTTGTAGTGGCACAACGTACGAATTTTCTGCCTGGGTATTAAACATATTGCCTGCAAGCAGTAGTTTTGCAATCCCAGGGTCTCAGCCAAATATCTCCTTTAAAGTAAACGGCGTGGTTGTTGTAAATTCTGGCCCAATTCCTTATACAAATACACCTACGTGGGTAAAAGTAAGCGGATCTTTTACTGCAACAACAAATATAGTGGACCTTCAGGTTGTAAATGCAACCGCAGTAGCAAGCGGTAACGACCTTGGGCTCGATGATATCTCAATTAATGTTTGCCAATCTAAAATAGAAGTTAATGGCCCCAGTGCCACCACCAACGGAACATCATCAGTATGTGCTGGAAGCGTAGCTACCGTTAATTATGTTGTAACAGACGCAACCCACACATATACGTGGTATAAATTACAAAAAAGTATTAATGGCGGTGCCGCATTTACAGATGTTACTTCTGCGCAAGGTACTTATTCAGGTGATAAATTTACCTATACGCTAGATTTAGGCAAGGTGGCTTCTACAATGAATGGATATAAATGGAGGCTGGCTGTATCTACTACCCAAGCAGGCTTATCAAATCCTGAGTGTGTTTATTTTAATGATTTTACACTTATTGTTACAGCATGCGGGCCACTACCCGTTAAGTTAAGTTCTTTTACAGGCAGCTATTTAAATGGCACCGCATCTATAAAGTGGCAAACCAGCCAGGAATTAAACAATGATCATTTTGAATTATTTAAAAGCTATGATGCGGTAAATTTTGTACGTGTTGCAAAAATAGCCGGTGCAGGTTTTAGTAATATCATTAAAAATTATACTTATCAAGACCATGTAGGGGGCGCAAATAATGTGTACTATCGTTTAAAGCAGGTAGATATTGATGGCAAAGAAACATTTTCGGCTATTATAAAAATTTCTATAGGCACTAAAGGTGGAGTAGAAATTTTCCCTAATCCTTTCATCAATAGTTTCACAGTTACTATTTCTTCAACTAAAACAACTATTGCAACTTTAAAAATTCAAAGTACAACCGGACAACTGGTTTATAGTAAAACGCTTTCTTTAAGCAAAGGCAATAACTCAAGCGTAATTACTAGCCTTCCTTCATCTTTAGGCTCAGGAATTTTTTATATTACTGTGTTAAACGATGAAATAAATTATAATTGTAAGATGCAGAAACTATAAGTTATTTCTTTAAAAATAGTAAACAAAAGGCGGCTGTAAATGGTCGCCTTTTTCGTTTGGAAGTAATTCTATTTCACTTAGTTTTTATAAAAAGTGGAAAAGAAATGCAGTGATAGATTTACTAAAGAGCCAGCCAGTTCAAGTTAAAGGCAAAGTAATATCGGAAGATGCAAAGGCAACGAAATTAAGGCAACCTCATTAACTGCGAATATCGCTATTGAATAAATCATTTAAAATACATTTGATTATAATAAAAAATCCCCTCAAAAAAAGGGGATTTTTTATTATAATTTAATTTCTTCGTCACTATCATCAAAAAACCGGAATTCAGTCAAGTGATAGGTAGAATTAGCATTTACTTTTATTTTCTGCTTGTACTTCCAGCTCCATTTTCTGCGTTTGGATATAAAGCCGCTGGTAAGAAAAGTGTACAAAATAGGGTTTACTTCAATAGTAAGCCCTTTATGGTTCTGCATAATAAGATAGCTCAAATTCTTTTCTATCTCATCTTCTAGTATAAGCGTAGAACTTATTTTGCCGCTACCATGGCAACTAGGGCAAATTTCCGAAGTATTGATGTTCATTTCAGGCTTCATACGTTGCCTTGTAATTTGCATTAACCCAAATTTGCTTATAGGCAAAACAGCGTGTTTAGCACGGTCTGTCTTCATAAACAATTCCATTGAATCTGCAAGGCGCTTTTTATTTTCCACCAATTTCATATCAATAAAATCGACTACAATAATACCGCCAAGGTCTCTTAGCCTTAGCTGCCTTGCAATTTCTTCGGCTGCTTCCAGGTTAGTTTCCAATGCATTTTGTTCCTGGTTATTACTTACGCTTTTATAACCGCTGTTCACATCGATAACGTGTAAGGCTTCTGTGTGTTCAATTATTAAATAAGCACCGCTTGGCAAGTTTACTGTTTTACCAAAAGCCGCTTTAACCTGTTTGGTGATGCCGAAGCTATCAAATATGGGCGAGCCGTTATTATAAAAGGAAACGATATCTATCTTTTCAGGCGCAATACGCTGGATGTAATTTTTAGTGTCCGCAAAAATGGTCTTGTCATTTACCACAATACGGTTAAAATCTTCATTAAGCAAATCGCGTAGCATACTATTAGCCTTGCCTTGTTCGCTTAAAATTTTTGAGGGGGGGGTAGCATCTTTTAAGTTAGCCTGCATGGTTTTCCATGTTTGTTCTAAACTTAAAAGGTCTTCGTGTAATTCAGCAGTATGTTTACCTTCAGCAGCGGTACGTACAATTACCCCAAAATTTTTAGGCTTTATGGCCTCAATTATTTTTTGTAATCTTTTACGTTCTTCACTAGAGTGTATTTTACGGCTAACCGCAATAACATCATTAAATGGAGTAATAACCACAAAACGACCCGGCAAAGATAATTCGCAACTTAGGCGGGGGCCTTTGGCCGCAATTGGTTCTTTTAAAATTTGAACCAAAATATTGGGGCGCCCACTTAATACTTCTGCAATTTTGCCAGTCTTTATAATTTCCGGTTCTACTGAAAATTTACCAAAATCAAGGCCGCCTTCTGTTTTATCATTAATGGCTGCATTGGTAAATTTAAGTATAGATTTAACGTAAGGGCTAAGGTCGGTATAATGTAAAAAAGCATCTTTCTCAAACCCTACATCGATAAAAGCTGCGTTAAGGCCTGGTATAAGTTTCTTAACTTTTCCAAGATATAGGTCCCCCACAGCAAAGTTAGCATCAGCTTTTTCGTTGTGCAGCTCTACCAATTTCTTATCCTCCAGCAAGGCTATTTCCACCCCTTGTGGTGCAGCATTTATAATTAATTCCTTTGTCAAAAAAACTCTTTTTTAATAAGCTATCAATACATCACACGGAATGTTTGCAACAGTAAATTAATGGCATACGTTTACTGTAAACCATAAAGTGCTGATAAATGTGTGCCGGCAAATATGCCGGCACCTGGTATAACAAGAAATTATTTCTTCTTATGACGATTCTTTCTTAAACGCTTTTTACGCTTGTGCGTTGCAATTTTATGACGTTTTCTTTTTTTACCACAAGGCATAATGACTGACTTTTGTTGTTAAATAATAATTTTATTGTGCTCGAAAATTAAATCCCGATATTTTTATGATGACCGAAAAATAAATTTCGATGTACTTTTTATTTTAGCAATTTAATACGCTCATCCACTTCTTTAGAATAGGCGGCGTTATTTACAAGCCTTTTGCTTATCCCATACCATTTTAAAGCATTCGGTTTGTCTCCTTTATCAGCGTATGCGTCAGCTAGCCATGAAATTGCTTCCAGATTGCCCGGCTCATTTTTTACAACAGTTTGTAAACGCTCTATTGCTTTTTCGTACTGCGTTGAAATTACGCCACCAATACCAAGCACTAACTGCGCCTGCATATTAGAAGAGTCTTTTTTTACAACCTGCAATAATTGCTGTATCCCTTTCATGGTTTCTTGCGCATCGCCCGCCATTCCCTTGCCAAATACATAGCAGCTACCTAACCCAACTTTTAAACTATCGTTGTTTGGGTTAAGTTCGATTGCTTTTTCAAATAGAGCTATTGCTTGCTCTGCCTCCCAACCTCTTTTTGCAATATCTTCCTCATTCCTAAGTCCTTTTAAAATTAGTTGGGCGGCAAAGGTGAGGTTTTTTTCAGAATTTACCAACTTCGCTGCTTCAGCTACATAAAAATTATATAATTCATGTTCATGCACAGAATCTTTCCAGAAGGTTGCCAATTCATTATAGGACTTAATTTGCTGCTCTTTTACATCGCCTCTCTTAACGCTATTCTCCAATGTAGAAAGGTAATTTTGCCGGGAGATGGAAAGTTTTTGTTTGGCAAGCCCAATGTAATTATTAACGTTAAATTTTGCAGGAACTGTACCAGTAGCAGATTCAGGCATAGGCATTACCTCTTTTTTAGCAACAGTTTTGCCAAAAATTAATAAAGATCCTAAAATTAAAATACCAGCGCCGGCAAGAAGAAGTTGTTGTTTTTTCACAAAGAAATATTAAGGCGCAAAGGTAAGCTATGCTGTAGGTTTGTATGCAGCAAGGTTCTTATTTTTTACCTCCTGCACAAATTCTTTTGCAGGTTTAAATGACGGGATGTAATGCTCAGGTATCTCTACGGCTATATTCTTTTTTATATTACGACCAATTTTGGCGGCCCTTTTTTTCGTAATAAAGCTGCCAAATCCACGAATGTATATATTTTCGCCTAGTATTAATGATTGTTTTATCTCTTTGAACATTGTTTCCAAAGTAACCATTACATCTATTTTTGGGATGCCTGTTTTTTCAGAAATTTCGGAAATTAGGTCTGCTTTTCTCATTATAATAAAATTTAAATGGCTCTAATTCTGTAGAAAAATATAAAAGTAATTTGTAAAAAACAATATAAATACTGATAATCAATAAAAATTATTATTTTCAAAGTTACATAGAATGACTTATTTATACAACCACTTTATTAATATAGTAAAAATTATATAAGTAATTGATTTTGTATAATATTTTATAGTAAAATGTACGTTTTCATGAAACCAGTCACTCAAAACCAGGTTTTTGTCCATGGGCTCTTGCAATGGAACAAGCAATTTAACAATCGCCAAATGCCCTGGAAAGGTGAAAAAGATCCTTATAAAATATGGCTGAGTGAAATTATATTACAACAAACAAGGGTAGATCAAGGACTTGAATATTATAATCGTTTTATTGCAATATTTCCCAATATACATAAGCTGGCAACAGCGCCGGAAACAACAGTTTTTAAATTATGGGAAGGCTTGGGTTATTATACCCGATGTAAAAACCTTATAGTTACTGCTAAGTTTATTTCAGAAGGGCTAAAGGGAGTTTTTCCTAATAAATACCAAGATATATTAAACCTTAAAGGCATCGGCCCATATACAGCCGCGGCTATCAGTTCCTTTGCTTTTAACCTGCCCTATGCAGTAGTTGATGGAAATGTTTTTAGGGTCTTGGCCCGTTATTTTGGTATATCAAACCCAATTGACAGTACCGCAGGCAAGCAGGCATTTACCTTGTTAGCCAATGAGTTGCTGGATAAAAAACAAGCTGGCATTTACAACCAGGCAATTATGGATTTTGGGGCTGTTATCTGCAAGCCACAAATTCCCTTATGCACTATTTGTGTGCTTAATACTAAATGCAGTGCATTTAAAAGTGGATTGGTAAATCAATTGCCCATAAAAGAAAAAAAGATAATTAAGAAAACGCGTTGGTTTTATTACCTAATTGTTACTTACAATGGCAAACAATACGTGCGTAAGCGCGGTGCAAAAGATATTTGGGAAAACCTGTACGAATTTGTGCTGTTAGAAAATGACAAAGCATTGCCAATGGAGCAATTGAAAACCCAGTCACAGGTTAAAGTAATTTTTGGCAAGCACCCTTTCGAGGTTACGCACATATCGCCTATGTATAAACAATTGCTTACCCACCAAACCATATATGGCCAGTTTATAAGGGTTACAACCGCCAAAGCCTTGTGTGACAAAGGTTATGAAGCACTTACGCCAACAGAAATAGATAAGCTGCCTTTCCCTAAATTTATCACTGCCTATTTGAAAGATAAAAATGTATCTTTAAATTTGTTTTAAGGCTATAAATTAAGTTCAAATCAATTAAACATATTACTATGAGAGGGGTAAACAGGGTAGTATTAATTGGCAATTTAGGCAAAGACCCTGATATTCAATTTTTAGAAGGCAACATTGCAGTGGCCAAATTTTCGTTGGCAACTACAGAAGCTTACAAGGATAGGAGCGGTAAATTAATTTCGCAAACTGAATGGCATACTGTGGTTTTGTGGCGAGGACTGGCAGAGCTGGCACAAAAATATTTGCACAAGGGAAGCCTTGTTTACATAGAAGGGCGCCTAAAAACACGTAGTTGGGAAGATAAGGAAGGCAACAAAAAATTTGCGACAGAAATTGTAGGCGATAATATGATAATGCTTGATAAACGCAATGATGGAAGCCAGCCAGGCTTGCCAATTGATGGGATAGATGATATGGATTCAGGGCTTCCGCCGATGGAGGACGGACCAGAAAGATTGCCATTTTAATTATAGCTGATACAATATATGTATCTATAAATATTGTTCATTAAAACTGATAGTTTTGGATTACCATTCGGTTACTGTTTATACAAAATATTTGCATCTTTCTTTACTGGCAATAACGCCTGCAGCATCTGCGGTGCTAATATTTATAGCCGTATTATTATTTATTGTTTCGTTTTTTGTTGCTGGCGCAGAAGTGGCTTTTTTTTCGCTTACATACAAAGATATCAATATGCTTAAAACCAAGCAGCAGCCATCATTCCGGCGTATTGTAGCCTTGTTGGAGCAGCCAAAGTCCTTGCTGGCTTCCATGCGCATTACCAGTATATTTGTTAACATCGGCATTATATTAATAACCAATATTGTATTGGATGGCTGGTTAGATATGACAACGCTGCCATTTTGGGTACAGTTCCTTATAAAAGTAGCTTCAGTAACTTTTTTAATAGTTTTAATTGGCGAAGTTTTACCGAAAGTTTGGGCTACGCACCATAAGGTTTGGTTTGCTTCTACAGCATCGCTTATCATCGAAATTTTCAACAGTATATTTTACCGTTCAAGCAAAAGGATGGTTGGATTTAGCGACCGCATAGAAAAAAAATTATCTCCCAACCATTCTTCTTTATTAGATAATAGCCAGTTGGATTATGCCATCGATTTATTGCCGGAACACGAAGCAACCATTGAGGAAAAGCAAATATTAAAAGGCATCCGTAAATTTAGCGATACAACGGTAAAACAAGTTATGCGTACACGCCTTGACGTTAGTGGCATAGACCATAATAGCAAATTTGAAGACGTAATAAAAAAGGTAGAAGAGCTTCATTACTCAAGGCTGCCCGTGTACAAGAGCAACCTGGATGAAATACTGGGCATTTTGCATACTAAAGATTTATTGCCACACGTAAATGCCAGTAAGGTTGAAAACTACAATTGGCATATTTTAATGCGCCCTGCCTTGTTTGTGCATGAACAAAAATTGATAGAAGATTTGCTGCAGGAATTCCGCAACAGGCGTATACATTTCGCCATTGTGGTAGATGAATTTGGCGGCACATCCGGCATTGTTACGCTGGAAGATATTATGGAAGAGATTATTGGAGAGATAAAAGATGAGTTTGATGATGAAGAAGTGATCAATAAAAAGATAGATGACAGTACCTATATTTTTGAAGGGAAAACGATGATAAACGATGTATGTAAAGCTATGCAACTGCCTGCTGACACCTTTGAAGCAACCAGGGGCGATAGCGATTCTCTGGCAGGGCTGGTGCTGGAAATAGCCGGCGAATTTCCGCAAGTAAATGAAGAAGTGCCTAGTGGCGATTTTATATTTATCCCATTAGAAATAAACAAAAACCGAATAGACAAAATAAAAGTTATCATTAAGTCATTAACAACAAAAGCATAACCTTACTAGAACATTAAAGGACTCAAATGCAAAAAAGTTTTTTATCGCGTTATAAATTATTACTTATTTTATTTATGGGTACTGCTTGTTGCACATTTTTTAATGCCTGTAATTCGCCGTACATTTCAAAAAAAAGAGGCTATTATATTATTGAATTGCCGCAACGAAAATACCAGCTTTTCAACCAGCCAAATTTGCCGTATAGTTTTGAGTACCCAGTATATGCCAATGTTATACAAGACACTACTTACTTTGATAATAACCCTGAAAACAGCTACTGGCGCAATATTGATTTCCCAAATTTTAACGCGAGGATATTTTTAAGCTACAAAGAAATTGGTGGTAACTCCTTATACAAAATAAAGCAAGCTAACGGGCAGTATAAAGATTCTTTCGGTATTAATTTGTTTGATAAAATGGTAGCCGATGCCTTTACGCTGACGAATAAAAACAACGTAGTTTCCAGCTCCATCAACGACAGCCTGATACATACTACTAACGGCATTAGCGGTGTTTTTTTTAAGGTAGGAGGCAATGCTGCCACCAGCAAGCAATTTTTTTTAAGCGATACCACAAAAAATTTTCTTCGTGGTGCTTTGTATTTTGATGTAACGCCCAATGCAGATTCCCTGCGCCCGGTGCAAGATTTTTTGCAGGTAGATATGGACCATATCATCAACACTTTTAAGTGGAAAAATAAAGGTCAGTAAGGCCGCGAATTTTTATGGTTCCCATAATTTTTTTGTCTCGGCCAATACAGCAGTTTTAATAATCATTGTTGTGCCCTCACTTTTACGGCACATCTATTTGGTACTCTTCCCCAATTTGCTACATTATTGGTTGTTCAAATTTTCCATAATTTCGTCCTGTGCTAAGGTATTGCGCCGTTTCAAGGCTTCTTGTTTCTGTAATACACCCAAACAAAAAGCGCTGAAAGGCACAATATTCCAGAGAAGGAGGAAACCCTTCTAAACTTTTGTGGCAATCGATAATGTGGTAAAAGCTCCCTGAAAAACAACTGTAAAAGAGTGCGACGTCCGCCCGGCTGCCTTTCGGACGGGCCTGTGAAGCCCCACAGACTATGTATTAGCCGGGGCAACAATTTTTTCTATTAAATGAACACCTCATTAAATAAGCGCTCTGTAAAATGCACTTTTAATGCTTGCCGCTTTGTACTACTTTTGTAGTAGATATGATAGCAATTGACAACATATTGGTAAGCGATAAAATTGTGCAGGAACAATTTGTTTGCGACCTAAATAAATGCAAAGGCGGCTGCTGCGTAGATGGCGATGCAGGTGCGCCGTTGGATAAAGAGGAGCTTCAAAAACTGAATGACGTGTACGATGCCGTGCTACCTTATTTGCCAGAAGAAAGCCAACGGGAACTGCAACGCCAAGGAAAATATGTGTACGATAAAGAGTATGGATGGGTAACGCCCACCATTGCCAGCAAAGTTTGTGTATATGGAATAATTGATAAATCAGGCATTGTAAAGTGCGGTATTGAACAGGCATACAACGATGGAAAGGTGCAATGGAAAAAACCTATCAGTTGTCATTTATTCCCCATCCGCATACAAAAAAGCAGGGATAAAAAAACGGATTACGTAAATTATGAACCCCGGGAAGACTTGTGCAGCGCTGCTTGTACGCTAGGTAAAAAATTAAAAGTGCCGGTATATGTTTTTTTAAAAAATGCGCTGGTAAGAAAATATGGCGTTGAATTTTATGAAACTTTAGAAGCAACGGCTGAATACATGAAGCCAAAAAATGAAAATTTTTTTTAACCTGCTGGTTAATTACATAAATACTGACTTTTATAAAAATGAAAAAAACTGTTGTTTACATTGCAAATTTTTTATTGCTTGCCTCGTTGGTTTCCTGCTCTGTAAATAGGGCTAAAATTGATAACAGCCTTGGTAAATATTTTGACGAAAATAAAGTGGAAGGATGTTTTACTATGCTGGATAACAGCAATGGCAAGGTAACGGTGTATAACCTTAATATGGATACAACACGCTACACGCCAGCATCTACCTTTAAAATTGTTAACTCGTTGATAGGCCTGGAAACTGGCGTTATAACTGATGAGAAAATGGTTATTAAGTGGGATGGCATTAAGCGCAGCAATGAAAATTGGAATAAAGACATGTCGATGGAAGAAGCTTTTAGGGTAAGCTCCGTGCCTTATTATCAGGAAGTAGCAAGGCGCATTGGAAAAGATACGATGAAACTTTGGGTTGATTCTGTTGGTTATGGCAATAAAAATACTGGCAATAAAATAGATACTTTTTGGCTGGATAATAGTTTGAAGATTTCTGCAGACGAACAATTAGGGCTCGTAAAACGCCTGTACTTCGACCAGTTGCCTTTTCAAAAACGTACCCAGCAAATTGTTCGGGATGTGATGTTAAGGGAAGATAGCACCACCTATAGCTTAAGTTATAAAACAGGCTGGGGCTTTGATGAAAAACACACTAACCTGGGCTGGATGGTTGGGTGGATAGAAGAAAATAAACATCCCTACTTTTTTGTGACTTTAATAAAATCTGCTGATCAAAATATAGACATGCAGGCAATCAGGTTAACAATAACGAAAGGCATATTAAAGCAATTAGGTTTTTTTAATGGCAGGATGTAAGGCACGGCTTTTGACAGTAATTGTAGAATTATGATGGCTTTCACAGTATTACATTTTTAAGATAATATTTTTGATAATAATTAATTATGGCTTCTTACTCATGAAAGCATAAAAATGATACAGTTTCAGCACATAGAATATTTAGTAGCGTTGGCGCTTGTTCCATTGATGATAATGCTTTACTATTTTGTAATCAGGTACAAGAAAAAAACGATTGCAAAAATTGGCGATGAAGCCCTGGTAAACCAATTGATAAAAGATTATAGCCCCGCTAAGTTTTCTTTAAAATTTATTTTGATAGTCGTTGCGTTTGTGGTTGGTGTAATAGCGCTGGCGAACCCTCGCAAGCCACAAGGCAGCACCATGGTGAGCCGTAGCGGAATTGATGTTATGATTGCATTAGACGTAAGCAAGAGCATGCTGGCAGACGATATAAAGCCAAACAGGCTGGAAAGGGCGAAGCAGTTTATAGCAAAATTGATAGACAGGCTGCCTAATGACAGGATTGGAATTGTTGTATTTGCTGGCAGGGCATACCTGCAAATGCCATTAACAACAGACCATGCTGCCGCAAAAATGTACCTTCAATCTGCCACTACAGATGTGGTGCCAACGCAGGGTACCGTAATTGGCGATGCCCTTAAAATGTGTTTTGCTGCATTTAATACTAAAGAAAAAAAATACAAAGCAGTACTGCTGATAAGCGATGGGGAAGACCATGATGAATCTGCCGTTAAAACAACTAAAGCTTTAGCAGATGAAGGCGTGATGGTAAACACCGTAGGCATAGGGTCACCAGAAGGCACAACGATTATTGACCCTGCAACCCATGAAACCAAAAGGGATGCCACTGGTGCTCCTGTGATAACTAAATTGAACGAAGATGAATTAAAAAGTATTGCTACTAACGGAAATGGCCTATACCTGCTTTTTACCAATACAGATGAAGTGGTAGATTATATGGATGCACAATTAAAAACCATGGGGCAGCGTTCGGTAACCGAAAACTCTTTAGTAGATTATAAAAACTTTTTTCCATGGCTGCTAGGTATTTTGCTGATAATATTATTAATAGAATTGTTTATTTCTGAAATTAAGCCAATGGCTGTAACCACTAAAAAATCAATAAAAAAACAATCAGTAGCGTTGCTGCTAATATTAATGCCAACGTTATTGTTTGCACAAAGCAATAGCATACTTATAAAACAAGGCAACGATGCCTACGACAAAAAAGAGTATGGCGTAGCAGTGGATAATTATAAAAACGTTATAGATAAAGACCCTGCAAACGAAAAGGCACAATATAATTTAGGTAATGCATTATATAAAAATGGAAACACTGACGAAGCGCTACAGGCGTACGATGCAGTGATAAAAGGCAGCAAGAAAAAAATTGACCAATCGGATTCGTGGTACAATAAAGGCGTAGCTTTACAAAATAATAAAAAACTGCCCGACTGTATCGATGCTTATAAAAATGCCTTAAGGATAAACCCGGCAGATGAAGAAGCAAGGTTTAATCTGCAAAAAGCATTGGCGCAGCAAAAAAAAGATCAACAGCAGCAAAAAGATAAAGATGACAAGGATAAAAAAAGGCCGAAAAGCGACCCCAAAAAAGATAAAAAGCAAAACGAGAAGGATAACAAAGACCAGCAACCCAAGCCACAACCGAGCAAGATGACGCAAAAGGAAGCTGAAGAAAAGCTAAAGGCTTTGCTGCAGCATGAAAAGAACCTGCAAGACAAATTACGGAAAGTAGACGCCGCCTCGCCGGATAAACCGGAAAAGGACTGGTAATAAAAGATAACGAAGCGGGGCAACAACCCTGCTTTTTTGTTATTAATTTGTAAGATAAAATAGCCTTAAATTATAGCAAGCCCTTGAATTGCCCTGGGCTTAAACCTGGGGCAATTGATATAATATTTATAATTATGCAATTGTATTGTGAGTCGCTAACGGACTATAAACGCCTTAAAACGAGAGAAGTAAAGATTGGTAATTTATTGCTAGGCAATGGTAATCCGATCCGCGTGCAGACCATGACCACAACCGATACCATGGATACAATGGCTACGGTAGAACAATCCATACGCTGCATACAAGCTGGCGCAGAACTAGTCCGTATAACAGCGCCATCTAAAAAAGAAGCGGAAAATTTACAAAATATAAAAGATGAATTAAACAGGCGTGGCTATTTTGTGCCTCTTGTTGCCGATATACATTTTACACCAAATGCTGCAGAAATCGCAGCCAGGATAGTGGAAAAAGTAAGGGTAAACCCAGGCAATTATGTGGATAAAAAGAAGTTTGAACAGATTGATTATACGGATGCAGAATATGCGGAAGAAATTGAAAGGATAACAGAAAGGTTTACCCCACTGGTATTAATTTGCAAACAGCATGGTACAGCCATGCGCATCGGTACAAACCATGGTAGTCTTAGCGACCGTATTATGAGCCGTTACGGCGATACTGCAATGGGCATGGTGGAAAGTGCTATGGAGTTTTTACGCATCGCAAGGGCGCAGGATTACCACCAGATAATTTTGAGCATGAAAAGCAGCAACCCATTGGTGATGGTACAGGCTTACCGTTTGCTGATCAGCCACATGATGGATGAATTTGGCGAATGCTACCCATTGCATTTAGGGGTAACAGAGGCTGGCGATGGCGAAGATGGCAGGATAAAATCAGCCATCGGCATTGGCACTTTGCTGGAAGATGGAATTGGCGATACCATTAGGGTAAGCCTTACCGAAGACCCGGAATTTGAGATTCCCGTATGCCTGGATTTAGTAAAAAGATATAGTGCTGCTACTGTAAATACACAGTTGAATGAAAGTGCCGGTACCAAGCTTCCCTATTCGCCTTTTGATTATAAAAGGCGTTCTACAAATGAGGTTGCTAATATTGGCGCCAGGCATGTGCCAGTAGTAATTGCAGATTTTATGCTGGCTGAAAGCATTGCCCATACTGACTTACAAGCCATTGGTTATAGGTACGACGCAGTAACAGACAAATGGTCAATTGGCGATGCTGCCGCTGATTATTTATATATCGGCAACAAAAAAATAGCTCTTGCCTTGCCTGGTACATTGCGTGTGATTTGCGATTATAATGCCTGGCTATCAGCCCCCAATGATAGTAATTATTTTCCGCTTTTTCAGGGCGATGAATTTTTGATGGCTGAAAAAATATCGGATAAAATAAACTTTGTAGCTGTTGATGCCAACCTGGTTTCTGAAGCACTGGCACAAAAAATAAAAGCTGATGCAACAGTTGTAGCGTGTGTTTATTCTACTGCGGCAAATGCCATGCAGGCAGTACGGAAATTTATAAGTAAACTAATGGCCCTACAAATTAGTTGCCCGGTAATATTATCTGTAGAAAGCCATGAAAGCTCCATTGATGAACAACTTATTCATTTTAGTACAGAAGCCGGAGCGCTATTTTTAGATGGCATGGGCGATGGCATCTGGCTAATGAACGATCCGGCAGCATTAAGTAATCAAAAAGTATCTGGGCGAACTTATTTGGAAACAAAAAGCAACTATCAATTCATCAACAATACTTCGTTTTCTATTTTACAGGCGGTACGCACCAGGATATCTAAAACAGAATATATCAGTTGCCCAAGCTGCGGAAGGACATTGTTTGACTTACAGGAAACTACAGGAAAAATCCGTGCTGTTACCAATCATTTAAAAGGGCTAAAAATTGCTATTATGGGCTGTATTGTAAATGGCCCTGGCGAAATGGCGGATGCGGATTTTGGCTATGTTGGCAGCGGTGTTGGAAAAGTTACTTTATATCGTGGCAAGGAAGTAGTAAAGCGCAATATAGACAGTACTATAGCGGTAGATGAACTTATAAACTTGTTAAAAGAAAGTGGCGTTTGGATTGATGCAAGCAAAGTTGCCGCTATTGCGTAAGGTTATCTTGCACCAACCTTAAAATTGGTACTCTCATCATACCTGCTGTATCGCGGTAATAAATTATCTGTTTGTCTCCCGGCTCACTAAACCGGTACCGCTTGCCACTTACGTTGCCGGTTACAGTAAGGGCCGTCTTACCTAAATATTCAAAATAAACATCCTGTGCGGCATTTAAATTTTGTTGGCCATTTTTGTTAGTAGTTTGTATAAATGATCCTGCTGCTGCTGCTGCATAATCATTTCTTTTAATTCCACAATTGCACATGGGTTTTAATTTTTTAATCTTCTATAAAATCAGGCGTACTATCGTCTTGGTTTTTTGTAGTATCAGTAATAGTAGCTTGCTCTAATAGGCAGGCAGCGCCAGATAACGCCCACCAGTATAACAGTTTCTGCCACCAATTATCTCCTTCCGCCAGCCCTAACGGCAGTGCTATCCATACGCTTACGCAATAAAAGCAATCAAGCAGGCGTCCCCAAAAACTATTGCCAACCTTTCTTCTTAACAAAAAAACAATATTAAAGGGCCCATCTTCCTTATTCAATAAATGGCTTATGCGCCACGTAGCCAAGACCAATAAAATAAATAAAAATTCATTATTCATTATTTAATGCCATTAAGTTTAAGGCCATATTGTTCCGGTGTTAAATAGAGTATTAGCTATT
This sequence comes from Ferruginibacter sp., assembly GCA_025351645.1. Taxonomy (GTDB): domain Bacteria; phylum Bacteroidota; class Bacteroidia; order Chitinophagales; family Chitinophagaceae; genus Ferruginibacter. The sequence goes on from JANXVN010000235.1 coordinate 17,313, forward strand.
TATATACTGCTAAACTTAACGGCATGTCCATCATTGCGTCTTTCTATCTCCTTAAGTGGCATGGCTCGTAAATGCGTAACAGTTTTTTGTAAAACTATTTGATGATTTAACGGAGGAGAAAAAGAGGCACTGTAGAAGTACCTAAAACTTCAAGTAAACTTACTAATTTAATTTTCCATTTGCAATACCCTTGACCGATGAATTTTAATAATAATTATTTTAATATGGTTGGCTTAAACTATCAGGACAAGTAAATGTTAAAATGAAATATTCTAAAGATGCACAACATAATTTTTTATAAAAGATTATCAACCATTATCAATTAATTTTAGTGTTCAGTTAATGAAGTTATTTATGGAAACAGATTTTTTAGTGATTGGAAGTGGCATTGCCGGGTTAACATATGCATTAAAAGTGGCAGAAGCTTGTCCGGATAAAACCATAACCATACTTACCAAAACCCAAAGCGATGAAACCAATACAAAGTACGCCCAGGGCGGCATAGCGGGCGTTATGGATTTTGATAAAGATAGTTTTGAAAAACATGTGGAAGATACATTGATAGCAGGTGACGGGCTTTGCGACAAATCAGTAGTAGGGATTGTGGTAAACGAAGGTGTAGAAAGGATAAAGGAATTAATAGCATGGGGTGCCAATTTTGATAAAGATAAAGATGGTGATTATGCATTAGGCAAAGAAGGCGGGCATAGCGAATTTAGGATACTGCACCATAAAGATGTTACCGGTAAGGAAATGGAAAGGGCTTTGCTGGAAGCGATAAAGTATAAGCCAAACATCAAACTTATCAGTCATTGCTTTGTGCTGGATATTATTACGCAGCATCACCTTGGCTATTTAGTAACAAAATCTACGCAGGATGTTGAATGCTTTGGCGTATATGTGCTAAACCTCAGTACTAATAAAATAGAAAAAATAATTGCAAAGATTACCTTGTTGGCAACTGGGGGCAATGGGCAGGTTTACCGTACCACCACTAACCCGGCTATTGCAACAGGCGATGGAGTGGCAATGGTTTACAGGGCAAAAGGAAGGATAGAAAATATGGAATTTATCCAGTTTCACCCAACGGCTTTGTATGAGCCGGGAGTACGCGGACAAAACTTTTTAATAACTGAAGCGGTGCGTGGCGATGGCGGTATCTTACGTAACCAAAGCGGCGAAGCTTTTATGGAACGGTACGATAAACGGAAAGACCTGGCCCCGCGGGATATTGTTGCCAGGGCGATAGATAATGAAATGAAGATAAATGGCACAGAGCATGTTTATTTAGACTGCCGCCATTTTACAAAAGAGAAATTTACAGCTCACTTTCCTAATATTTACGATAAATGCATTAGCATTGGCATTGATATTACAAAAGATATGATACCTGTATCGCCAGCGGCACATTACAGTTGCGGCGGTGTAAAAACAGATGAGCACGCACGAACTTCAATTACAAACTTATATGCCGCAGGCGAGTGCGCCTGTACGGGCTTGCATGGCGCCAACCGCCTTGCCAGCAATAGTTTGCTGGAGGCAATGGTATTTGCACACAGGGGTTATGCAGATGCAGTTAAAAAGATAAATAGCCTTAACTACCAGCAAGGAATACCCGATTGGAAAGCTGATGGCACCAATGCACCAAAAGAAATGATTTTAATTACACAGAGCCTTAAAGAAATGAAATTGCTGATGAGCGATTACGTAGGCATTGTGCGTAATAACGACCGCCTGGGAAGGGCTAACCGCAGGCTGGATTTGTTGCACGAAGAAACAGAAGCACTATACGAAAAAACCGCAGTATCGCCTCAATTATGTGAGTTGCGCAATATGATAACGGTTGCTTACCTAATTGTTAAATGTGCCGAGTTCCGGCACGAAAGCAGGGGGCTTCATTTTAATACAGACTACCCCGAAAAAAGTGTACGGGCACAAAATATAATTTTATAATTAAAAGATTTGTAGCCCTTATCAATCCTAAATTAGCTATCCAAATTAACGCCCAATTATCAATTATTAAATTATCAGTTATCAATTAATATGTATTACATCGTTTACGGTTTTTTTTATCTGGTTTCTTTGCTGCCGTTTCCGGTAATGCATTTTATTAGCAGCAGCATTGCTTTTTTAATGCACCGTATTTTTGGATATCGTAAGGCGGTAGTTATGGGTAATATTGCCATTGCTTTTCCTAAAAAAACGCTGGCAGAGCGAAACGCTATCGCAAAGCAGTTTTATGTAAATTTTACAGATACTTTTATGGAGATGATAAAAGTATTATCTATGAACGATGCGGAGTTTGATAAGCGCGGGCATGCTATAAATTTTGAGGCCATTAATAAAATAATTGGCGACGGAAGGAATATCTACCTGGTTGGCGGGCATCTTTTTAATTGGGAATATGCTAACCTGGTATTGAGCCGGCATGTAGATATTGCACCAGTAGGCGTTTATGGAAAAATAGAAAATAAAGCATTCGATAAGCTTTTTTTAAAATTACGTTCCCGGTTTGGCACCCGGCTTATTGAATCAAAAGATTTTAAAGGGCTAGTAGGTGAAATTACTAAAACTCAGTACTGTATGTTTTTGTTGGCAGACCAAAACCCACCTCCTCACAATGCTGTGTGGATGAACTTTTTTGGAAGGCCCGCGCCATTTATTCCTGGCCCGCATAAAGCAGCTATTAAAAATAGTGCAGCCTTGGTATTTATAAATTTTATAAAAGTAAAAAGAGGGCATTATAGCTTTAACGCAGAAATAATAATTGATAATGCGGCAGATTACTCTGTTGAAGAATTGATAAAAAAATACCGTGACTTTATTGAAGGGATTGTACGCCGCCAGCCTGATAACTACTTATGGAGCCACAGAAGGTGGAAGTATGATTTTAAGGAATTTGAGAAAAAAGGTGCCGTATTGGTAGCGAGCTAATTATAACTTATAAGGGCGCTGGTATGCTTCCCCAATTTTCCCCACGTTTAATCCTAAATATTTGTGTGTCTGTAATTTTGAATTGTTTTACCAATTGCTTTATCGGCTTGCCTTGGTTTAACAATTTTTTCAGCAACATTACTTTTGTGATGCTTAGTTTGGCAACTTTTGTATTTTCAGGCATCCTTTTTCTTTGCGATTTTTCTTTTATTACAAATGGACTTTTTTGTTGATGGGCGTAGTTTTCTTCTGGTGTCATCCATTTAAGGTTGCTAGCCTTGTTGTTTAGTTTATCATAATCTTTATGGGCAACAAGCGTTTGTTGTTCTGTAGGAAGGCTTAAAAAGTAAGTTGCTACTAGCCTATGTATAAGAGAATGATAATTAATAGTCCTTTTTTTTGCTGCATCCAAAAACTTTTTTGAGACAATTTTTTTAGAACTAGCAAGTAATTTTTCAGCTTCGGCAATTGTTATTTTTTTTTCGTTATTTATTTTCAATTGCTTTATATCCTTCGCCAATGTAAATACACCCTTTTGTAAGGAATGCAATTTTTTATAAGATGCTTCATTTTTTGCCTTGAAGAATTTTAATCTTATAATTTCATACCCATTTATAAGCGATGGGTTTAGGATGTTGCCATCCGATGTTTTATTAAAGCTTCGTACCCTCCCTAAGTTAGAGACTTCAATATGGTTTGCATTTACATGTTCAAAATTAAACACAACTGGCCTCCACTTCTCACCAAAAAAATTAGTAGATACATGGTTTTTAATCATAAAAATTCATTTAACGGTAATACAAATAGTTATGGTATGCAGGTAAGCCTTTTTGAGTTGTCTGCATTTTAGCTAAGCAACATTTACTTAATTAGGCAACTTCAATAATAGTGCCTTTTTTAATTTAATACACTAGCATCTTTTTCAACTTTAATTGTTTTTTCTTCTTTAATTTTTGCCCATCCGCCTGCAATGTTCCTAATGTTATGCAGCCCTTGTTTTTTTAATAAGGAACAAGCAATAACGCTTCTATACCCCCCCCCGCAATGCAGGTACAAGTTTTGGTTTTCTTCAAAACTGGCTATCAGAGCAACATCTGTCATATCTGCCAGCGGCATATTAATGGCTGCTTTTACATGCCCATCTGCAAATTCAATTTCTTTCCTCACATCTACTACCTGTAAATTTTCGTCAAAAGGAATGTCCATAGCTAATTCATCAGCCTCAACGTTAATTATCAGGTCAACTTTTTCTCCTGCATTTTTCCATGCCTCAAAGCCACCATTTAGGTAACCTTCAAATTTTGAAAAACCAACACGGGCTAAACGAATTATAGTTTCTTCTTCTTGCCCTGTTTCAGTTATTAGTAATAATGGCTTTGTAAAAGGCAAAAGGCTGCCCGCCCATTCTGCAAACCTGCCTTCTAAACCAATAAAAATACTACCAGGTATAAAGCCTTCTGTAAAAATCGCAGCGTGCCTTGTGTCTACTGCAATTACATCTTCTAACAATTTATTTTTAAAATCAGCTACATTTAGAGGGGTTAAGCCTTTATTTTTTATTTCTTCAAGGCTGTCATACCCTTCTTTATTTATTTGGGCATTTACCGAAAAATACCTGGGCGCATCTGCAAGCCCTTCAGTTAAAGCAGCAATAAATGCATCTTTTGTTTGTGGCTGTAAAGCATAATTATTTTGCTTTTCTTCACCAATATTGCTAAAAGATTCCGGGCCTAAATTTTTGCCACAACTGCTACCGGCGCCATGTGCAGGGTAAACAAGCACATCATCTGCCAGCGGCAATATTTTTTGTTGTATAGTATCATACATAATGCCAGCAAGCTGTTCTTTAGTCATATCTCCGCTGCTTAAATCTGGGCGGCCAACATCGCCTACAAATAAAGTATCGCCGGTAAAAATAGCATTGTCTTTTCCGTTTTCATCCCTTAGCAAATAACAAGTACTTTCTATGGTGTGGCCTGGAGTATGTATTACTTTAAAGGAAATATCGCCTATAATAAAAATTTCCCCATCTGTGGCGATATGCACTGGCAAATTTGTAATTGTTTGGGGGCCGAAAATAATAGGGGCGCCTGTCTTATTACTAAGGTCTAAATGGCCGCTTACAAAATCTGCATGAAAATGTGTTTCAAAAATATATTTAATAATACTGTTCCTTTCTTTTGCCAGTTGGATGTATTCATCAATATCCCTTAAAGGGTCTATTACTATTGCTTCTCCTTTGCTTTCAATGTAATAAGCGGCTTCGCTTATACAATCTGTATATATTTGTTTAATGTACATAAAAAAGTAATTGATAATCAAAAGCTTGTGGCAACAATGTAAATATTGATTTGCCGTTAGCTAAAAATGATTGTAAATGTAACAATGCTTTTGATTTATTGTTGGAGTAATGATAAAAAACAAAAAGCGGATGTTTTTATAACATCCGCTTTTAACTGATAACTTTTTTATATTAAGCTACTAACTCATTCACCAATGCGCTTATTTCATCAATCCTTTTATGGTTGATGATGTAGAAAATAAATTTTCCGTCACGTTGTGTGCTTACCACGCCTGCTTTTCGTAAAATAGCCAAATGCTGTGAGGCAACTGATTGCTCTAGTCTTAAACGAACGTAAATTTCTGTCACGGTAATTTTCTTTTCCTCTTCAATGAGTTTAAGTAATTGCTGACGCAATTTGTGATTTAGGGCGCGTAAAATTAATGCTGCTTTTTTTACGCTGTAATAATCAATTTTAATTGTACCACCCACGTTTTGTAATGTAGGTGATGGCTCTAACTGAGCGGTTGTTTCATTTGTCATAGAAATTAAATTTATTAGTGTATTAGAAAAACATAAAGATACAATCAAATTAATATTCGTTTTATTGCTAATTAGATTTGTGGACGTATTACTACAGAGCATTCGAATAACGTCTCTAAAGTGTTGTAGTATAGAATTCTTTAATATAGAAGGGTTCTACGTAAGCTAAATCAGCAAAATCAATGTTATTAAATTTAATGTAGGATAACTCATTGATATACAATGAATTGCTATTTATTAAAAAAAAATAAGCGTTATTATTGTAACATATCTTTTCCCACTTAAAACTTCCATTACCAAAAAATATAATTTTGTGGTTTAACATTTCTTTAACGTAGAAGTCTTCATTAATTACAATTGCGTATGGTGGAGTAATAATATTATTATTTAAGTCATATATTGCTGTAAATACTTCCATTCGCCTTGCATCTATCATTGGGCAAAACAATGTATCAATATTATTTACATTGCTGGTGTATTCTTTAATAGCCTGGTAAGCCATTATTTCTAGTGTGCCAATAGTAATAAGTGGCTTGTTAAGCGCATAGCATAAGCCTTTTGCACTTGCCATGCCAACCCTAAGCCCTGTATAACTTCCAGGGCCTGCTACTACAGCAATGGCATCTAATTCTGTTAAGCTTATGCCACATTTTTTAGCTATAGATTGTATAGAGGATTGTAAAAATGAGCCATGGTCTTTTTGGGAAGTATTAACTGCTTCCTCTAAAACATATCCATCTTTTGCTATACTTATTATTGCGGTTTCTAATGCGGTATCAATATTTAATATAAGGCTCATTGTTAATTTATTTAGAAAGATGCTGGGAGTATATATTATTTATTTTATTTATATATATTTATTTTTTGAATACTTAATACTGGCTTGAAGCAAATATTAGGGTATAGCATTGTGTAAATTTTTACAAAAATAGGTGGTTGAGAAAATATATATTTGCAATTCTTAAAGAAAATCATGACCAAACAAATTATCCATACAACGAACGCACCCGCACCTATCGGTCCATACAACCAGGCAATTAAAGCGGGTAACTTATTATTTGTATCTGGCCAGGTCGCCATAAAGCCCGGCACTAACGACCTTGCCAACGCAGATATTATTGAAGAAACCCACCAGGTGCTGCAAAACCTAAAAACTATATTGGCAGAGGCCGGCATGGATTTTAACAATATTGTAAAGACAAGCATTTTTTTAAGCGACATGGATTTATTTAGCCAGGTAAATGAAATTTACGCCAAATATTTTGATGGTAATTTTCCTGCCAGGGAAACGATAGCTGTAAAAGGCTTGCCAAAAAACGCCAATGTAGAAATAAGCGTTATCGCTGCAGATTAATTTTACTAACAGCCAGGTAAACCATAATTAATATAAGTTGTAATGCAGTGCAGGAAAATACTATTTAAACAGACTTTGTTTATCAATAGCATTTTACTTGTTTTATAGATATTATATAGCTTGCTCTTATAATAACCATTAATTATAAAGCAAACCGATCTCAACATAAAAAATAGTAATTGAATATTTAAAATGGATAGCATAAAACCACTAGTGATAATTACTGCAAAAACCCATGATGTAATGATGGCGGCATTACTGCAAAAAGGTTATGAAGTAATGTACCTGCCGGAGATTAATTACGAGGAACTTAGCGCACTAATTAATACCGTTGAAGGTTTAATAATAACTACCCGTCTAAAAATAGACCAGCCAATGTTAGAAAAAGCACCTAATTTAAAATGGATTGGCCGTTTAGGAAGTGGCATGGAATTGATTGATGTGCCTTATGCAGAAAGCAAAGGCATAAAATGCGTTAGCAGCCCAGAAGGAAACCGTAACGCAGTGGCAGAACATGTAATGGGTTTGCTACTTAATTTAACCAACAAAATTACCAGCAGTTTTGAAGAAATAAAAACTGGCAACTGGATAAGGGAAGCCAACCGAGGCATGGAAATAAGCGAAAAAACAGTCGGCATTATTGGCTTTGGCAATACCGGCATGGCATTAGCTAAATTATTAGCAGCATTTAATGTTACCGTTTTAGTATATGATAAATATAAGTTCGATTTTGGAAGCGGCTATATTAAAGAGGCTAGCCTTGAACAAATTTGCCGGTATGCAAATGTTATTAGTTTTCATGTACCCTTAACAAGCGAAACGAAGCATATGGCGAATGAGGCATTCTTTAATTCGCTTACCGAGAAGCCTTATTTTATTAATGCATGCAGAGGTAAAGTAACAGATACCGCAGCTTTGATTACTGCCTTAAAACAACATAAAATAGCTGGCGCAGCGCTTGACGTACTAGAAAATGAAAAGCTTTCAACATTTACGGATATAGAAAAACAACAGCTTGATTTTTTATCGGCGCAGCCAAATGTAATACTTACCCCGCACATTGCCGGTTACAGCCACGAAGCTTTTTATAAAATGAGCACCGTGATTTTACAAAAGCTGGGTATTTAATAAAATGTTTATATTTGTGCACATGTGCAACGCTTTGGATTAAACCTAAAGCGTTGTATTTTTTTCTATTTACTCTAAAAAAGAAGTGTTATGAGCGGAATGAATTATGTTAAACAAGAAACCTTCGAGCAAATGAAACAAGAGCTGCATCATATGAAAAAAGTGGAAAGGCCAGCCGCCAGTAAAGCCATTGCCGAAGCCCGTGAAAAAGGAGATTTAAAAGAAAATGCGGAATACGATGCCGCTAAAGAAGCTCAGGGAATGCTAGAAGCTAAAATAAAATACCTGGAAGGCATTATTGCCACAGCGCGTATTTTGGATGAAAATAATATTGATACCAGCAAAGTTTCCATCCTAACTAAAGTAACCGTTACTAATTTAGGTACTAAAAAAAAGGTGACTTACCAGATAGTTTCTGAAAAAGAGGCCGATCTTAAGCTGGGTAAAATTTCTGTAACATCGCCTATTGGCAAAGGCTTATTAGGCAAAGCTATTGGCGAAGTGGCAGAAGTAACAGTGCCAGTCGGCTTATTAAAATTTAAAGTAGAAAATATTACTATCTAACAAAAAATATTTTCCTTAAAAGCCCATTCAATTTTGAGTGGGTTTTTTGTTTGTAATTTTATAAAAAATAATTGCCATGACCATTTTTTCAAAGATAATTGCCGGCGAAATCCCCTCTTATAAAATTGCAGAAAATGAAAAATTCTTCGCCTTTTTGGATATTTCACCTTTGGTAAAGGGGCATGTGCTGATAGTAACCAAGCTTGAAATAGATAAGTTTTTTGATTTGCCTGATGATTATCTCGGTGCATTGCTACAATTTGCAAAACCTATAGCGCATTCCATAGAAAAATCTTTTAATTGCAACCGTTGCGGCATAAGCGTAATTGGGCTGGAAGTTCCGCATGCGCATCTGCACCTGGTGCCTATCAATTCGGCAAACGACTTAAATTTTATCCACGATAAATTAAAACTTTCGCCTAAAGAAATGAAAGAGATCCAGCAAAAGATAATCTCAAATCTTGATTAGGAATATTTGCCACAGATTCGCAGATTACTTTTCCGGTTCTGCTCGTTTAAAATAAATCTATTGAATTGGTTGCGCATGCATTTAATCTGCAAATCTGCGGCAAACCCTATTTCTTTAGCCGTCCCGGGTTCTTAGTTAAAAAATCATCCCAGCCATTAACTTTTTTGCCACTTGCAGGTAGCAAAGTATTTTCCTGAAAGTGATGGCACACCGCTACTGCCAACGCATCTGATGCATCTAAAGATTGTGGCATATCTGTAAAATTCAGCAATCGCTGCAGCATTTTTAAAACCTGTTCCTTACTGGCATTACCATTTCCGGTTATAGATTGTTTTATCTTTTTGGGCGAATACTCTGTAACATCAAGCCCATGGCGCATGGCGGCTGCAATAGCAACGCCTTGCGCACGCCCCAGCTTTAGCATGCTCTGCACATTTTTGCCAAAAAAAGGCGCTTCAATGGCAAATACATCTGGTTTATATTTTATAATAAGCCCACTTACGGTATTATAAATTAGTTGCAGTTTTTTATAAGGGTCATCTACTTTGCCCGGCCTTAAAGTGCCCATATCTACAATGGTAAAAACGCTTCCGGTTATCTTTATCATGCCATAGCCCATTGCAACAGTGCCAGGGTCAATGCCTAAAATTATGGTCGATTTTTTTTGCAATACTGCTACTTATTTTTTTGATTGATAGATTAATGAATATTTAAACTATACTTGTGCAAGCAAACTGCGTTAATCTAATAAAATTAAATTTTTAACTCCTTGCGAGTAACAAATAAATTAATTACGCATTTTAAATAAAGTAACCCGTAGCAAAGTAACGAAAACATACGCTCACTTAAAAAGATAGCGGCAAATAATGAATGGCCCTTTAAACAAAAACATTAAAATATTACTTAATTATTTTTTGGGGCCGCTGCTGTTTATTATATTATCATTCAGCCTTTACAAGCAAATAATAAATAAGCCAAACCTGGGCATACAATGGCAGCAAATAAAAAATAGCTACACCAATTATAAGCTATGGCTGGTCGTTTTTTTAATGGTTGTCAATTGGAGTATCGAGGCCTCAAAATGGCAACTTCTTGTAAACCATGTCCAACGTTTTTCTTTTACCAGTGCTTTTAAATCTGCATTATCTGGCTGCAGCATCACCATGTTAACGCCTAACCGGGTGGGGGAGTATGGCGGGCGGATTTTATATGTAGCCGCAAGTAACCGCATAAAAGCAATTTCATTAACCATTGTAGGCAGTATTAGCCAATTGCTCGTTACAATGCTAATGGGCTGCTTTGGCTTATTTATTTTAAGATATATTTCACACTATAACCACGCCGCATTAAGCGTTTTACCCCAATTTTGGCAAACCGTCATCACTTCTCTTAGCGTAGGTATTACAATAATACTATTGTTGTTTTATATGCGTTTGGGCTGGTTAGTGCGGGTAATGGAAAAAGTGCCCGCATTACATAAAATAGTATGCCATATAAGTGTACTTGATGAATTCAATAACAAGCAGCTACTACAGGTATTATCATTATCTTTTGTACGCTACTTTGTATTTGTTTCGCAATATGTGCTGCTTTTGCAGGTAATGGAAGTTAATATAGCAGCATGGCTTTGTTTTTGCCTCATTGCTGTTTTTTATTTAGTTATGGCAGTGGCGCCAACTTTTGGTTTTATAGATTTACCGGTAAGATTAACCGCAAGCTGGGCCATACTTAAATTATATACCACAAACGAAGTTGGCGTTGGTGCTGCCACGTTAGGCATATGGCTCATAAACCTGGTGGTACCAGCTATAATTGGTAGTTTGTTAATTTTAAGCATTAAAATCGTCAAAGAGAAATGAAAGGAATTTTAAAAGCAGTTTTTTTACTGGCCGGTTTTTCTGCCTTTGCCCAGGCTGGTCCCGGCAATGATTTTTGTGGAATTAAAAATACTTCTTTTCAAGAGGGTGAAGTGGTTACCATGAAAGTTTTTTACAATACCCTCGGCATGTACGTTGGTGCCGGCGAAGCCACTTTTACAACAGCCTTGGAAAGGTTTAATGGCAAAACAACGTACCATTGCATAGGCGAAGGCAAAAGCTATTCTTTCTTCGACAAGTTTTTTAAAGTACGCGATAAGTACGAAACCTACATCGATACAGCCACCATGCTCCCTATGAAATTTGTACGCAATGTAGATGAGGGAGGGCATAAAATTTATAATAACGTTACTTTTAACCAAAATAATGGTACGGCCGTAAGCACTAGCGGCGTTTTTAAAACAAGCAAGTGCATACAAGATGTTGTGAGCGCCATGTACTACGCCCGCAATATTAATTTTGATAAATATAAGCCAGGCGATAAAATACCTTTCGATATGTTTTTAGATGATGAGGTCTATCACCTGTACCTGCGCTACCTGGGCAAAGAAACCGTGAAGACACAATACGGAAAGTTTAGGGCTATTAAGTTTAAGCCCTTGCTTATAAAAGGCACCATTTTTACCGGCGGCGAAAAACTAACCGCATGGATAAGCGACGACCCAAACCATTTGGTGCTAAGGGTAGAAAGCCCCATTAGCGTAGGCAATATTAAAGTAGATATGTTCGGCTATAAAAACCTGCGTTACCCGCTAACGTCTCTGTTAAGTGTAAAAGGTATATAAATCAAACTATACTTTTTAGAAAATATTATAGCGTGCCCCAAGCCGCGGCGGCAAGGGGCACGCTATCCCCGTCCGAACCGGAACGGGCGGGCACTACAATTTTTTTTTGCGGGCGGCCCAACAAAAACGGATTTTCGTTACTATCCCTCACGCACGGTACGAAGCTTATCCTTCCATCAACCACCAATCAATCCGCTAAGTTTAAAAACCTCTTTTACACGGATGCCTTTTTCAGTTTGTTGCAGTGTACAACATTCATTAACAGGGTCGTGCTCTAAAAATAAAATGTAATTATGCTGCAGCGCTTCTGCTAAAAATATTTTCTTCTCCTTCAAAGTAGTCAGCGGAAACATATCGTATCCCATCACATAAGGCAAAGGCAAATGCGCAACGGATGGTAGTAAGTCAGCCATATAAACAATTGTTTTGCCATTATAATTTATTACCGGTAACATCATGGCACTTGTATGCCCATTGGCAACAATAAAAGAAACGTTTTTTGTAAACGGCGACTTGTAAACCAAAGCGCCACTATTCGCCTTATCGATAGATGATTGTGCATCCACATCAATAAACCTTAATTGCCTACTTTCTTGCATTGGCAAGATATTCTCTTTTAAAAAACTTGCCTTTTCCCTATCGTTAGGCTGTATTGCCCATTGCCAGTGAGTTTCATTGCTCCAGTAAGTGGCATTTTTAAAAGCCGGCACAAGTTTGTTATCTTCTTTAACAATAGCGCCACCACAATGGTCAAAATGCAAATGTGTTAAAAATACATCGGTAATATCATCTTTTGTAAAGCCATGTGCAGCTAAAGATTTATCCAGCGTATCAGCGCCATGTAAATAATAATGGCTAAAAAATTTTGCATCCTGTTTATCGCCCATGCCAGTATCTATTAAAATTAGCCTGCCTTCATCTTCTATTAATAAACACCGCAAAGCCCAGCTACACATATTATTTTCATCCGCAGGGTTAAGCTTGCCCCACATAGTTTTTGGCACTACGCCAAACATAGCGCCGCCATCTAATTTAAAATAACCGGTATTGATGGAATATAATTTCATGGTACTTGGTTTGTCTTTATCAATATAAAATAATAGAATCAAGCAGCCTATTCGCAAATGCACGCTGTTCATTGGCCTCAAATAGAAAGTGCTAGAAATCTTAAATGCAAGGCGTTAAGAAATCAAAAGCTTCCCTGCCCTCCAAACGAGGGTTCTAGCGTATTCAATTTTATAAGCCTTTAATAAATCGCAGCGTCGGGAACCCTCCTTTGGAGGGCAGAGAGGCTGCATTTAAAATTTCAGCATTTCTATTTTAGGCCCCGTCCGAACCGGTTCATCCGGGCGGGCTTGATTTTTTTCTTTTTTTATCAAGAAAAAAAAGTGATTAACATGAAATGGCAATGCATTTATGAACGAACTGCTTAATCCTATAAAATACAAATAACCAATTAAACAGCAGAAGTCTTTTTAAGTTTAACAGCAGTTGCCAACAACCAGAAAAAGCCAATAACAAAAAACACCACCAGCGATAAAATAGAATTTCTTATGCTGCTAATGCCTTCAATAAAACCAAATGTAAACAACCCAATAACGATGGCCAGTTTTTCTGTAACATCATAAAAACTAAAAAACGAAGCCGTATCTTTTGTAGGCGGCATAAACTTGCTATAGGTAGAACGGCTGAGCGATTGTATGCCACCCATCACCAAGCCAACCAGCGATGCGATGATGTAAAAATGTATTTCTGTAGTTATAAAATAACCCGCAATGCAAGTGCCTATCCACAGTAAAACGGTAAACAGCAAAATGTTTACATTGCCAAATTTTGCAGATAGCTTCGACATGCCAATTGCCCCAACAATAGCCACCAGCTGAATGATAACAGCGGTTATGATTAATTTTTGGTCAGGCAATTTTAATTCTTTAATGCCAAAATCAATGGCCACCAACATTACCGTCTGCACGCCCATACTGTAAAAGAAAAATGCAGTCAGGTATCTTTTTAAAACAGGCATGTGCTTTAATTGGTTCCAAACAATCTTTAATTCTTTAAAGCCGTTGGTCAGCACGTTTCTTTTTTCTTTACGCTCAGCACTATTATTGGGTAACGCATTAAATGTAATTTGAGCAAAAGCTACCCACCAAACACCTACTAATAAAAAAGTAAGCTTTAACGGCAAAGGGTTATCTGGCATTAAAATAACTAACCCAAAACCAACCATCTGCATTAGCACGCTGCCAATATACCCAAACGTATACCCTTTGGCGCTAATCCTGTCCTGGTCTTCTTCTGCAGCAATTTCTGGCAGGTAAGAGTTATAAAAAACCTGGCTACCATAAAAGCCAATGCCGGCAAACATAAAGCACATCAGCCCAAGCGTTACATGGTCTTTATCAAAAAAATACATAAGGGAACAACTGGCGGCGCCTAGGTAACAAAAAAAGCGCATAAAATTTTTCTTATTGCCCCTGTAATCCGCCATGGACGAGAGAATGGGGGAAAGTAATGCAATCACCAAAAAGCCAAATGCCAGCACATAATCTTTAAGCTCTGTATTTACAAAGTGGCGCCCCAAAAATGTAATGCCATCCGGAAAGTTTTTAAGGCTGGTGATGGCTGCATAATAAGCAGGAAAAAAGGTAGTAGTAATTACAAGGTTATATACCGAGTTGGCCCAATCGTACATGGCCCAACCTGTAATAACTTTTTTGGAAGCAGTCTGCATTAAAAAATAGTTGAGCAATTAAATGAAGGATTGCCCTTATCCCCTGAAGGGGTAATAATGTACAAAACTGATTGTTATCTGTTGCCGTTAAGTTATGGTATATCTTTTATTTTTACCTCACCATAATCCTTTCCAAAGGGAGAGGAAAGGGCTCCACTTAACTGCATCGGATTGTTACCTATTATTGTACAATACCTCTCCAAATAAGGAACAACATTGTTAGCCCCGCAATAATACGGTAAACGCCCCACATGCGGAAACCATATTTTTTAAGAAGCCCGATAAAGAATTTGATTGCTATAACTGCCACTACAAAAGCAACGATGCTGCCAATGAGCAACATGCTCAGGTTGTCTTTAGCAATTACTTCCGGGTTGTCTTTATAAGTATCCCAAAAACTTTTTGCAGATGCCGCCAACATAGTAGGTACCGCAAGAAAAAACGAAAATTCTGCAGCGGCACTACGGGTTAATTTCTGGCTCATACCGGTAACTATTGTTGCGGCGCTTCTGCTAAGCCCAGGAAATATGATGGATAAAACCTGCCCGCAGCCGATGATGAAAGCCGTTTTATAGCTTACTTTAGCTTCCGAATCAATAATAGCTTTATTGAACATTTTATCAACAAACAAAAGCAATATACCGCCTGCAACCATTACACAGGCTATAAAAGTAAGGTTGCCTAAAGCTGCTTCAATGTGTTTTTTTAAAAAGAAGCCACCAATCAATGCAGGTATAACAGCTATAACAAGCTTTATATAAAAGCTAATGCGTGCAAAATCGAAAAATTTTTTCCAGTAAAGCAGTACCACTGCTAGTATAGCGGCCAGTTGTATCACTACTTCGTACATCAAAACAAAGGGCGTATCAGTAACGCCTAGCAAGGGATGTACAAATTTCATGTGTGCGGTGGAAGATATGGGCAAAAATTCTGTAAGCCCTTCTACAATGGCAATAACGATGGCCTGAAAAGTATCCATAAATTATTTTTGGTGGTTGGTTAGTTAGTAATGCTTTAATTTTTTAGTAAAGCCATCTTATAAAAAATGCGATATAAAAACATCGCATGGTAAAATTATTTTGTGCCAGTTAAATCAGTAGCAGCAGCCTGTATTTCTACATCCTGAATAATAAGTACTAAATACTCAAAGCATTATTTTCTTCCCTTGGCTTTTTCATAATTGCAAAAATCTCAATTATAAAGCCAGCCATAATTAAAAACGGCGCTAGTGTAATTCTTGTAAAACTATAAATTTCTGCATCGTTAAATTTTGTCGGGTCAGGGCTTTTGCCGCCGGCCATTACAAAAAATCCTATCGACATTACCACCAGCCCAATCAGCATCCAGGTATAATTTAGTTTGCCAAATAAAGGGTTTGGTACGTTTTGCTTTTTTTTAGTAATCATTTGTGGTTGTTTTATATAGAATGCAAATAAAAGGAATATTATTTAATAAAGCGTTGCGGCCACGTTAATACAAGTCATCCAGCCTCATTTTTAAGTATTTAAGCACGGCGCGGTAAGTGCTTGCCAGCGTCATAGTAATGCCTAAAATAATAATGATTAAAAATAAGGTAAGCATGCTCTCGTTATCGTGCAGCAATTTAAAATCTGGCACAAGGCTTTCCATTAAAAGGATGGTGCCCCAAATGGCAGCTATTGCTAAGCCCGAAGCAATAAGCCCGTTGATAACGGCCCTTGTAGTTATTGGCTTGGCGATAAAACCCCTTGTGGCGCCCACCATCTGCATAGTTTTTATTAGAAAACGGTTGCTGTACATGGCAAGCCGTATGGTATTATCAATAGAAAAAATAACCAAAATAGTAAGTATGATAGCGCCGATTAAAAAGATGATAGCACCCGTTTTTACATAGCCGCTAATCTTGCTAACTGTTTCGGTAGGAAATTGAAACTCTTTAATAACGCCTGGAAAAGTATTCTGCAAATTTTCTGATAATAAGTTCAGGCTGTCTTTTTCAACATGGTCTGCTTTTATATAAAAATCTATACTTTCTGGCAGTGGGTTATAATCCAGCAATTTTTTCCAGGTGCTGTCATTGTCTTTGTTCCACTCTGCCGCTGCCATTTCTTTGGTAATGTGCTTAACGTCCCGTGCGTAAGGAATAGCGGCAATATAATCCTTTAGGCTGTCCACCTTCTTTTTGCCGGCATCGGGGTAAAGGAAAGCATGTACCTGGATGTTCTCTTTAAAGTAATCGCCGCTTTTACGCAGGTTTAAAGAAAACCAGCCGACGATACCAAATAAAAACAATACTAAAGCAACACCAATTATGGCGTAAGCATAAGTTGGCTGCCCACGTTTACTGCTTGCCTTTCCGAATTGAGCCATAAATTTTTTTATTGTTTGATGGTTAGTAGTTTTTAATTTTATATCCGTTGTGGGCATGCAGGCAAAAATAAAGTATTTTACCTTGTTTACTGTACTTTTGCCCACTACAGAACGATTACCCGTCAAATATATTTTTATTGTTGCATACTGTGTTGTTGAAGGGTTGGTAAAATAACTTTTCTTTCACAAAAAGCTTCCCTACCCTCCAAAGGAGGGTTCCGGACTCTGGCGATTGTGAAATCTCTTCAAATTGGCATAGGCTAAGAACCTTCCTTCGGAGGTTGAGGGAGGCTGTATTAACCCTTACAAAAAATAAAAAACGCCCATTAAAAGGCAAAATAAAAAGCATAAATGGAATACAAGTTTAACGAAATCGAGAAAAAGTGGCAGGAAAAGTGGAAGGCCGGCAAGGCATATAAAGTAAGCAACGATTCGCTTAAACCAAAGTTCTATGTGCTGGATATGTTTCCGTACCCAAGTGGAGCTGGCTTGCATGTAGGGCACCCGCTGGGCTATATTGCAAGCGATATCTATAGCCGTTATAAAAGGCTCAAAGGCTTTAACGTGCTGCATCCTATGGGGTTCGACAGTTTTGGTTTGCCGGCAGAACAGTACGCCATTGAAACCGGGCAGCACCCTGCAGAAACAACTAAAAACAACATTGCCACATTTAAGGCGCAGCTGGATAAAATTGGTTTTTGCTACGATTGGGACAGGGAAGTAAAAACCAGCGACCCTAACTACTACCGTTGGACGCAGTTTATATTTTTACAGATATTCGATAGCTGGTACAACAGGGGTACCAACAAGGCGGAACGCATTGCTACGCTCACCGATATATTTTCTTTGGAAGGAAATATAAACCATGTTTGTCCGGGTGATAAAACCATTGTTTTTACCGAAGATGAATGGAATGCTTTTGATTACAAAGAAGAGCAGGAAATATTAATGGCCTACCGCTTAACTTTTTGTGCCTACGGCGAAGTAAACTGGTGCGAAGCCCTGGGCACGGTGCTGGCAAACGACGAAGTAGTAAATGGCGTAAGCGAACGTGGTGGTTACCCGGTAGTAAAAAAGAAAATGCGCCAATGGTATTTAAGGATAACCGACTACGCAGACCGGTTGTTAAGCGGCTTAGACACAGTTGATTTTAGCGACGCTATGAAGGAGATGCAGAAGAACTGGATCGGCAAAAGCCAGGGTGCGGAAATGGCTTTTAAAATAGAGGGTAGCGTGCTGGATGTAAGCGTTTATACTACAAGGCCAGATACTATTTTTGGCGTTGATTTTTTAGTACTGGCACCAGAGCACGAACTGGTTTCGCACATAACATCTGCGGAGCAAAAAGAAGAAATAGAAAAATATTTAACCTACGTAAAAAGCCGCAGCGAAAGGGAAAGGCTGAGCGAAGTAAAACAAATTACAGGCTGCTTTACAGGTGCGTATGCGGTTAACCCATTCGACGGAAAGCTAATACCAATATGGATTGCAGAGTATGTGCTGGCAGGCTACGGCACCGGCGCAATAATGGCGGTGCCTTGCGGCGACCAGCGTGATTTTGGTTTTGCAAAGCATTTTAATATACCCATCACCAATATTATTGGCGATTATTTTAATGGGGAAGAAGCCAACCCCACCAAGGAAGCTACGTTACAAAACTCAGGTTTTTTAAGTGGCTTGCTGATGAAAGATGCTATTGGCATTGCCAGCAATAAAATTGAAGAACTGGGCTTTGGAAAAAGGCAGATTAATTACCGCATGCGGGATGCAGGATTTAGCCGCCAGCGTTATTGGGGCGAACCGTTCCCGATAATTTGGAGCGATGGTATTGCCATACCGCTGGACGCGGAAGAGCTGCCATTGGAATTGCCGCATGTAGATAAATATGGGCCTGGGCCAGCGGGTGAAGGGCCGTTGGCGAATATTGTGGACTGGGTAAACCTCTCCCCCAGCCCCTCTCCAAAGGAGATGGGGGCGCAACCCTTCGGGGCAAGGGGGGCTGGTTATGTTTATAGTACTTCCAGTGAATGGAATACTACAATTCCTTTTACAAAGGATAACCGTAAAAACCTTACTGAAGCAGAAGCAATTATTTGGCATGAGGTGCGGAATAGAAAAATTGATGGATTTAAATTTAGAAGGCAGCATCCTATCGCCGGTTACATTCCTGATTTTGTTTGTTTAGATAAAAAATTAATTATTGAAATTGATGGAGGTTACCACGAGGAGGAAGAACAAAAAAAGTTTGATGCGGCAAGGCAAAACTGGCTAGCAGAAAATGGCTTTGAAATGATCCGGTTTACAAACGACGAGGTAGAAAATAATATTAATGAAGTAGTAAAAAAAATAGCAGATAAATTAAAAGAAGAAAAAGTAACAATTGAAAGTGAAGTAAAACGCATTAATCCCGAAGGGTTACACTCCCCTCTCCCCTGGAGAGGGGTCGGGGGTGAGGTAAAAAGGGAAACCAGCACCATGCCCGGTTATGCCGGCAGCAGCTGGTATTTTCTGCGCTACATGGACCCACACAATACCGTAGAATTTTGCGATAGGAAAGCCAGCGATTATTGGGGGCAGGTGGATATTTACATCGGCGGCACCGAACATGCAGTAGGCCATTTATTATACAGCCGTATGTGGACGAAGATTTTATTTGATTTAGGCTATATCGGGCATGATGAGCCTTTCAAGAAGTTGGTAAATCAGGGCATGATACAGGGGAGTTCGAGGTTTATGTATAGAATAACATTTGACAATATGTTGTGGTCTCAAAACGCTATCATCCCAAGCATAAGTATATCTAGTGGCTGGATGACCTTAACTACACAATTGCAGGACAAAATTTCTGAATTATTGATAAATCATGATTTAGATAGTTCTTTAACATTTCAAATTAATCGTTCGCACGTCAACGTAAATATCGTGGACGGAGTGGAGTTGGATGTAAATGAATATAGGAAGGGAATAAATAGAAATAGACCTGCAAGAGATTATTTTATTATGGAAGATGGAGATATCATTTCTTTAGATGAAGAATATAAAGGCACTTCTAAATTTATATGTGAGGTCGAAACAGAAAAAATGTCCAAGTCAAAATACAACACCGTTAACCCCGATGTATTAGTAAACAAATTCGGCGCCGACACCTTCCGCATGTACGAAATGTTCCTTGGCCCGGTGGAGCAAAGCAAGCCCTGGGATACTAAAGGCATTGAAGGCGTACACCGTTTTTTACGCAAGTTGTGGCGCTTGTTTTTTGATGATATAAAAGGCAAGGTTTGGAACGAAGAAAAAGCAACCGATGCGGAATTAAAGATTTTGCACCGCACTATTAAAAAGATAGAAGAAGATACCGAACGATTTAGTTTCAACACCGCCGTAAGCACTTTCATGATTTGTGTAAACGAGTTGGCAGATGTAAAATGCCATAAAAAAGAAGTGCTGGAAAATGTATTGATCTTATTAACGCCTTATGCCCCGCACATTGCTGAAGAATTATGGGATGCTTTGGGTAACGAAGGTTCTATTTTAGATGCGGCTTATCCAAAATTTGATGGTAAATATTTAATAGAGTTATCAAAAGAATATCCAATTTCTATCAATGGAAAAGTAAGGGCAAATATCAACATGTCGCTGGATCTGCAGCAGGCAGACGTAGAAAAGCTCATCCTCCAAAACGAAATAGTACAAAAATGGCTTGAAGGGAAAGACCCGAAGAAAATCATCTACGTAAAAAATAAAATGGTAAACGTAGTAGTATAGTTTTTTAGCCGGTAAGCCGGTAAGGCGTTTTGTAAAGAAAAATATAAGACAGCTTACCGGCTTACCGGCAAAATTAATCTGCATCAAAACCTAAACAAAACCTGCTGCCTGCTGTTTTATAATTTAAATTTATAGAATGGCAAAAGCAACAATACAACTCATTGACGCACTCCGGTTAACGGCAACCAATTTACGCAACGGCGCTTACCATAGCTGGGGGCATCACGGGGCTTGCAATTGCGGTAATTTAGTGCAGTCTGTAACCAAATTTACCAAAGAAGAAATACTGCAATATGCCCACACTGGTACCGGCGAATGGACGGAACTGGCACAAGAATACTGCGCTACTACCAGCGCTCCGCTTACGCTTGTATTTTCTGCACTGGAAAAAGTTGGCTTAACGCCTACCGATATCCATCACATTGAGTATCTGTCGGATAGAAAGATTTTGGAGCAATTGCCCGGAGGCTTGCGCTGGTTGAAACATAATAAAAGAGAAGATGCCATCGCCTATTTTGACACTTTCGCCAATGTGCTGGAACAGGAATTATTACAATCAATCGATATTAGTATTGAAGACCTTACTTCTGCAAATGCTCCTTCATCTTATAAAAATAAATTGGTTTTAGCAGATTGATTATGTCAGGTTGCAGTTTAATGTAAATAGGTATTTTTATAAAATAGTAACTCTTTTGATGTGTGTAGCCTATCCGGCAACGCTATCGCATTCAATATTTAGTACAGCTTAAAAGATATAAGTATCTTCATCCAATGAAAAATTTACTAAGGAATGTGTTGCAAAAAAACCGCCAGAACTTTCGGACGGTAGTGGATTTTAACCCATCAAAAGATAAACTATTTCAATTCAATTTTACTGAAACCAATACAGAAATCAGGTCCAGCGATATTGCAGATACTGCCGTTTTTTCTCAGTATATAAATTATAAATTAAAAAGCACCGAAAGCAAATACGGCATTGGCGGATATGCCGAAAACCGGGTACTGTATAAACGAAGCGAGCTTTTTGATACAGTGCCAAAAGTTTCCGCCCTCAATGGCCAGCGGGAAGAACCAGAATCCCGTTCCATTCATTTAGGCATAGATATTTGGGGCCCGGCTGGCACAAAGGTTTATGTGCCCGTCGGCGGCACGGTTCATAGCTTTGCCTACAATGATAATTTTGGTGATTATGGTGCTACCATTGTTTTACAACATCAATTGGATACTATCGTTTTTCATACCTTATATGGCCACCTTAGCCTGGCAGACCTTACCAACATCAAGGAAGGGAAATATATTAGCCGCGGAGAATTGCTGGCACATTTTGGCAATCCTAACGAAAATGGAAACTGGCCACCGCACCTACATTTTCAAATAATTGAAGATATGCGGGTAAAACGTGGCGATTACCCCGGTGTATGCACTAAAAGCGAAAGTGAAAAATACCTTCAAAATTGCCCAGACCCAGATTTTATGTTGAATATGATGCAGTACGCCTCATTATGAAAAAGAACCGCCACAGGTAACTACTCCCAGTAGAAGCAACACCCCCCGCTCAGTAAAAATCCTTGTGCGTATCTTTTATCAGGGGATACCAATGCAAATAATCCAGTTATCAAAGCAATTACACCGTATATTAAAAACACAACCCCAAAGCCTTCAGCCTTGTGATTGTTTTGCCCAGTCATTAGGAAGCCAAATATCAGGGCTAAACCTAAATTAACCATGACTATTTTTAGAGGGAGTTTCATTAGTTGAATTTATCGGTTAAATAATATGCTGGCCACCAAAAAAACTTAGTATGTACTGCAGCCATTGGTTGTTTAGTAAAATCTACTTAATAAAACGGCCGCAAGTGAACATGCCTAAAAGCAACAATAATCCAGCACTTAGTAAAAAACCATGTGCGTATCTTTTGTTAGGAAATATTAATGCAAAAAGGCCAATTACCAAACACGTTAAGCCAACGAATAAAGAGATTAATCCAAACTCTGCAGAAGTAAAATTGCTGTTAACATTGAGTGAGTTGAATAGTAAAATTAACCCTACATTTATCATAACTATTTTTAAAGGAAGTTTCATGGGTTGGCTTTGTAGGTTAAAATAATAGGCGTCAATAAAAATTATTTTGGGTTAAACCAAAGTTTATACATACTAACTGAATGCTTGATGAAAGAATAACATTAGTTTCTTTAAAACCTCATATGTTACTGCAAATAGAATAACCAATTAATAGCTCTACCCCAACTAGCGCAATGCCGATAAGCAATAGCTTTTTTCCAGTCTTTCTTATTGCTGCATCACTCCAAAATAATTGTACAATACCAATAAGCATCATAACAAAAGGGATGCAGACTAGTAAAATTAATATTCCCATGGTGGCTTTTAATTTTTAAAATGTAAACCCAATTAATTTCTGTATTCGCTCAGTGGCTTAATTATAATTGGAAGTTTAGTACCAAAAATCAATGCCTGCTACAAGATGAATAGGCCGCATATATTGAGAAGCCAATCAACAATTCTACACCTAATATAATAAGCCCAATCAATAGAAATATTCTACCATCTGTTCTTTTTATGGGTTATTTTCTTTTAGTTTTACAATGCCAACAATTGTTAAAATCAAAGGGGCCAATATTAAAATTAATAGGATCATCTTAATTTTTTAAAAAGGCAATGTTGCCCTTTCTAACTGTAGTTTTTTTAAATATTCCTCCTTATCATCCCTGTAAAATAAATTCATTGTTTCAAAAGGGATGATGCGCCCATCTTTATGTATGATGTGCACGCAACTTTTTTTAATGGCTCGTACATCAAAATCATAAGCATCAATAAACCGCATAATGATTATCCGAAAAATATTTTCGTATCCCAAACCAGGTGCTTCAATCTGCGGCAGGCAACAAAGTAACTGCTTCATATTTTCTTCTACCCTGTCAACCGAAATGCCCGTGCTAAATATTTCTATCATCTTTTGTTTCAACACATCATCCTGTTCATAAATTATTGTGTTGCGGCTATTATCCAATAAATCCGCAGGGTCAATATATCTTGTTAACGGAAAAGTTTGCCCTGCTAATTTTAATGCGTAACCCATCACCAAAGCATCTGGGTTGCAGGGCACGGGTATTAAATCATTGGGTTTAAAAACGTTTGTCTGGTCCAGTATTTTTTGGCGTACGTCCGTAAGCGTTATCCTGTCTGTTGCCGGGTCAAAATTTTCGGTACGGCCTGCTACTTGCGTTGGTTGAAAGGTAACTCCACGCACACATTTTTGTAATAAAGCAAACTCTATTATCTTACCCACCTCATCATCATTTACGCCTTTTTGTAAAGTAACTACCAGTGTTGTAGATAAATTAAGCGCATTTAAATGTTCCAATGCTTTCATTCTTGTAGCAGTTAAATCCTTGCCGCGTAACTGTTCTAAAGCAGCTGGCTTAAACGAATCGAATTGTAGGTATATTTCAAAATCGGGAGCGTAAGTTGCTAGCTTTTTTGCAAACTCAAAGTCTTTGGCAATGCGTATACCATTGGTGTTGAGCATTAAATGCTTGATGGGTTTTTTCTTGGCAATATCCAGGATGGCAAAAAAATCTGGATGTATGGTAGGTTCGCCGCCGCTTATTTGTACTACATCGGGCGCACCTTCATTGGCAACAATTATATCTAGCATTTTTTCTACTTCTTCAACCGTCCTGTGGCGGCCGTAATGCGGGCTGCTCATGGCGTAACAAGTGGGGCATTGCAGGTTGCAACGGTCTGTAATTTCAATTACGGTAAGGCAACTATGCTGCTCATGGTCCATACAAAGCCCACAATCGTACGGGCAGCCATAAGTGGTTTTGGTATTAAAATGTAAAGGTGTTTCGGAAGGCTTGTTGTAGTTGCGGATGTTTTTGTAATACTCAATATCGGTAGCGATAAGTACTTTTTCAAAGCCATGCTCCCGGCAGTTTTTCAGCATGTACACATTGCTGTTTTCAAAAACAATCTTGGCATCTACCCTTCGCAAACAGGTGCTGCAAATGCTAAGGGTAAAATCATAGTAAACATATGGACGTTCGGGCATGGCTGGTGATTTTGATATTTTTAAAGGGTTTAAATCAATGCTCTAAACTAATCAATTTAAAAGGGGATGCAAATATTTTCATTTTAAAATCCATTTCAATTTTTTTGATTTTGTCTGTGAAGCTATATCAGCTGTTTATATATAAATTTTTATGCCTCACTGAAGTTATCACATAATAAAGCAAGCCAAGCAAAGCAGTAAGCTGTATGGTTGATAAACCAAAAACTATTATGTAGGAAGGCTTTATAAAATCGCAAAAAAACCTGAACAAGATGTAACCAATCATAAATAGCTTAAAGCGGGCACCATCGGCCAGCGTGTATCTTTTATCAACTTGCACCAATGTTATCCATAATAAAAGTAAAAAAAGTATCTCGTATAAAGTAACAGGGTGCCGCAACAAGCCATCGCCTAAATCCATCCCGGTAAAAAAAGTTGTTGGGGTGCCATAGGTTTCTTCGTAAACGCCCATGCTAAAACAGCCAATGCGCCCAATAATGAGCGCCAGTATCATAGGGTAAGTAAATAGGTCGCCGCTACTGTGTTTTTCATTCAATATTTTTTTTATAAGTTCTACGCCAAATAAACCGCCTAAAAAACCGCCCAATACTGTTTTATTGCTATAAATATATAGCCAGATATTTTTTGTGCGGAACAATTCGTAAGGCCTTTCCAAGCTGCCAATAAGCCTGCTGCCAATTAATGCCCCCAAAATGGCGGCTACTAATATCCATGCCCTGTTGATAGAAACTATGGTATCGCCCTGCCTTTTGCGTAAGTATAAAAAGTAACGGAAGCCGAAAAAAAAGCCGGCTGTTTCCATAATAAAATGTAGCGGCAGGCTTTGCTTAAAAAAACTTATTTCTACAGGATAATGCATTCGGAATATGTATAAATTATTGCCTTACCCAAACCTCGCTATCAGGGTTTGTTTCGTACAAGATAATACCATAATTTTTTGCATAGATAATTTTGTATACGCCACTTTTTTTAGCAAAGGCAGAGTCGCTGTTAACAGACTGGGCCAGCGGATAAATTTTTCTATTTAAAGCATAATTTGTAATTGTTTGTGGCGTAACATTCCATTGCCCCACGGTAAAGCCAGCAAATCCATTATCTCCTAAATCTTGCCCATAAAAAGTAGTACGCCCAAATGTTATAGAGGCGCTTCTTTTTTGGGTGGAGGAGTAAGCATCTTGCGCATCAAGTAGCCGAATGTTAAATAAGGGATAATAAGAAGCATCTTTTTGCGCAGAACTAAAAGTTTTACCTGCGCTGCAGCCACGGTTTGGCGTATTAAAACCATTTTGGTAGTCATAGGCAACAGTAGAATCATCCAGCACCAAATTAAGCGTATCGTATACGCCAATGCCATTCTTAAAAACAAGTTGTTGTTTGTTTTTGTATGGAAACCAGGCATCCAGCACAGCATCTTCGTACCCGGGGCACGGTACTTTTTTAGAGCATGCGCTTTTGCAGGATGACAACAACATTAAAAATAAAATGGCAATAGTTGAAGGTAACTTTAGCATTTATGGAATTTGTACTAAGATAATAAATATACTATTATTGTATAGAGGCTGCCAATAAACAAAATGCAGCTTTTAAATTTTTGTTTAAAAGATGGGATGATAGTGCATCATTTATTCGAAAGTTATACCTTACCGATATTAAAATAAATTACAACTTTTACCGTTACAATTTGTTTGAAAATTAAAGCAAAAAAGCAGCAAAGCCTTAACTTTGCCAAGCAAAACCCTTAACATGGATATTAAAGCCGGCAAACTGCTCAGTGAAATTAATAACCCAGCAGACCTTAAAAAATTAAGCAGGGAGCAATTACACCTTGTTTCAGACGAACTGCGCCAATATATTATTGACGTTGTGAGCGTACATGGCGGTCATTTTGCAGCCAGTCTGGGTGTGGTAGAATTGAGCGTGGCACTGCATTACGTGTTTAACACGCCATACGACCAACTGGTATGGGATGTTGGCCACCAGGCTTACGGGCATAAAATTTTAACTGGTAGAAGAGACCAATTTCCCACAAATAGAAAGTACCATGGCCTAAGCGGTTTTCCAAATAGGAGCGAAAGTGAGTATGATACTTTTGGCGTTGGGCATTCATCGACTTCTATCAGCGCAGCTTTAGGCATGGCAATGGCCAGCTATTACAAAGGCGAAAAAGACAGGCAGCATATTGCCGTAATTGGCGATGGTGCTATGACGGCCGGCATTTCTTTTGAAGCTATGAACCATGCGGGTATTGCCAACAGTAATGTATTAATTATTTTAAACGATAATAATATGAGCATCGACCCTAATGTTGGTGCTTTAAAAGAATATTTAACAGATATCACCACTTCCCACACTTACAATAAAGTAAAGGATGATGTGTGGAATTTATTGGGGAAGCTACCTGTAGGCAAAACCTTTTCCCGTTCGATGGCGCAAAAATTAACGGATGGCTTAAAAGGTATGGTAAGCAGCAGCGCAAATTTGTTTGAAGCATTAAACCTGCGCTACTTTGGGCCAATCGATGGGCATAATATTGCCAAACTGGTAGATACATTATCTGACTTAAAAAACATACCCGGCCCTAAAATTTTGCACATCAAAACCATAAAAGGCAAGGGCTACGAGCTGGCAGAAAAAGACCAAACCAAATGGCATGCACCAGGCTTATTTGATAAATTAACCGGCGAAATACAAAAGAAAAAATTCGACATCCCGCAGCCTTTAAAATACCAGGATGTTTTCGGCCATACTATTATTGAGCTGGCCGAAATGAACGATAAAATAATGGGCATTACGCCAGCAATGCCCAGTGGCTCTTCTTTAAAATATATGATGGCTAAAATGCCAGACAGGGCTTTTGATGTAGGTATTTGCGAGCAGCATGCCGTAACACTAAGCGCAGGCCTTGCCACGCAAGGCATGCGGGTATTCTGCAATATTTATTCGTCTTTTATGCAGCGTGCGTACGACATGGTAGTGCATGATGTAGCCATACAAAAGTTACCCGTTGTTTTTTGCTTGGATAGGGCGGGGCTTGTAGGCGAAGATGGTGCCACGCATCACGGCTGTTACGACATTGCGTTTATGCGTTGCATACCCAATATGATAGTAAGCGCACCCATGAACGAAAAGGAATTGCGCAACCTAATGTACACTGCACAATTAGATAGCACCACCAACCCATTCGTTATACGCTACCCACGTGGCGAAGGCGTGTTGCAAGAGTGGAAATCGCCCTTTGAGGAATTACAGATTGGCAAAGGCAGAAAATTAAAAGATGGGCAGGATATAGCAATATTGTCTTTTGGCCACCCGGGTAATTCTGCCGCGGCCGCCATCCGTGATGTAAAAGCAGAAGGCATCAACCCGGCACATTATGATATGCGTTTCGTTAAGCCAATAGATGAGGAGTTACTGCATGAAGTATTTGCCAAATTCAAAAAAATAATCACTATTGAAGATGGGACTGTTGTAGGCGGTTTTGGATCTGCCATCTTAGAATTTATGAACCAGCATGGGTACAAAGCCGAAGTAAAAATAATGGGCATACCAGATAGGCTGGTAGAGCATGGAACACCCAAGCAGCTATACGAAGAAATTGGCTTAGACACCAATGCCATTGCGGCTTTGCTAAGGCAAATGATGAAAGAAAAAGTAACCATCTCACAAACATTCCAGTAGCAAATAACTACCCGGACAATAATTGTTAAACAATTATTGTCCGGGCTAATGCAGCAGCTATGGGCGGCATTGTTGTGTCACTCCCTTGTACAAAAATAGCTTTGTGGTACACCTCCTCAACTTAATGTAGCATTAGTACAGGTAGCCGTAAGCCCTTCAATTTATAGCAGTTGCCAGTAATTTTTTGGGTAAGCTATTTGAGTAGGTTGTCCAAAAATAATTGCATAAATATTTTATCATATACAATATGCCAACCTAGTAAATGTCAAATACTATTTGATATTTACTAGGTTGGCATATTATAGTTTTAGCAGGTACTTGCTTATAAAAATTGCGGCTCCAACTATATGGATGCCTTTAGTTATTTACCATATTTATTTTTATTGCTGCTTACTTTAACCGGTTTTCCCTCTATGAAGTCCGCCAAAAAAATATAACTTTACACCTTATAACATAAACATGGCAACAACAGAAACAAAACGGCAAAAACAAGTAGCAGGGCTAATCAACGAAGAGCTGAACGACATTTTTCGCCGCATGGGCATGACCATGATGGATGGTGGCATGATCTCTATTTCAAATGTAAAAATTACGCCTGACCTTTTTGAAGCGAGGGTTTACCTAAGTATGTTCCAGGTAAAAGATACCCAGGCAACTTTATTAAAATTTGAAGAAAAAAATAAAGAGATACGTAAAGAGCTTGGTACCCGTGTACGCCACCAGTTACGCAGTATACCCGAACTTAAATTTTTTATAGACGATACGCTCGACTACGTTTTTAAAATGGAAGAGTTATTTGAAAAAATTAAGAAAGAAGACGAAATCGGGCCAACCGGCGAAGCTGAAAACAAATAAATGCACCATCAATCCTAATAACAAATAAAGGATGTACTTAACCTTTGCCTGGCGATATTTTAAAGCAAAAAAAAGCGCCAATGCCATCAACATGATTGCGTGGGTAACGGTTGGAGTAATTACATTTGCAATAGCCTGCCAAATACTGGTACTTAGCGTATTTAATGGTTTTGAAGGGCTGGTGAAATCATTATACAATTCTTTTTACTCCGATATTAAGGTTACCCCTGCAAAAGGGAAAACCTTTACGCTCACTCCTCAACAACTTATTTCTTTAAAAAAACAAGCAGGGGTAAGCGCTATTTCATTAATTGCCGAAGATAAAGCCTTGCTGCAAAATGAAGCCCGCCGTGCTATTGTTTACTTAAAAGGGGTAGATAGCAATTATACCAGCGTAACTGGTGTAGCTGCAAAAACATATCAGGGTAAATTTAACATTGGTACTGCTGCCGAACCAGGGCTAATAGTTGGCGCTGGCATTCAAGATGCTGCCGCAATTAATGTAAACGCTGCGTTTCAGGCATCTGTACTAACCCTTATACTGCCAAAAAAAGGCAAGGTTTCCATTAACGACCCCACGCAATCTTTAAGCGAAGGCCTAGTAAAAGCCACTGGTGTTTTTACCATCCAATCAGATTTTGATAATAAATATGCTATTACCAATATTGATTTCGTGAAGCAGCAAATGGGCTTTAAAGAAAATGAGTTTAGCGCCGCAGAAATAAAATTAACCGATAATGCCAGCCTTGAAGCAGAGCAACTACTGCTGGGCAAACTTTTAGGCAGTGCATATAAAGTGCAAACAAAATATGAGCAAAATACCAGCTTGTACAGTACTATGAAATTTGAAAAATGGTTTATTTATGCTGTGCTTACTTTAATACTTTTTATAGCCGCATTTAACATGGTAAGTGCCCTTACAATGCTGGTACTCGAAAAGCAAAAAGATATAAGCGTATTGCAAAGCATGGGCGCAGATAAAACAATGATCCTTAAAATTTTTTTAAGTGAAGGGTTGTTATTAGCAAGTATAGGTGCTGTTGCCGGCATTTTGCTTTCATTGCTCATCTGTTTTCTTCAACTAAAATTTAAAATAATAAAATTACAGGGAGGCTCGTTCCTAATAGATTATTTTCCTGTAAAATTGCAATTGACTGATTTTTTGCTAGTTGCTTTTACCGCAATAGTAATTGCTTTTTTAGCTTCCTGGTTTCCGGCACGTAAGGCGTCGGGGCAATTAATTGAATTAAGGTAATCAATAGCTTGTAGTAATTTATTCTTTAATTGTAATATTTTCGTACTATAACATCCCGAGGATTAAAATTTATTTCAAGGATTTAATCATAATAATTTGCTTGTTTATACGTTTACTTCTAAATACTGTCAAAACGTTTCGTTAACACAAAAACTTCTACATGTTTTTGATTTAGGAGGCTTATATTTGTACTATTGTGGCTCGATTTTGGATAATATTTGATTGTTTTTTATGAAATATTTTTTTAATCATTCCCATTTACCCCCTATTACATGGATAACATTTTAGCAAGTGGCACCTTAGCCTTTCTTATCACGTTTTTTGCCATCCCGATAATTATTCAGGTTGCCAGGCGTAAAAAATTATTTGATGAGCCCGATGAACGAAAGGTACATAAAGTTGTAATACCCACGCTTGGTGGCTTAGGGATATTTGGCGGTTTTATACTGGCAACCTTAATTGGTGCGCCCGTTGGTAGTAATGAACTTCAATATTTTGCTGCTGCAGCCATAGTAATTTTCTTTTTAGGGATTAAAGATGACATTTTAATATTGTCCGCTGCGAAAAAGTTTATTGGGCAATTAGTAGCTGCTGGCATTATTATAAAATTTGGGGGTGTACAGCTTTCAAACATGCACGGTTTTTTAGGGATAACCACAATACCTTATGTTGCGAGTATAATACTTACATTTTTTACCATCATAGTAGTAATTAATTCTTTTAACCTAATAGATGGTATTGATGGGCTTGCTGGCAGCCTTGGATTATTAACTTCACTTGTTTTTGGCCTTTATTTTTTCTATGCCGGCCAGCTTTTATACGGTGTTATGGCATTATCGCTTGCTGGTAGCCTTGTCGGCTTTCTTATTTACAACTTTTCTCCTGCTAAAATTTTTATGGGCGATACCGGTTCTTTATTGATCGGGCTTATTAATTCCATTTTAGTAGTGAAATTTATTAATATTGCGGGCTCTCCGATAGGTAAATTTCCATTAGAAGCTGCACCTGCAATAGGTTTTGCCATCCTTATTGTCCCTTTGTTTGATACATTACGTGTTTTTGCTTTCCGCATATTAAGCAGGCGCTCGCCATTTAGTCCGGATAGGACTCACGTTCATCACTTTTTGCTTGAAAAAGGGTATAGCCACAAAAAAATTACCTTGCTTTGTGTTGCCTGTAATATTGGGCTTATTTTGATGGCCTTCTTTTTACGTAGTTATGGTACTACAGTTGTGGTATTCAGTATGTTAATTACATCATGTTCATTAATATCCTTGGTTTATTATAGCCGCCCTAAAGCAAAATCAACCTCAACGCCAGAGTTTCAGCCTAAAAATTTAATTATAAAATCCCACAAAATATTGTCTATCATCCCAAAATCTGTAGAGGCAAGCTAATTTTCGTAACTAATAAATCTGTATCAACCTTCCCATCATTTATTTATGTGACTATTATTCTTTTCTTTAGTTTTGCATCCACTTAATTTTCTATTATATGTCTGAAGAATTAGAATTGATTAAAATGGATACGGAAGCTACAATGCAAAAAGCAATCAGCCACCTGGAAACAGAACTGATAAGGATACGTGCAGGCAAAGCAAACCCTAATATGTTAGATGGCATTGTTGCCGATTATTACGGTTCACCAACACCACTAGCGCAAATTGCTAATATTTCTGTGCTTGATGCCCGTACAATATCGGTACAGCCATGGGAAAAAAATATGCTGCAGCCAATAGAAAGGGCTATCATCGCTAGCAATATTGGTATTAACCCTCAAAATGATGGTAATTATATTCGCTTGTTTTTACCCCCTTTAACAGAAGAAAGACGAAAGGAATTGGTGAAAAGATGTTATAGCGAAGGCGAAAACGGCAAAGTTTCTATCCGCAACATCCGCAGGGATTCTATTGAACAAATAAAAAAACTACAAAAAGATGGGCTTAGCGAAGATGCGGCAAAGGATGCTGAAGCAGAAGTGCAGGAGCAGACCAACCGTTTTATTGCCCTGGTAGAAAAACACCTGGAAGCCAAAGAAAAAGAAATAATGGTTGTTTAAATTAATTGCCATCAAAATAGTAAATGACGGATGTGGCTATAACCAGGCTGTATCCGTCATTGGTATTTTAAAAAATTAACCACATGCCTTTTGAGTTTAACGAAACAGCGCTGATAGCAATTACTACACCATTATATATTGTTGTAATTGTTGGTGAAATTTTATTGAGCCATTGGCGCGCTAACAAATTTTATACACTTAAAGGCACGCTGCTTAATATTTACTTGTCGCTTATTAATGGCAGCATCGATCTTTTATTTCGGGCGGTATATATTTTTATAATACTAGAATGGTTCTATCATTTTAAGCTATTCAACTTTCAGGATCATCCGGTAGTTTATTGGCTGTTATTATTTATTAGCGAAGATTTTGTTTTTTATATTCAACATAGGGTTGATGATTATTGCCGCATTTTTTGGGCTGTGCATGTAACCCATCATTCTTCCGAAGAGTTTAACCTTACCACTGGTTTTCGTTCCAGCGTATTTCAGCCAATTAAAATTTTATCATAATCTACTATATTTTTACAGATTGCATAAATATTAAGAGGCTAAAAATCTGGCAGCCAGTTAATTTCCTGCAATTGTTGGTGCTCATTTGTAAAGGCGTAACAATAGCTGCCATTGGTTATTACAAGATAAGGCACCTGCAAATTTATATTGTACCTCAAAACCTGGTTTAATACAGATTTATCCAGCACCACATTCATTTCTTTGCATTCTATCAACATCAATGGCTTGGTATTTTTATCGTACACAACTATATCAAAACGTTTCTTTAAGTCATTTAAAAATATTTCTTTTTCAACAGCAATCAGCGAACCGGGATATTTTTTTACCTGTATTAAATATTGTAAAAAGTTTTGCCGTACCCATTCTTCTGGCGTAAGCAGTACCCATTGTTTGCGCACTTCATCAAATATCAATTCTTTGTCAACTTCTTTTTTTACCTTAGGTACATATACCGGGTATGCTATCTTTATCATACGTTAAAAAAATATTTGTACTTTTATCGATAGCAAATAAACGATTAAATTAAACAAATGAAAACAAAAGCCGATATAGTAGAAAATTGGTTGCCCCGTTACACAGGCGAAGCATTGGAAAATTTTGGGGAATATATCTTGCTTACTAATTTTAGCAATTATGTAGGGATGTTTGCAGCGTGGAACAATGTAAAAATTGTAGGCTTAGATAGGCCAATGCAATGCGCAACGGCCGATAATATTACCATCATAAATTTTGGCATGGGCAGTCCGGGGGCGGCTACTGTTATGGATTTACTCACTGCAATAAAACCAAAAGCCGTTTTATTTTTAGGCAAATGCGGAGGCTTAAAAAAACGCAACAAAATTGGCGACCTTATTTTACCCATTGCTGCATTAAGGGGCGAAGGTACCAGCAACGATTATTTTCCGCCAGAAGTGCCAGCACTACCAGCTTTTATGCTGCAAAAAGCAATTTCTACTACCATACGCGACCATGCCTGCGATTACTGGACGGGCACGGTATACACCACCAACAGGCGTGTGTGGGAGCATGATGAGGTGTTTAAAGAATACCTGCAAAAAGTAAGGGCCTACGCTATCGACATGGAAACCGCTACTATTTTTACAGTAGGGTTTTATAATAAGATATCTACTGGTGCCTTATTGCTTGTAAGCGATAGCCCCATGGTGCCTGATGGGGTAAAAACGGAAGCCAGCGATAAAAAAGTAACCTCAGAATTTGTAGAACGCCATTTAAAGATTGGTATAGATTCTTTAAAGCAATTAATTAATAACGGGCTCACAGTAAGGCATTTGCAATTTTAATAAAAGCCGCTTTTTAAAAATCACCATCTTGCCTGATGAACATTTGTAGGCATCAGCATATAGTATACGTCCTTGAAGGAGTTTCTACCAGTATATCTAATTAGCTAAAGAAAGTATGCTAACCGGGTAAAAACCAACCTTCATTATCAATTATCCGTTAAACAATTATCCATAAATTACATGCTTTCCACATATTCTTACCAGCAACTTTTTTTGTTTGCAAAAAATATTTTTTTACATATTGGTTGCACCGAAACCAATGCCTTAACTGCTGCAAAAGTGCTGCTATCAGCCGATTTGCGTGGGGTAGATAGCCACGGTATTGCACGTTTATCTGGTTATGTAAGGCTGTGGGAAGTAAATCGGGTAAATGCCAACCCTACAATTTCTATAGTGCACGAAACCCCCTCTACAGCTACAGTTGATGGCGATAAAGGCTTAGGTTTAATAGTGGCACCGGCAGCCATGCAGATAGCAATCGGCAAAGCAAAAAATGTAGGCACGGGGTGGGTTAGCGTAAAAAATAGTAATCACTTTGGCATAGCTGGGATACACGCTATGATGGCTTTGGAGCATGATATGATAGGTATTGCCATGACTAACGCTTCACCACTTGTAGCGCCCACATTTTCTATAGAAAGATTATTAGGCACCAACCCGATAGCGGTGGCCATACCTTCCGGCAATGAAGCGCCATTTGTTGCAGATTTTGCTACCACCACAGCAGCCAACGGTAAATTAGAAATATTGCAACGAAAAAATTTGGATACGCCGACAGGCTGGGTGCAGACAAGCACTGGCGAACCTAGCACTAGTGCTGCTGAAGTAAAAAATGGTGGCGCTTTATTGCCCTTAGGTGGCGATAAAGAACATGGAAGCCACAAAGGATATATGCTCGGTAGTATTGTAGATATCTTTTCAGCTATTTTAAGTGGTGCTAATTACGGCCCGTGGGTTCCGCCATTTCCGGCTTATGTGCCTATGCCCCAAAATATGCCGGGCGAAGGCATCGGCCATTTTTTTGGTGTAATGCGGATTGATGCTTTTAGGCCTGCGGCAGATTTTAAAGCACACATGGATAATTGGATTTGTCGTTTTAAAAATGCCAAAACAGTAGCGGGTGAAACAACAGTTGTAATACCCGGAGAACCAGAAGCAGCTATAGAAATAGAAAGGATGAATAATGGCATACCAATAATAGGGTCAGTAATAACCGACCTTAAGGAACTGGCAGCAAAATTTCAGGTAACGTTTTAAAATAAATTATGTACCATATGCATATTCAAGGAAAGTTTACCCTTATAATTTTCCTCTAATTATATTTGCACTCCAATTAAAATACTTGCGTAATGAAAATAATGAAGTTTGGTGGTACCAGTGTAGGCAAACCAGAAAGGATGCATGAAGTAGCGAAACTGATCATCAAAGATGCGGAACCTAAAATTGTTGTGTTATCTGCCTTAAGCGGTACCACAAATTCTTTGGTAGAAATTAGTAACTCCCTAGCAAATGCGGACAGAAATACCGCAAGGCAACAAATAGAAGCGCTGGAACTGCATTACCAAGATTTTATAACGCAATTAGTAACCACTGCCGCCGGTATTGAAGCTGCAAAATGTATCGTTACAGAACATTTTGAATTTCTACATATCATTTTAAAAATATCTTTCAGCGAAGCTTTAAATAAAGATATTTTGGCGCAGGGCGAATTGTTAAGCACCAAATTATTTTCTGTTTACCTAACTGAAAAAGGTATCGAACATGCGTTAATACCCGCATTGGATTTTATGACCATCGATAATTACGATGAACCGCAAATAGGCAGTATCAAAGTTAAGCTGGCGCAGATATTACAAAAGCATAAAGAGAAGACCATCTTCATCACACAAGGCTTTATCAGCCGCAATTCAAAAGGCGAAGTAGATAATTTAAAAAGAGGAGGAAGCGATTATAGTGCCTCGCTTATTGCCGCAGCTGTAAATGCATCTGTCTGCGAAATTTGGACAGATATTGACGGCATGCACAACAACGACCCAAGAGTTGTTAAGAATACAGTGGCCATTGAACAACTTAGTTTTGAAGAAGCTGCGGAACTGGCATATTTTGGCGCAAAAATTTTGCACCCTGCAAGTATTTGGCCGGCGCAGTTTTATAAGGTGCCAGTTAAATTATTAAACACCATGCGCCCAGAAGCAAGGGGTACGTTAATAACAGAACTAGCAGGCAGCGTAGGCGTAAAAGCTGTGGCAGCAAAGGATGGCATTACAGCTATTAAAATAAAAAGCAGCCGCATGTTACTGGCTTATGGTTTTTTAAGAAAAATATTTGAAGTATTTGAAAAGCACCGTACTTCAATAGACATGATAACAACATCAGAAGTTGGCGTATCGCTAACCATTGATAATGATAGCAACTTGCAAGCCATCATACAAGAGTTGGAGCCGTTTGGCAGCGTTGAAATAGATGCTAACCAAACCATAGTTTCAATTGTTGGCAATGAGGTTACTGAAACGAAAGATGTGATGCACCAACTGTTTACTGCGCTAAAGGATATTCCTATCCGTATGGTAAGTTATGGAGGTAGCAGCCACAACATTTCTATCCTTATCCCCAAAAATTTTAAAGAGCAGACGTTACAATTATTAAACGCTGGCTTATTTGGATTGTAATACTTATAGTTTTAAGCCCAGCCTTGCATAGATAAAACTCATTAGCCAGGCTGGGCCAATCAGTAAAAACTGGATATCTTTTAAGAAAGATGGTTTCTTGCCTTCTACCTTGTGCCCATAAAATTGCCCTGCCCAGGCAGCAATAAATATTACTATTGAAAAAGCCCATAGCGGCATAAAAAATCGCATTTCAATAAGGTGGCAAATTAACAAGCAAAAGCTGTTAAATAAGAACATCCCTAACCACAATGTTTTACTTAAAGTAAAATAGTATACGGTCACAAATAAAAGCACCACCATAGCGAGGTTTATATGATGGCTTGCAAAATAAAAAGGCAGCTTAATGCAATACAGCAATCCAGTTATAGAAAAAAAGATTGCTGGCACACAAATCCAATGGATTGTTTTATTTGTATAGTTTTGATGGCTATCTCCATACTCAGTAAGCCACTCTTGTATAGTTGGCATAGTGCATTTTTTTTATATACCTAAGTTAGTATATTCTTTCAAAAGTGGCTATTAAAACATCTTCCCTAAAATAAATATCAATTTTAAACTTTATTTTTTTCGCATGCAACCCTTTTACAAAAAAAACCGTCTTAAGGATGATTTTTCACAGGATATTGGAATTACACGGGGAGGAATTTTTATTCCACCCCCTTTTTATTTTAAAAGGTTTCTTTTGTCAATCTATTATTTTCTATTCTCTATAAAAATGAGCCTTCTTAAAATCCGCCTGTTTTGCTACAGCGAATTATCCGTCTGCCATAATTAAATCTTCTTTTAATATTTTGTATATCAGCCTGATAAAAGGTTTTAAAACTTTATTTTTTCTTGATGCAACCCTTTTACAAAAAAAACCGTCTTAGGGATGGTTTTTCATAGGATATTGGAATTACACGGGGAGGGATTTTTATTCCACCCCTTTTTTTATCTTTAAAAAGTTCCTTTTACCAATTTATCAATCCTATTACTTTAGAAAAATTTCCTTCTTAAAATCCGCCAGTTTTTGCTAGTGGCAATTATCCATCAACCAGCATCAAATCTTCTTTATGTAGTTTGTGCATCAGCCCGAAAAAGATTTTTAAAACTTTATTTTTTCTTGATGCAACCCTTTTTCAAAAAAAACCGTCTTAGGGATGGTTTTTCATAGGATATTGGAATTACACGGGGAGGAATTTTTATTCCACCCCTTTTTATCTTTAAAGAACCGGATTACCTAGAATATGAAGCAACTTTTTATCTTTAAATAAACATACAAAATGATAGCTATACCCGAAAACTATAAGCCTATAAGCAAAAAGCATTGGGCCACATTTATACTACCAGTTATATTAGGCATATTTGGATTGTTATTATTATTTCATAGCTGGGTACTATTAAATTTATTCGGAATAATTTTAATAATTATCAGTATTGCCACCATATACACGCTGGCAACAATAAGTACTAAAATTGATTATTGCCACATTTGTATTTCTAAAGGTATTTTTTCATCAAAAAAATCTCGTTTTCAAATTCCTGTTACAATTACTGCTGAGTAAATTCCAACAAACTACATAGGCATAAATATAACAATTACCATATTGGACGAAGGAATAATAATTTTGTACCTAAACTTATAATGATAGGGGAGTTATTAAAAACTTACATAAACAACACCTGAAGCCCTAAAATATCTGCATTAAAAAAGGCCGCAAAATTTGCGGCCTTTTTTAATAGTAAAAATAATATTGTAATTAAATTATCAGCATTGCATCTCCATAACTAAAGAAACGGTATTTATCTTTAATAGCTTTTTTGTAAGCTTCCATTACCAAATCATAACCTGCAAAGGCACATGTCATAATTAACAAGCTAGTTTTAGGTAAATGAAAATTAGTTACCAAAGCATCTGCAATAGAAAAATTATAGGGAGGGTGAATAAACATGTTTGTCCAGCCCTCAGAAGGCTTCAATAATTTTTGCGCTGTAAAAGATGATTCCATTGCCCTCATAGTGGTAGTACCAACAGAGCAAATCCTTCTGCCATCTGCTTTTGCTTTGTTTACGATAGCACAAGCTGTTTCATCAATGCCATAATATTCAGCATCCATTTTATGCTTGCTTAAATCTTCCACTTCAATTGGGCGAAAAGTACCTAGGCCAGTGTGTAAAGTAACTTCAGCAAAACGAAGCCCTTTAATTTCCAATCTTTTAATTAGTTCTTTACTATAATGCAAGCCTGCAGTTGGTGCTGCAACAGCGCCTTCATGCTTGGCGTAAACGGTTTGGTAACGTTCTTTATCCTCTTCATCGGGCTTGCGCTTAATATATTTTGGTAAAGGCGTTTCACCCATAAAATCAAGCATAGTCCTAAATTCTTCTTCAGTGCCATCCCATAAAAAACGGATGGTACGGCCACGGCTGGTGGTATTGTCAATTACTTCTGCTACCAACTCGTCATTTTCACCAAAATATAATTTATTGCCTACACGTATCTTACGGGCGGGGTCTACAATTACATCCCATAAACGGTTGGGCTTGTTTAGTTCCCTTAATAAAAATACTTCAATTTTAGCACCTGTTTTTTCTTTGCGCCCATACATACGGGCTGGAAAAACTTTGGTGTTATTAACAACCATTACATCCTTATCATCAAAATAATCAATAATGTCGCGAAAGTACTTGTTTTCAATTTCGCCAGTTTTGCGGTGGATAACCATCATACGGCTATCTTCTCTGCGTTTGGTAGGATTTTGAGCAATTAAATTTAGGGGAAGGTCGAATCTGAATTGACTTAATTTCATTTGTATCAATAAATTTTTTAATGATAACCAAGCCCGTGTACTGTAAAATTTTACAGAGATATGTAGCCTGTTAACGGCACTTATCATGTTACGGCATGATTTTTAAGATTGCAAAGCTAACTTATTTTATGTAATTTAAGTTAATAATATTCCTGAGGCTTAAACACATAAAATAATCACTAAAATGCGTTAATAATGGCAGTATTTTTTGTGTAATTAACCACTTCTCTGCACCTTTATAAAACACCATTAGGTTAACAACTGAAGTATGAATAAAAACAGTAAATACATAACATTAATAATAATTTTAATAGCATCATGCACCTCCATCTATAGCCAAAAAAATACTGCTAGTAAATACCCAAGCTTATTTTGGGAAATTTCGGGCAATGGCCTAAAAAAGCCATCTTATCTTTTCGGCACCATGCACGTTAGCAATAAAATGGTTTTTCATTTAAGCGATTCATTTTATTATGCCATGAAAAGCGTTGACGCCGTTGCGCTGGAATTAAACCCCGATATATGGCAGGGTAAAATGGTACGGCTAGATCAAACAAAACAAAATTATGCTGAGTATGTAAAAGCACCTTCGGGCGACTTGCTAACTGAAAGCTCTTTTAAAATAGATAAGTATGATGATGAACTAAAAGCCGCCCTTAGCACAGAACCTACTGTGGTAAATAGTTTGCTTTACCGCACCTACAAAGCGAAAGAAGATTTTGAAGAAGATACTTTTTTAGACCTCTACATTTTTCAAACGGGAAAAAAGCTGGGCAAGCGTTCTGCAGGCGTAGAAGATTTTAGTGAAACAGAGAAAATTGTACTGCAAGCCTATGCAGATATGGCCACCGAAAAGAAGAAAAAAAATGTAGATATAGATGGCGAATCAATGAGGGACATCACCAAAAAAATACAAGATGCTTATCGCCGTGGCGATTTGGACATGATGGACTCGCTGGATATTATGACGGAAAGGTCGGATGCGTTTAGAGAAAAATTTTTATACCAGCGTAATGAAGTACAAGCAAGTTCTATTGATACCATTATTAAAAAAAGCAGCCTTTTTGTAGGCGTAGGCGCTGCCCATTTACCAGGCTCAAGGGGCATTATAGAATTATTGCGTAAAAAAGGGTATAAGCTTCGCCCCATTAAAATGACGGATAGGGATACGGAAAAAAAAGAGGAGACCGATAAACTAAAAGTACCTGTACTTTTTGCTCAAAGACAAGCCGATGATGGCTTTTACAATGTGGAAATGCCCGGGCCACTTTATAAAATGACAGAGGATAACCAACAATTAGACAGGCGCCAATATTCTGACATGAATAATGGTAGTTATTATTTAGTGACCAGGGTAAAAACGCATGCTGCATATTTAGGGCAAAATGATGCTCAGGTAATGAAGAAGATTGATAGCATGCTGTATGAAAATATACCCGGTAAAATTTTGAAAAAAGTATTAATAGAAAAAAATG
>JANXVN010000243.1 GCA_025351645.1 Ferruginibacter sp.
CCGCCCTTGTGCCGCACCTGTACACTGCTTGATATATAGTTCCCGCTTGCCTACCAGCACCCCCTTCACACTATTATTTGCCACCCCCACTAGCCAGGCAATGCTTTTATTAAAATAGCAGGAGATAGTGTTTTTTACTTCTCTGGCGAGCCGCTGCACAAATTGCCAGGCATCAACAAAATAAAAACCTGTGCTGGGCTTGCCGCGTTACATAGGTTTTCGTTAC
Organism: Ferruginibacter sp.; assembly: GCA_025351645.1. Classification (GTDB taxonomy): domain Bacteria; phylum Bacteroidota; class Bacteroidia; order Chitinophagales; family Chitinophagaceae; genus Ferruginibacter. Next base: position 227 of record JANXVN010000243.1, read on the forward strand.
CTGCGGCGGGTACTGCGGCTCGTGCTGCTTGTATAGGTATATAAAGTTTCGCCGAAGGCCAACCTGGGAAGCTTTATGGGTTAAAGGTTAGTGTTTGTGAATTGAAAGGACCGCACGGTAAGGAATACTACTAAAATTGAAGCGTAAGGGATAGCAACGGAAATCCTTTTTTTGTCGGGCCGCCCGCAAAAAAAGATTGCAGTGGAGAGCCCGGCCCCTTTCCGCGGCGGCGGATTGGGGTACGCACCAAACTTGTATTGAAAAAATGTAGTAGTAAAAAAATAAGCCCGACTTAAAAAGGCACGAAGCAATCATTGATACCTGCTTTAGCGCAACACCAGAGGCAATACATCAAGTTTTACTTATACCGCAAAACCATTACCGCGTTTATCAAACCAATTGCATATATACAATTCCCTTTTAACCTAAACCTACTATTTATGAACTTCTTCGAACGTTTAAGCACTGGCTGGACGATTACTAAAAACAGCTTTGCCATCCTTCAAAAAAACAAACAGCTTATTATCTTTCCCATCCTTTCCGGTGCCTCTTTAATTTTGGTAATGGGCACCTTTGTTGTTGGTGTATTAGCTGCGTCTGGCTGGCAGGCAGATTATATTGGCACTACCAGCAGGGTAGTAACTTACGCCATCATGTTCGGCTTTTATTTTGTGAATTACTTCATCATTGTGTTTTTTAACATGGCGCTTATCCATTGCACCAAACTGTTTTTTGATGGCGAAGAAGTAAGCGTGAGCATTGGGCTTAAATTTAGCATTAGCCGTATTGGCTACATTGTATCCTGGGCAATTTTTGCGGCAACAATTGGCACCATACTAAAAATAATTCAGGAAAATACCGGTACGCTGGGCAAAATAATAACTGGGTTGATAGGCATTGTATTTAGTGTAGCAACCTTTTTTGTAGTACCCATCATTGCTTACGAAAACCTTGGCCCTATTGTTGCATTTAAACGCTCTACACAATTGATGAAACAAAAATGGGGCGAAAGCTTATCGGCAACTTTTAGCATGGGGCTTATACAGATGATTGTTTTTTTAATAGTTATTATACCTTTTGCCATTATCGCTTTGTACGTAAACTTATTGTTTGGTGCAGGGCTTGCAATAATGGCTGCCTTTATAGTATTTGCTGTTTTTAGCGCCGCCAAAACTATTTTTATAAGCTCTGTTTACCACAACGTAACTGGCACAATAGATGACCATTTTAACCAGCAGATAATAGACAGCTTGTTTGTTCCGAAAAAATAAACTATTATTTATAGCAGCTAAGCTATTACTGCACTACTAAAAATAAAAAGCCTCATTAAGCAAATAAACATTGCTTGATGAGGCTTTTTTTAATTGGAATATGCTACTAATTAAATTTCCGTTTTACTATGCCATAGGGGTTTTACTTCTCCTCACCATCACCCTGCCGCAAGCGTTTAACACAGTTTGCCAGTGCCCGGAAGTTATGGTAAGTGCCTTTCCAGATATGGCCCTTTAACGCTGTTTTTCTTTGTGGTTCTTTATCAAGCCCTTCCTCGTACCAATCTCCGTTTACATGGTCTATCAGGTAAGTTTGTATGTAGCCCCATAGCTGTTTAAACTTATCATAGTAGTGCATCGGGTCGTTAGGAAAATGATTGGCCATTAGCAACAGCGTATTCATCCCTTCTGCTTGTGCCCACCAATTTTTGCTATCGAATATAATGGTGATAGAATCCCTGCCTTTAAAATAATACCCTTCATCGTAAAAGCCACCAATCGATTTATCCCATCCATTTTGTAAAGCATTGTCCAGCATTTTTTTGCCTGCCAGTAAAGTTGTGCTATCATTTATTATCCCCAATACATGCGCAGCTTCCAGCATTAGGTAGCCAGTTTCCACATCGTGCCCAAAAGATACATGGTCCAGATTTTTGTTTTTAAGGATAACAGCTTCTGAAGAATCACGGAACGAAACCGGTGTCCAGTCTGGCGTAAAAAATAATACCAGCGAGCCTCTTTTGTCAGTCAGTTTATCTCTTATTAAATACAGCATTTCCTGCAAGCGCATCTTTACTAACTCATTTGGCCATACCGAATATAACGCTGTAAATGCTTCCAGCAAATGGATGGAAGAGTTTTGGTCTTTATAACCCAACTCACTATTTAAGGGCATCGATGCATCCCGAATTACTTTTGAGCCATCTCTCTTTAAATGCTGGTAATAGCCTTTGTACACACTATCATGACTGTATTTTTCTAACCAATAAAATGTTTTTTTTGCAAGGCTCAATGCACCTGTATCGCCGGAAGCTTTGTAGTAAGCCGACAAAGCATAAATAGCAAAAGCATTTCCATAGGCTTCTTTTGGTGCGATAGGGTTGCTCTTATCTATACCCTGTCTGGTAACAAGGTTGTAAAACCCACCGTACGTTTTATCCCACATCATATCCCTTAAAAACTGAAAGCCATTTTTAGAACATTGCAGGTAGTAGGGCTTCTCAGGATATAATTCCGCAGCTTTTGCGGTTGACCAGGTATGCCTTGCCTGTGTTACAATAAATTTATCCTGCGGGCCCTGGAGCTTAAAATCGAATGTGTAGGTACTGAGAAAACCGCCATACAAACTATCTACCGATTGCGGGTACCATTTGTTTAGCAGCTCTGTCTTTATAGACTTATCCATTTGCGCTGCTATTTGTAAACGCTCTTTGGCATCTTTATTTGTTTGCGCAAACGATAGTACCGGCGATAGTAATAACAAGGCAACATTTATTGTTTTCATCTTATTAAAATTCATCTTAAAATTATTTTTTATTGAGTTCATCATTTGCTGCTAACACTAAAAATAAATAATCGGTTGTGCCGCCGCCTAATACATATTCTGTTTGCTGCCACAAAAAAGGCCAAGTCAGCAGTTCCGGAAAATCTGGCCTTATCAAGGCGGTACCTGATACTATCCCTCCGGGGATGTATGACCAGTCTGCCCGGTTAAAACCATAAGCCGTAGTTACCGAACGTGACCCCACGCCCGAAGCAAACGATGCAGTATTGGTGCCCGGATGGCAGCCTAAAATAAAGTTCATAGCATCCAGCATATACGCTGCCAAAAATATTTGTGGAAAAGCTTTATGCAAAAAATACTGTCGGTACCCGAAGTTTTGTATGTTCCATCCTGCGCCCCAAATGTTAGGTTCGTAAGGGATGCCGTAAGGTGTCTTTTTGCCTTGGGCTACAATCTTTATATAGAAGTTTTTTGCCGCCATAGTAATGGCATTTGTGTAAGCGCTATCATTAATAACTGTCAACGTTTTACCAACTATGTAGCCTGTCCTTTCAAAATTTGCTGCGATATCTTTTGTATGGGCCATTAAAATAAAATGTATTTTTTATCTTTTGTAGTTAACAATAACTCCACCGCTAACTCAACCCTTGCCAATGGATCTTTTTGTTTTGTACAGGCCCAAAGCTCTTCTGCAATTTGCAGGCTTTTTACCGTCAGTGTATCATTGTATCCTTTTATTACTCTTGCTGCTGTTGCTAAACAAACCGCTACGCCCAACATTCCCTGTTGGGGTTATCTTCTGTAAAAACCCAGCGGTCATCCGCCGAACCTGGTAGCCCTATTGGCGGTACATCTTTAGCATTGGTTGTTTTAAAAGGGATATTATCGGTAAGGTTTGCCGGGTCGCCCAGCAGTGTATATTGGCGTTTGGTGGGTTCAATAATTCCACGGTATAACCTGCCTAAAGAACGGTAGCCACCTACGATAGATAATAGCCCATGCTCAATTTGCTGCAGCATATCCGGCTTACTATCCGGTACCTGTATCTCTACTGCCTGGTGTTGCTTGTCAATGGTAGTATTGTCGTACTTCACATCAAAAGCCTCGTAGGCCAGTGCTAGCCCCTGCACGTTTTCGGCCTGCGATTCTACCCTAAGGTCAAAGTCGCCGGCATCGTGCCAGGCACCCCGGTTTAAGCCTGGCATATTATCGCCTGGCTTATAAGTAGTGAGTGTTGACGGGCCTTGTGCATAGCTATCAAAATGAGTAGAGTCGATCGGTGCCATCCTTGCATCATCCATGTGGCACCAGCCATGCCAAACCCTGTACCTTTCGTTTACCCGCATGTGGCACATCTGCGCAGGCAAAAAATATTCCAGTGTTGGCTGCCAAACATTGCGGCTATACACTTCATTGGAAATTTGGAAGGGTTCTGTTTGATAAGCGCCATATTTCACCACATATATGCCCGGTTTTTGTATGCTTGTAAAATCGAATTGTAAATAATTATAGCGCAAGAATTTACCCCAGGTTATAGGCTGTTGCTTCAAAACGATTTCAAACCCACCGGTCTTTTTTATTCTTAAAAGAGAAACTGTTTGCAGGTTATTATCTTTCGCATCTAGTTCTATTACCGCTACTTTTTGTTGTTTTGGATGATAGCCAACCTGCGATACCTGTACTACCGGGGCAGACTTCCATCCTTCGATTGCGTTGGGTGTTACCAGCCATTCGATGGCATTAGCAGTAGCACCTTTTGGCACCAGCGACCTTATTACAAACCAACCGTTATTGTGCTTGCCTCTTCCATCAATCAACTCTAAATTATTACCTTTCAAATTTTCGATCATCATGCGCTGGCTCTCGCTTTCTGGGGCAATGGTTAGCTTGTTGCCTTTAGCCATGGGCAGTATCTGCAGCTCGCCATCTTTATCTTTATAATCTGGCCCATTGGGTTGCCTGGCAAAAATACCCGACTGCTCATCCATGTAATAAGACTTACCAAAAAGTATCTGTGGAAACAGTTCAAAATTAAAGCCCACCTTGCCAATCCATTCATATGGCAATGGCTTAGGAAGGCCTACAATAATTTCAAACCCTTTGCCGGCCGGCTGCACCCTAATGGTATAGCTAAAGTGTAGGTCAGGATAAATAACAGGGTTAAAGCCTTTTCGGTCAATGTCTTCGTTGGGGTATTGCATCTGCACATTAATTTCCTGTTTGGCATGGTTAATACTGCGCTTGCCCACTTTAGGCGTTGGCTGCCACTGGCCTGGAGTAGGCTCTAGCCTTAGGTCGCCATTGGTAGCAACCCTTAAGCCATTTTGTATAATGCCCACGCCGCCCTGATGGCTTTCCGGATAAAAATCATTTGCCAGCATTACATTCACTCTCTGGTATTTCAGGTACGCCAAATCGTTTAGTTTCATGGCTGCCGCTTTATTTTTCGGCTGTGCAGTTAACTGCGTAACTGAACAACAATAGGTTATTATTATGGTGGCAATTAATCTTACATAAAATTGTTTCATACTTATTTTAGTTACCATTATTTTTCAATGCCATTAAGTTAAGACCTTTCCTCTCCTTTGGGGAGGGTTAGGGTGAGGTAAAGACAAACATATAGATCCTTAACTTAACGGCATTGTATTATTTTTATTAAAAAGATGATGGATAATACTTTGTGCCACCTTGTTAAAAATTGCTTTTTACCTAACCCCCAACCCGGCACTTAGGTAGATGAGAGCCTGGGCTTTTTAGGGCAAAATAGGTTACTTTGATGGCATCGAATACTCTTTGGTGCCTGTTCCCCTACCTTATCTAATTACTTATCAATGTGGTAAAGCTGGTTGCATCCAGCATACATATGGCTTTGCCATTTACAACCGTTACTAAAGTACCAGCCTTCATTGATCGTTGCTTATCGGTAACCCATAAACGCAATGATTTTATCTTTACTGGCAGCCCTGTTATTGTTGCCTTTCGGCTGGCCCCATTGTTTACAAAATGGAGCGTGTAAATGCCTTTTTTATTATCGCCCAATGCGGCGGCCGAAATATTTTTAGCATCTGTTTTTAAAGGCATTGCCTGCAAGCTTTGAGGTGTTGATGCCAACTGTTTCAAATTCCAGAAACGCTGCAATGGCCGCAATGCGCTTGTATCGCCAAAAATGCCACCACCGGCAAGCGGCGAATAATCTGCCGTTAACTGCCACTGTAAAATAGCGGCAGGCTGGCAAATGGCTATTAGCCTTATGTACAGGCTTATTTCTTCCAACGCATAAATTTGCTCGTCAAAAATTGCGGGGTATGCCCATGCGGCGGCATCAATGCTTCCTTCGCCAACCAATAATGGAAGGTGCAGCTTGGTGGCTGCTGCAGCCCATTTTTGCAAGGTCTCTGTATCCCATCCCCGCCAGGAATGAAAAGAGACGGCACCAATGTATGGATGCGTTGCGGCATCATTTAATGCAGGATAAATAAACTCGTAGGTAGTGGCATCTGAATTATCGCCCAACAGCAATTTTGTTTTGATGCCTCTTGAAATAAAGTATGCCCCCAGCCCTTTTATTAAAGTGGCATGCTCCTCGCCTGTTTGCCGGATGTTGATGCCGAGGTCGGATTCGTTAAAAGAAAACATACTTATTTCGAAGCCGTATTGTTCTTTGATGTAGTCGATATAATCTCCAATGGATTTATAAATTTCAGTGGCCTTTGTGCTATCCAGCGGGTTGCCCCAAACACCATCTATACCAGGCCTAAACTTTGGTACGCCTACAACAGCCCATGCGGGGGCACTCCATGCAGTGAGTATTACAGGCATGCCCAGCTTATGTAAGCGCTGTGCCATCTCCATCGCTTTTTGCACTTGTATATTCAACTTGCCGCCTTTAGCTTGTATGATGGGATTAGAATCTATGGCAGGCTGCCAAAACCGCCAGGGCATTTCTACCCTTCCCCATGCAACCCGTAAATTCTCCAGGCAGTAATCAATTACTTGCGGGTCTGTTTGTTGGTTTTGTAAACGAAAATTGCCGCCCAAACCGTCGAATACATTTCCTGTTGTTGCCGTATCCAATGCAAATGTTACCGGGGTTTTATCTATCAGCCCATTGGCTTTTATGGTAAAATCTTTAGTGGTTGCCTGCCCATTTTTTACATCGCCTTTTAACAGCGGTATAAATAATTGCATCCCTCTAAAACCTTTAACCGTACTTTTTTTAAGGGATAAAATGGTGCCTTCTGTAAAAAGAATTTTTACCTGACGGGATGAAGAAATAAATTGTGCCGAGGTAGCCGGCGTTTGCAGGTAAGTAGCCAAAGTAGTTTCGTCAGACGATAATTTAATGGGTGCAAGGTTATTTACTTGTATGCTTCCACCTGCATAATATTCATCAGCAACCGAAAGCGTAAAATACACGCCTTCTATTGATGCGGCAGCTTTTGCGTTTAGTTGAACATTTACTGTGGCGTTGCCCTTGCCAGCTTCGTTTATAGTTTCTTTAAAATAAAAACTGTCTATACTGGTTGCTATGATTTGCTGGCTGCCTTTGCGGATGTAGGTTGGCTTTTGCCTTTCCTTACCGGTTGATAGTACGGTACTCCAATCTTTTTTTACAACACTGAGGCTGGTTTCAAAAGGCATCAATTGCCCGTCTATCCTTATGCCTTGCAGGTTTCCCCAGGGCTGTGCCTGTGGCTGGGCAAAAAGGTTTTGTAAAGAAATTATAAAAATAAAAAAGGAAAGCATTGTTTTTAATACTGGTTGTACCATGTCAGGTTTTTGAAATTATTTATCCGATAAAATATGTACTTACTGCGGAAGGCAATGATAAATAAACAAAGCCGGATATCATGGTATGAATTTATCAATAATTGATAGGCAACGATAAGTGCAACAATTTTCGGCATTTAACTGGGGTAGTTGAAGCAGGTTAACCGGGCTTACAGAAACGTGATATTTTTTATTAAGCCGTTTAAGGCACATGCCTCTTTTACAGATTCGTAATTAACCCAAAAGGCTACAATATCCTACCAGAAAATACCAACCGCAGTGGCACACTATCTTTTAAACATTAAGTGTTGGCCCTCATAAAAAGAGTTATATTACTACCTAAAACAACCAATTTAAAAACCATATAAATTTGTAAGATGGAAACCATTGTAAAGATACTATCAGCCGAATATATTACACATGATGTAAGGCAGTTTAGGCTAGAGAAGCCCGCTGGCTTTATATTTTCGCCAGGGCAGGCAACGGAGCTTTCTGTAAACAAAGAGGAATGGGCCGATAAACGGAACCCTTTTACATTTACCAGCTTAACCGATGCACCCTACCTGGAATTTATCATAAAAATTTACACGGAGCACCAGGGCGTAACAAACCAGTTAAGCTTATTGAACCCCGGCGACGAAGTAATAGTAAGGGAAGCGTGGGGAGCAATCGAATACAAAGGCCCTGGTTATTTTATTGCGGGAGGTGCAGGCATAACACCCTTCATCGCCATATTAAGGGAGTTAAAGAGAGAAAATAAGATTGGAGAAAACAAGCTTTTCTTCTCTAATAAAACCGGCCAGGATATCATACTTGCGGAAGAGTTAAAAAACATGCTGGGTGAAAATGCCCACTTTACTATCAGCCGCCAAAAGGATAGCAAATATGATTTACGGAAAATTGATGAAGCTTTTTTAAAAGCTGAAGTAACCGATTTTAGCAAGCACTTTTATGTATGCGGGCCCGACCCAATGGTGCTGGAAATATCAAACATATTGCAAACATTGGGCGCCACTGCTGATACTTTGGTATTCGAAAAATAATTGCACGCCAACAAGTGGATACATTTCGGGCTATCTATCGCTGGGATATAAATACTGAGGCTTGTAAATTTTTGCCTGCAAGCCAACAACTAAAGATAAATAGCCCTCACTTGAATTTGTAGAAAGTATAGTAAAATAGGATGACTAAATTTTAACGATAAAGTGATCGTTAAAATTTAGTCATCAATAATAAAATGAAGGATACTTTAAAACTCCTCAATACAATTATCATCTAAAAAATAATTGGGATTAACCGCATTATGCCTTCGCTTTTGTAGTGCCTCCTTTTTCCAACGTTATATCGATGGGCTTATTTGTTTTCCAGGAACCATTGGTAAAATCTGGCACATTTACTGAAGTTGCACGGCTTGCTACAGACTTTTCGCTTAACGGTGCAACGGCGCTCCAAAGTGCGGCATCATATACATCCTGGTCAAGCGGCAGCCCGTTGCGAAGGCAATCGATGGTACGCCAGTCCATTAAAAAATCCATGCCGCCATGCCCGCCAACTTCTTTGGCCAGTTCGCCTATCTTTTTCACAATGGCAGGCTCGTATTGCTTTTCAAGCTTCTTCATCTCTTCATCCGATACCCAGTTTTCTCCATCAGCAGTAGAGATTTTTGATGGAGAAGGATATTTAAGTGCAGAGGCTTTTGTGCCGCTAACCTTATGTATCCTCGAGTAAATGTTGGGCGAGCTAACATCGTGCTGTATCATTATGGTGCGGCCTTTAGCGGTATAAATACTGGTAGTATTCATGTTGCCACGGTATTTTTTATTTGTAAATGGCTTAAAAAAGCTATCCGTTGCAGCAAGTTCTTCCGCCTTCTTTTCCATTAAAAAATCTTTGCCCGACATAGATACCAAGTAATCCATTTTATCGCCCCGGTTGATGTCCATCAACTGGCAAATAGGCCCGAGGCCATGGGTTGGGTATATGTTGCCATTGCGTGTCATATTCTCTTTTAAGCGCCACATATCGTAGTAGCCTTTCTTATCAAAATTAAGCCCCAGTAAGTTGTGTATGTAAGCACCTTCGCCATGTACTATCTCCCCAAAATAACCTTGCCTGGCCATGTTTAATGTTAGTAATTCAAAAAAATCATAACAGCAATTTTCAAGCATCATGCAGTGCTTGCGGGTACGTTCGGATGTTTCTACTAATTTCCAGCATTCTTCTATGGTAACAGCAGCGGGCACTTCTATACATACATGCTTGCCTTGTTCCATGGCATATACGGCCATGGGCGTATGCAGGTGCCAGGGAGTTGCAATGTATATCAGGTCAATGTCTTTACGGTCGCAAACCTTTTTCCATTCCTCTTTACTGCCAGAATAAATTGTAGGGTTGTGCGCAGTGCCAGTTAATAATTTTTTTGCGCCCTCTGCCATTTCTGTCCTAATATCGCATAGTGCCTTAATTTCTACGCCTTCTAATTTTGAAGCGTTTGAGAGATGCTCAGGGCCCCGCTGACCCAGGCCTATAAAGCCTATGCGCACGGTTTCTAACTTAGGTGCGGCATAACCGCTCATGTTAAACAATTGCTTGCCAGGCCCGGCATTGCCGTAGGTTAATACATTATCTGGCTGCGGTATTTCGCCAAACCCTTTTAGTATTCCGCCACCTGCTACGCCAAAGCCTGTTAGGCCAGCGAGCTTTAAAAAAAGCCTTCTATTATTTTTCATTATTTTGTATTTAAAATTATTGTGAAATTTATTTATTGTTATCAGTTAAACCAGGAAACCATTTTTTTGCGTTGGTACGGTATATCTTATCAACTACTTCCTTTGGCAATTGTAAGCCTTTAAACTTTTCAGTAAAATCAGGCACCGTCAATTCATCATTGGTTACAAAATATTTCCAATCGCTTACCCTTACACCGTGTGCTTCTATATTCACTTCCGCAAAGTTCGATTTTGGGTCAACGCCATGGTCTGTGGCATAAATAAGGCGGTCCTGGTACTTGATAATAAAGTCATGCACCTGCTGCCAATTTTTTACCGATTGTACCTGCAGGTGAGGTATGCGTGCAGCCATATCTACCGCCATGTTAGGGAACAAATCAAGGCGCTTGGCCAGTTCATCTACATTCCATTCCAGGCTGCCTAAATGAGCACCAACAAACCGAAGATAGGGATGTTTTTTTAGCATGTTATCCCGTGCATCAATTTGATTTTTGTAAGAAGGATTTTCGGGGTGTAGGGACTGGTGGTACTGCGGATGCTTTGTGAAATATTCTTTATCGCCTGCTATGGTCATCTGTTCGGTTGGCAGCCATGCATTGCGAGGTTCGCCCAAATGTCCGAGGACGGTAATGTTATTTTTTTCGATGAAATTTAATACTGTATCAAACCTGGGATCATCGATCATTACCCACTTTCCATTGGCATCTTTAAGCTCCATCCCAATGTTCTTCCAAATCTTAACGGCAATTGCCCCGCTATCGAAAGACTGCTTTAAATAAGCGATTGTTTGTGTCAGCCATTTTTCGGTACCCCAATTTTTCAGGCTAAAAGTGGTAGCAAAATGCAGCCTGTCTGGAAATTTCTTTACAAGCTTTAGAGCTATCGAACGCTGCTCTTCAATGGGCACGCCTGCGTTAACATTTATAGTTATCAGCCGAAAGTTATCTTTTTTTGCCTGAGTAATAAACGAGCTATCATCCGCATTAATATGGACATGCGTATCTATTTTTTCAACCTTATCAAAATCAGCCAATGTATAAAATGCTGCTTTTTGCACAGGTTCATTAGCAGCCTCTTTTTTAGCAGTGGTATTACAGTTTTGCAGCAGCAAACATGTTGCATACAAAAAAAAATATTTTATGCCCGGTTTAATTTTCATGACAAAGCTTATTTGTGTTGACTGAAAGATGATGACCGATATTTGTTAAAAATGTTGATGTGGGCATGATGCTACCCTTACCATGCCTTAAAATGATAGGTGCCTTAAATTTTTATAAATATTTTCTTTTTATACATCCAGTTTAAAATAAGCCACAGCAACAATAAAGTGATAGCGCCACTAACCAGCGGAGCATACGGTACTCCGAACAGCTTATCAAAATTTTGCCCCAGGTGTATGTAAAGCGAGTTGTGTATCAACGCCCTCATACCGCCATCAGAAAACACATAGGCCGCAATAGAGTTAGCGCCGATCACCATTAAAAAGTAGCTCCATTTCTTTTTGCCCGCCACATCTACAACTCCATAAAAAAATGACAGGAAGAGGAAGCAGATACCGCCGCTAAAAATTGTCCAGGCCGGTGTCCAGATACGTTTTACAATTGGGTTTATGCCAGTTACGTGAAAGAGTATGCCTGCCGCAATAAGGCTTATACCTGCAATAATAAAAAAGCGTAATTTTTCCTGCTGAGTTTTTGTTGAATTCATTACGTTACCAGCTAATAACCCAATTATCATAGTGCCCAAAGTTGGAATAAAACTAAGGGTAGAATAACCGCCTTCATTATTTAAGAACACAGATTTACGGGGAAATAAATTCAGGAACCATTTATCGAACGCCCACGCAAGGTTGGTATTTTTATTCCAGTGAGCGGCAAAGCCATGCAGGTTATGCTCCCAATTAGCAGTAACACCTGCAGCTGCATAATCGAAAGAACTGCCGGGCAAAGGATACAGTGCAAAAGCCAGCCAATAGCCAACCAAAACAACTACCAAAGCTATGATTTGTATACGCTGAGAGCAAAAGCCTAATAGTACTAAAAAAGTGTAGCCTAAACCAATTTGGCTAAGGGTATCTTCAAACGTAAAATAAGTTTGATTGGCATCCATCGAGCGCAGGAATATACCCAGGCATATTAATATAACAGACCGTTTAATTGTGTGGAGCATGAGGTTACTAAATGAAGCCCCTTTGCTTTTTCTGCTAGCAATGGAATAGGGCAATACAACGCCAACTAAAAAGGTAAAAGATGGCTGTATCATATCGTGCAATGCAAGCCATATCCATGGCACATGGCTTTGATGGAAAGACAGGAATTTCCAAAACCCGCTATCGGGCAACGAAGCTGACACTTGGGAAAAAGACAATACTTCTGCCATCATCAGCAGCATTACAAAACCCCGGTACACATCTACAGAAGCTATCCTGCTTGCAGTTGAAGAAACAGGCTGCATGGGTGTAATGGCAGGGATTGGCTTTTCTTGAATGATAGTTAAATTTTCCATAAATACTTATTATCACTTTTATGTTGATACAATTTAATTGGCAGGCTTTAATAATATTATGTTGCGTATCTATTTATTATTCTTTATAAAAGCACCTATAAACATTGGGTATCTTGAAATTACTTACTGCGATTGGCAGCATGGTATAAATTTTATTATAATGATAATTTTGTAAGCTATTATAAAAGTAGAATATTGGACAAATTACAGCTGAAGCTGATAAAATATTTGAAGCCTCGTTTTAACTTTAAATAATTCGCATACTTGAATTTACATGTAAAAATCAAAAAAAACGCATCATAAGCAGCGCAACCGTTTGTCCTATTTTATTAAGCTTATTCGTTACTTTAATTTATCCATCACATAGCTACCTACTTTTCTTCCTTCTTCTTTTCCTTTTGTGATGGCCGTTATAAAATGTATGCCGCCATACAGCCTGCTTATGGAAGCCTGGTCGGACGCTTCGTAGAAAGAATTGAATTGGCGTGTTGGCCGGCCATAAGGCACTTCGGCAGAATCTATAAAAACGTATTTATCACCCAATGTTTGCGTGAGCACGGTAGCAGCGCTGGACGATGCAACACTGTGCCCGCTTGGGTATTCAGGAAATGCCGGTGTTTGTATCAATGGCTCCCAATTTTTATCGATGTATTTATTAATAAAAGTTTCGGGGCGGATATAGTTGTAAGTGTACTTCGCATCCCAGCAGGATATAAATGCATCATACAATGCAATAGCCGTTTTTGATACAAGGGCAACTGTCTTCATCGCATCGAATTTTTCTTTTTGCGCAACAGAACAGGCTATGTGTATCCAATGCCCGCCTGGTGAGTTTTTTTGTTGAAAATAAGTAATGTGCCCATCGGTTAAGGAAGTGTTGGGGTTGTCATCCCAATACCAGGCAACGGCTGAATCGGTTGCCTGAGGATTTTTGACTGCAGTAAAAACCTGGTAGGCTTCTTTATAAAATGCACTGTTTTTAGCAGTATCAAATTTAGTGGGGGCAACAGGCTTAAACTGAGAACAAGAATCCAGCGTAAGTGGCCTTAATGTTTTCCAGTTAGTTTCACTGGCATCCGCATAGTTAGGCGGTGTTGGCTGCCACCTTCCTGCCTCTTTTGTAACAATAAAGGCAGGCAACGAATTACGTTGCAGGTACCCATCAGCAGCCGCCCACGAAATTATATGATTACCCACTGCATGCCCATAAGATACAGAACTATCCAGCAGTGCCTGACCCATATTGAAGCTTTGTAGTTGCGCTATATATTCCTGCTCCATTTTTTTTATAGCATTGCCATCAAATACTAATTTTTGGGCAACGGTTGAAAAGGCAATTACGCTTGCCACCGGATAACTATATTGCTGGCCCTGTTTTGGCATCGGCACCGGTTGAAGCCCATTTAATTTACCTGCATAAGAAGGGTAATTTTTATAGGCAGGGCGCAATGCTTCATAAGCTGCAATATTTGTATAAGCAAAAATCCTGCTGCTAACGGCAGGTATAAAAATATCTGATATAATTACCTGAGTAAGTTTTTTGTTCCAATCGGGCAAAGGGTTTTCATATAATTTATTTAATGCCGCAGTATTATCTTTTTGCCTGCAGCCGCAAAATATACCATACAAAAAACAGCATGCAATTATCAATATTTTTTTCATAGCTGGTAGTTTTTATTACTTGATAAGTTGTTCTCTTTTGTTGCCTTTAATATCGTAAATAGTAACGCTTTTCACTTCTTTGCCAATCGATAATATTCTTGACGATTGTGACAGGTAATTGCTTCCAAAATAAAATTCTTGTTTATAAGCCTGCCCATTTTTTTTATGGATAATAGCATAAGCGTCGGTATTTTTTATCGCTATGTTTTTATTTTTTTTATTCAACTGATAAGCTTCCAACCTACCTGTATTGTTACCGACAAGGATTATTTGATGCCCATCTGCAGCCAAAATATTTGCAAGCCCCTTAACATCTCCATCTGCTTTAAAGCCGGTAGCCGCAGTGTTTTCAGGCTTAAAATTTCCTTTGCCATCACCAACCAGCAATAAACCCGTCATGGCATCGTAACGGCCTGTGGATGCTTCGGTTGCATAAGAATTCCCTGCTAATAATACATCAAGGTTTCCATCATCATTATAGTCCCCGGCAAGCATTCCAAAAATGGGAGCAAACTGGGCTTCTACCGGCAACCTTTTTCTTACAAATACTCCATTGCCTTTATTTTCGAAATAGCTGCTTTCAAAGCATTCGCTTTTTACCACATAGGCATCAGCTATTTCTGCTGGCGTAAAAGATTGTTCAAATGTAACTGAAGCATAGTCTTTATAAGAAGCAAACCTGCCCCGCATGGAACTGATTTGTTTTATCATTTCATCACGGGTAGGATAAATATAATTTTTGCCATCCGTATAATAGCACATTACCGGGTCTATCAAGCCATTCTTATCGTAATCCTTTGCGTAGATACACAATGGTTTTTCTGGCGAGGCTTTGTGCCTGCTATTTAAGCCAAGGTTACCGGCTATGTAATCTATATCGCCATCATTATCAAAATCACCGGCAACAATGCTGTTCCACCAACCTTGTGAATGCGGGATGATAAATGGAGCTTTAAATTTTTGTCCATTATCGTTTTTAAGTATAGTAATGGGCATAAATTCCCCCACTAAAACAAGGTCGTTCCAGCCATCATTATCATAGTCGCTCCACAAGGCAGCGCTTACCATGCCGATAGTTGATAATTGCGGGCAAGCTTCATTTGTAACATCTTTAAATTTTATTTTACCGCCCTGTAAACCTTCATTCCTAAGCAAATAACTTTTAGGTGGCAAGGGGTAACTACCCGGAGAAACCCTTCCGCCCACAAACAGGTCCAGGTAACCATCATGGTCATAATCACAGGCTATCACGCAGGATCCGCTGGCCTTTGTGTCGGGTAACGCATTGTCTATAAATGTAAAGTTTCCTTTGCCATCATTCTGATAAAAGCCATCCTGGTAAGCTGCTGAACCAGCGGGGCTTTCAGAGCCTCCACCAACAATATACAGGTCAAGGTCATTGTCATTGTCCGCATCAAACAACAGCACGCCCATGTCATCCGATAATGCTTTTTTCAATAATGGATGTGCAATAAAATTACCGTCAGCCGATTGAAAGAAAAAATTGCCGCTGCCCGCTGCTGTGCCACCAACAAAAAAGTCTTCCAGCCCATCTCCATTTACATCGCCAACGGCAATGCCCGGACCGTTTTTTGAAAACATATGCGGCAACAATGGCTGCACTTTAAAATCTACAAATTCAATTTCTTTATGCTGGTAATTTAATCCCCTGGTACCTGTAATATCAGCTACCAATTTATCTTGCCCTACCATATTTTTTTTCACTATTGGCAGTTTACTATTTTTTTGAAGAGAGGTGGTATCGGAAGCAAATTTTATTGTTAGTTTTTGGTTGGCTTTAACATCATGCTCCATTTGTAAAGTGCCATCTGGCCAGGCGATTTTTATACTATCTACTTTAATATTTACACCTATACCAAAATGTATCAGCGGCTCTACCGAAGATTCGTAGCCACGGTAGGGGTAAAATTCCTGGAACTGCATTTTACCATTTGCGTATATCCATACTTTAGACCCTATGCCATCTACATTAGGCGACTTGCCTTTTAGCCTGATGTTGAGGTAATTATTTTTATGTAACAGGCCTGCATTATTTTTATAGATGCGGGCTTCGCTATTAAAGCAATTTATCACCAGGTCAAGGTTGCCATCGTTATTAAGGTCTGCATAGCAAGCACCGTTTGAAAAACCTTTTTCTTTAAAGCCCCAGTCATCTGACCTATTTGTAAATGTGAGGTCGTTGTTATTTTCAAAAAGGTAATTTTGAAGCGGGACATTTGCCAGCTCTTTTATAGCTTTCAATTTATCAGTACGCCTTGCATCCTGA
>JANXVN010000268.1 GCA_025351645.1 Ferruginibacter sp.
GTAAAAAACTACTGGCAACCCATACTTATTATTGGAAGGCCATGGTATGGGATAACTTAAAAGATACGTCTGCATGGTGTACAGCAGCAAGCTGGCAAATGGGGCTGCTTACAAAGCAAGATTGGAAAAACGCCCAATGGATCGCTTATAAAAAACTGCCTGATTCGTTGCGCATAGTGCCCGGCATCCATGGAGATGGCGACTCTTCGCTTGGCACTGGAAAAGATATACTTCCTTTATTCCGGAAAGAATTTACACTAACTAAACAACTTAAAAAAGCTACTGCGTTTATTGCTGGCTTGGGCCACTTTGATTGTAGGCTAAATGGTAAAAAAGTAGGCGATCATTTTTTAGATGCCGGCTGGACGCAATATGATAAGCATGCCCTGTACGTAACTTTTGATATTACCAGCCAGCTAGTGCAAGGCAATAATGCATTGGGTATTATGTTGGGCAACGGCTTTTATTATACGCCTCGGGAACGATACCGAAAAATTACCGTAGCGTATGGTTATCCAAAAATGATATGCCTGGTAAAGCTGGAGTATGAAGATGGCTCATCACAAAATATTATCAGCGATACATCCTGGAAAACAACGCCTGGGCCAATTACTTTCTCCAGCATTTATGGTGGTGAAGACCATGATGCAAACCTGGAGCAACCTAAATGGGACCTACCTTTTTTTAATGATAGCGCCTGGAAAATACCGCTTTTAGTTGATGGCGCAGAAGCACTGAATGCACAAACCGCACCACCACTAAAAATATTTGATACCTTTTCAATAAAAAAAATAACGCATCCAAAACCAGGCATACACGTGTACGACTTTGGGCAAAATGCATCCGGTATTTTTAGTATTTCTGTATCAGGCAAAAAAGGGACTGTGATAAAACTTAGGCCCGCCGAACTTGTTACAGATGATGGGCTTGTAACCCAGGATGCTATTGGCGCGCCCGTATATTTTAATTATACTTTAAAGGGGGATGGCGTAGAAACATGGCAGCCCCAGTTTACTTACTATGGTTTTCGGTACATCCAGGTGGAAGATGATACTACGGTTGCTAAAAGTGACTTACCTGTTATCACCAACTTACAAAGCTTGCACACCCGTAATTCCGCTACAGCTACTGGTTCATTTTCTTGTTCAAACGATTTATTTAACCGCACATTTACATTGATAAATTGGGCTATAAAAAGCAATATGGCAAGTGTGTTTACCGATTGCCCGCACCGCGAAAAATTGGGCTGGCTGGAAGAAGCGCATTTGGTTGGCCCATCAATAAGATATAATTATGATATTGCAAGCCTTTGTAAAAAAATTGTGAAGGATATGATGAACGCACAAACGAAAGACGGGCTGGTGCCTGATATTGCACCCGAGTATGTGCATTTTGACGAGGGTTTTAGAGACTCTCCCGAATGGGGTAGCAACGGCGTTATCCTTCCTTGGTATGTATATCAGTGGTACGGCGATAAAAAAGTTTTAGAAGAGGCTTACCCCATGATGCAGCGGTACATTAGCTACCTGCATAAAAAATCCATTAATAATATTTTAGCTTATGGTTTGGGAGATTGGTATGATATCGGGCCCGGAGATCCGGGCGAATCTCAGTTAACGCCCAAAGGTGTAACGGCCACCGCCATCTATTATTACGATCTTGATATCATTAATAAAGTAGCAAAACTATTAGGCAAAAATAATGATAGCAAAGCTTATGGCATTTTAGCTAATCATGTAAAATTAGCTTTTAATAAAACATACTTTAATAAGGCAACAAAGCAGTACGCAACTGGTAGCCAGGCAGCAAATGCTATGGCGGTATACACGGGGCTGGTAATTCCGGTATATAAAAGTATGGTGGTAAATAACATCATAAAAGATATACAGGGTAGAAAAAATAGCCTTACAGCTGGCGATATTGGCTATCGTTATTTATTGAAGGTATTGGATGATAACAACCGCTCGGATATAATTTTTAACATGAATAGCCAGTCCGATGTGCCGGGCTATGGCTACCAGCTTGCCCATGGCGCAACGGCGCTTACAGAGTCTTGGCAGGCCTTCCGATTTGTATCCAATAATCATTTTATGTTAGGGCATTTAATGGAATGGTTCTATAGTGGCTTGGGCGGTATAAGGCCTGCTGAAAATGCCATCGCTTTTAAACAAATAGATATTAGGCCAGAGCCTGTTGGCGATGTAACTACGGCCAACGTAAAGTATAATTCTCCTTATGGCATTATTTTGAGCCAATGGAAAAAGGGGCAGAATAGTTTTGAATTAACTACCGATATTCCGGTAAATACCACTGCTACTTTTTATCTGCCTGCAAAAAATGGCGCTGAAATTTTTGAAAATAATAAACCTTTAAGCAAGGTTAAGGGGCTGCATTTTTTAGGGTATAAAAATGGTGCTGCAATGATAGCAGCAGGCTCTGGCCACTATGAATTTAAAGTAACTAAATAAGATAATAAAATAAGCATGGCACCTCAATTAAAAATAGGGCTTTTTGGTATTGGGCTGGAAGCTTACTGGCAACAATTTGAAGGATTAAAACAACGCCTTACTGGCTATGTACAGGTGGTGGAAGATAAACTAAAAGGCTTTGGTGCCTCCATTGTAAACCTTGGCTTAATAGATACGCCGCAGAAAGCATTTGATGCCGGGCATGAATTTCGTAAGCAGGATGTGGATGTTATTTTTTTATACGTCACCACTTATGCATTGTCAGCTACCGTTTTGCCAGTAGTAAAGCGGGCAAAAGTGCCGGTGATAATTTTAAACCTTGCACCAGAAGCCGCCATCAATTACCAGTGGTTCAATAACTTAAACGACCGTACACAAATGACGGGTGAATGGCTTGCCTTTTGTTCGGCCTGCCCTGTACCGGAAATTGCCAGTGTCTTCAAGCGCAGCAACATTCCGTTTTACCAGGTTACGGGTATGTTAAACGATGACCCTATTGCGTGGACGGAAATAGAAGAATGGATTGCCGCAGCAAAGGTTGCCAATATTATGTACCATAACCACTTAGGCATTATGGGCAATTACTATGGCGGCATGCTGGATATCTATTCTAATTTAACGCTGCATTGCTCGGTGTTCGGCGGACATATAGAAGTGATAGAAGTAGATGAATTATCTGGCATACGGCAACACGTAACGAAGCAGGAAATAGAAGATAAAGTAACCCTATTCCTGGAAGTTTTTGAGGTACAGGAGGATTGCTCGCAGATAGAATTAGAACGGGCTGCACAAACGGCCGTTGCATTAGATAAGCTGGTAGATAAATACCAGCTAGGTTCCATGGCCTATTACCATAAAGGCACCGGCAACCCACAAAATGAAGATACCATGAGTTCGGTAATACTAGGCAATTCATTGCTTACAGCCAACAATATCCCGGTAGCAGGCGAATATGAAATTAAAAATGCGCAGGCAATGAAAATTATGGACAGCTTTGGCGCTGGTGGCTCGTTTACAGAATATTATGCCATGGATTTTAAAGAAGATGTAGTACTGATGGGGCATGATGGGCCTTGCCATTTAGCCATCGCCGAAGGTAAAATAAAAGTGCGCCCTTTGCAGGTGTACCATGGTAAGGTAGGCAGTGGGCTATCTGTTGAGATGACTGTAAAACATGGCGATGTAACTTTACTGTCAGTAGTGGAAACGGCAGATGGGAAACTGCAATTTTTAGTAGCAGAAGCAGCCTCTGTAGCCGGGCCAATTTTAGAGATTGGCAATACAAACAGCCGCTATAAATTTTCAATAGGCGCACGCAAATTTGTGGAGCAATGGAATGCGCACGGCCCTGCACACCACTGCGCTATTGGCGTTGGGCACATCGCATCTAAAATTAAAAAACTGGGTGAATTACTGGGAGTAGAAACCATCCAGGTTTGCTAAGGCTGCCCTATTTTATTATTGACTATCAGTTTAATTATTCAAAAAAATACCATGTTATTACTTAAAAAAAAATCATTTTTTGTTACTGGCTTATCTTTATTAGTTGTATTTATTTTATACAGTTGCAATAAGCATTTTAGTAAAGTTAATAAGGCTGTAACGTATGCGCCCAATAGCCTTGAAGCCAGTTTTTTAAACCCGCCCGATTCTGCAAGGCCTGGTGTGTACTGGTATTTTATGGATGGAAACCGTACAAAAGAATCTATGACCAAAGATTTGGAGGCAATGAAAAAAGCAGGCATCGGCAACCTTATTTTTTTAGAAGTGAATGTAGGGGTACCTCGTGGCAAGGTTGATTTTTTAAGCGATGTATGGCAGGATATGTTTAGCCATGCGGTACATGAAGGCGAAAGGCTGGGCATTGAAATTACGTTAGGCGTAGGCCCCGGATGGACCGGAAGTGGTGGCCCATGGGTACCTGCAGCTCAATCTATGCAGCACTTAGTATCCAGCACCACCATTGTTGCTGGCGGTACTACACAGCCTATTAAGCTGCCAATCCCCTTACCTAAAAACCCTTATTTTGGCGAAGGTGGCTTTACGCCTGATTTGGGTGAGCAATGGAAAGATTTTTATAAAGATGTTGCATTGCTGGCGTTTCCAACGCCAGCTGCAACTGATAAAATAATTGATATCGATGAGAAGGCCTTATACTATCGGGCACCTTATTCTTCTGCCCCTGGCGTAAAACAATATTTGCCATCCCTGGCTACTTATACGGTTGTACCTGCGTCGGCTATCATACAGCAAAAACAAATAATTGACCTTACCGGCAAGCTGTTGCCAGATGGTACGCTTGATTGGAAAGTACCTGCAGGGCAGTGGTCCATTATGCGTTTTGGCAGCCGCAATAATGGTGCAGTTACCCGCCCGGCGCCTTTTCCCGGCTTAGGGTTTGAAGTAGATAAATTTGATACGGTGGCACTCAATGCGCATCTCGATACTTACATCGGAAAGCTTTTAACTAAAACTGGCAAGCTGGATGCAACTGCCCCAGGTGGTTTAAAAAAGATACACATGGATAGCTGGGAGATGGGCTCTCAAAATTGGACAGCTCAATTTAGGGAACAATTTATTAAAAGAAGAGGCTATGACCCCTTGCCTTTTTACCCGGTATACGATGCCAATATTGTGGGCAGCCTCGAAACAAGCGAACGGTTTTTATGGGACTTGCGGCAAGTATCGCAAGAATTGGTTTTGGAAAACCATGCCACACATTTAAAAGCGTACGCACACCGCAATGGCTTTAAATTATCTATTGAGCCGTATGATATGAACCCAACTGCAGACCTTGAGCTAGGCGCTATCGCAGACATACCCATGTGCGAATTCTGGAGCAAGGCCTTTGGGTTTAATTCTTCTTTTAGCTGTACGGAAGCTACTTCTGTTGCGCATGTAAATGGTATATCACTAGTACCTGCAGAGGCTTTTACCGCAGAAGAACAAGAGGGCTGGAAACAATATCCGGGATCAATGAAAGAGCAGGGCGACTGGGCGTTTGCAGCCGGCATAAACAGGTTTGTGTACCACACTTTTCAAAGCCAGACGTTGCCTGATAACTTAAAGCCAGGCATGACGATGGGCCCTTACGGCGTTCATTGGGATAGGAGCCAGACCTGGTGGCCGATGGTTGGCGACTACCATAAATATATTACCCGCTGCCAGTTTATTTTACAACAAGGCAAAGCAGTGGCCGATGTTTTATACCTTACTCCCGAAGGTGCCCCGCATGTTTTTCGCCCGCCCGCATCTGCCCTTATTGGCGAAGAACCCATCCGTGATAGGAGGGGCTATAACTTTGATGGATGTGCCCCCGGCCAATTGTTGAAGGCTACAGTACAAAATAATATGGTTGTGTTTCCGGGCGGTGCTGCCTATAAAATTTTAGTGCTGCCAGATGTTAAGACAATGACACCGGGCTTATTAAAAAAGATACAGTCACTTATAAATGATGGTGCTGTTGTTGTTGGCGCACCGCCAGAAAAATCTCCGGGCCTAACTGATTTTCCGGCTTGTGACGGACTGGTAAAAAAGATGGCTGAAACTATATGGGGTGCATCTACTATTCCTACTAACCAAACTGCGCATGCTTATGGAAAAGGAAAAATTATTTGGGGTGGCGATATTAGCAGCAAGCTAGAAGGGCTTTATCCTGCCTATGATGTTACTGCGGCCCTGTTAAAAAGTATGGGTATTGAAAATGATTTTTCATCTGATGCATCTTTAAGGTACACCCATCGCACTACGGATGATTGGGATATTTATTTCGTATCAAATAAAACTAAGCAACAGGCTGATGCTAATTGTACTTTCCGGTCAGATAAAGGCAAGCCTGAATTATGGGATGCTTTAACCGGCACCATAAAGGCTTTGCCAGAATTTTCTGCAGGTAATGGGCAAACAACCATCCCCTTAAAATTTGATGCTTACCAAAGTTTTTTTGTAGTATTTAAAAAACATGCTGCATCAATTATCCCGCAGGAAATAAAGAATTTTGCAACTATTAAAAATAGTACCGCATTAACTACCCCATGGACGGTATCATTTAACCCGGTATGGGGCGGCCCAGAAAATATAACTTTTGATACCTTGGTTGATTGGACAAAAAGGAATGAGCAAGGGATAAAATATTATTCTGGCATTGCCACTTACCGGCAAACTTTTGATGCCGCGCCAATCATCAATAAAAATATAAATGGGCACTATTATTTGGATTTAGGCGAAGTTAAAAACCTTGCCAGCGTAAAGTTGAACGGTAAAGATTTAGGCGTAGTTTGGACAGCGCCCTGGAAAGTAGACATAACAACTGCGCTGCAACAAAAAGATAATAAGCTGGAAATTGAAGTAGCTAACCTATGGCCAAACAGGCTGATAGGCGATGAACAATTACCGGATGATGGGATTAAAAACGGCCAGTGGCCAGATTGGCTGCTAAACAATAAACCACGTACAAGCGGCCGGTTTACGTTTACTACATTTACGCATTACCAAAAAGATTCGCCCTTGCTGAAGTCTGGCCTTATAGGCCCGGTAACTATACAGCAAACAGATTTTTAATCGTGTAGGTACTTCGGCCAATCAAGTTGCAATCTTCAATTACTGTTGGGTTGTGCACTTATTTTTGCAGGTCAATACAGGTCAGTTGTTAATTTTTCTTTGGTTAGATTACAAGCGTTATTACGCTAATATTTTAAATAATTGTACAATATTTTTTCTTTAAATTAGATTTCTTGCCATGCTAAAAAAACGATTGGGCTGTTTGCCGCCAATTATAAAAATCGGGCGTATTATCTCTTTTTGCCTTCTTGCATACAATGCAGCTGCGCAGCAAAAAGACGTTACGGATAAAAATGTTTTTGCGGGTTACCCTGTAATAGAAAAAGTTTTTCGTAACCCTGGCAATGCAGTGCAAACGAGTGTTTACTGGTATTGGATATCAGGAAATATTTCCAAAGAAGGCGTAATAAAAGATTTGGAATCTATGAAAAAAGCAGGCATCAACCGTGCTTTTATAGGCAATATAGAACAGTCGGATGTAGCGCAGGGAAAAGTTGTGTTCTTGTCAGATGAATGGTGGGATATTATGCACACCGCTTTAAAAACCGCCACAAAATTAAACATCGAGATAGGTATTTTTAATAGCCCCGGATGGAGCCAATCCGGTGGGCCGTGGATTAAGCAATCGCAATCTATGCGTTACCTTACAAGCTCGGAAACAAGCGTGCAGGGAGGCAAAAAAATAGCTATAAAATTGGTGAAGCCAAATGAAAAATTTCAGGATGTAAGCGTTATCGCTTTTCCGGCACCTAAAGATTACTATTCAAATATTACCAGCTATAACCCTGTTATTACAAGCAATCCTATCCAAAAAAATGTACAGGCTTTAATGGATAAGGATACTGCTACAGAAGTAAGCATACCTTTAGATAGCGTTGTTAGTTTCGACATAAAGACTGAAAAAGATTTTACTGCAAGGAGCATCCTTATCTATCCTTCGCACCGTCCAATAATTGCGTCTATAAAAGTGCAGGTAAGTGATGGGGGTACTTATAAAACAATTAAGGAAGCCACTATCGACCGCAGCAATAGTGCCTTAAATGTTGGGTTTGACCCTTATGGGCGTATGGCTATATCGCTGCCCGCTACCAGTTCAAAATCTTTCCGCATCATTATCAGTAACCTTAAAAGCAACTACGCACGGTCTTGGGGCGGCAGTCCGGAAGCTACTTCCGGCTTACAGGAATTGCAGCTTTTATCTTCACCAAAAATTGAAAATTATATAGAAAAATCATTGGCTAAAATGAGCCAGACGCCGTTTCCATTATGGGCACAATATTTATGGCCAAGCCAAATGGTAACGCACGACAAGGGCTTGTCCATCGACCCATCGGCTGTAATTAATATCTCTACATTTATGCAGGCAGATGGCACCTTAAATTGGGATGCGCCAGCCGGGCAATGGGTTATTGTACGGTCTGGCATGGCACCAACAGGCGTTACCAATTCGCCCGCACCTGCTAATGGCACAGGGCTGGAAGTTGATAAGATGAACAAGGCTTACCTGCAAGCACATTTTGATGGGTACCTTGGCGAGATAATGAAACGCATACCTGCAGCAGACCGCAAATGTTTTAAAGTGGTGGTGGAAGATAGCTATGAAACTGGTGGCCAGAATTGGACCGATAGCCTGATAGAAAAATTTACCGCTATTTATAAATACGACCCCACGCCTTACCTGCCTGTTTTGTATGGAAGTGTTGTGGGCAACGAAGAAATGTCCAATCGTTTTTTGTGGGACTTACGGCGTTTTGTAGCAGACAAAGTTTCGTTTGAATATGTTGGTGGGCTAAGGGATATTGCCCACCAGCATGGCTTAACCACCTGGCTTGAAAACTATGGCCACTGGGGTTTTCCGGGCGAGTTCCTGCAATACGGCGGGCAGTCGGATGAGATTGGCGGAGAGTTTTGGAGTGAAGGCGATTTAGGCAATATCGAAAACAGGGCTGCATCATCATCTGCACATATTTATGGCAAAACAAAAGTTTCTGCAGAATCATTTACTTGTGGTGGTGCAGCCTTCTCCAGGTACCCTGCCATAATGAAACAGCGGGGCGACCGCTTTTTTACAGAAGGCATCAACAACACGTTGCTGCATGTTTATATTGAGCAGCCATACACCGATAAATTACCTGGCGTAAACGCTGGTTTTAGCAATGAATTTAACCGCAATAACACCTGGTTTAGCAGTATGGATTTGTTTACTGATTATTTAAAAAGATGTAATTACATGTTGCAGCAAGGCAGGTACGTTGCAGATGTAGCTTATTTTATTGGTGAAGATGCGCCAAAGATGACCGGTGTGTGCGACCCTGCATTGCCAAAAGGATATTCGTTCGATTACATAAATGGAGATGTTTTAAAGCAGCGGATAATTGTAAAAGATGGCATGCTGGTTTTACCTAATGGCATTACCTATCGTATGCTGGTGCTGCCAAAATTAGAAACCATGCGGCCCGAATTATTATTAAAAATCCAATCATTGGTAAGCCAGGGAGCGGTTGTATTTGGCCCATCCCCTAAATATTCTCCCAGCCTTCAAAATATGGTGCAGGCAGATGCGCAGGTAAAAAATGCAGCGGCAGCTTTATGGGGAAATATTAATGGAAAAACAATTACAACAAACCATTATGGAAAAGGGCTGGTGATTGATGGCATGCCATTGCAGGATGCATTGACTATGATAAAGGCCCTGCCTGATTGTAAAATAGTTGGCGACGATGCTGCACTTTTTATCCATCGGAAAGTTGAGGGCGATGATGTATATTTTATTTCTAACCAAAAAGATAAGCCTATCAATTTTACGGCTGCCTTGCAGGTAACCGGTAAAAAACCTGAGCTGTGGGATGCTGTTACCGGCACCACCCGCTTGCTGCCAGATTATACTGTTGCTAATAATACCACCAACA
The DNA here is from genome assembly GCA_025351645.1 of Ferruginibacter sp. Lineage (GTDB taxonomy): Bacteria > Bacteroidota > Bacteroidia > Chitinophagales > Chitinophagaceae > Ferruginibacter. Next base: position 9,938 of record JANXVN010000268.1, read on the forward strand.
TTCCATTGATGCTGGAAGCTAATGGAAGCGCATTTATTGTTCTTCGTTTAAAAGATGAGACAGCGCATAAAGCATCGGAAGCAAGCAATTTTGCTAAACCATCGTCGATAGAAGAAATAAAAACGCCCTGGCAGGTGCAGTTTGATACAAGCCGGTGGGGCCCATTAAAACCAGTTACTTTTAACAAATTAATAGACTGGACAATGAGTGATAATGATGCCATAAAATATTATTCTGGCACGGCTACCTATCACAATACTTTTACGGTTACTGCAATTAAAAAAAGCGGCCCAATTATGCTTGATCTCGGTAAATTAACTGCCATGGCAAAGGTTACCATCAACGGCAAAGAAGTAGGCGGTGTGTGGACGGCGCCTTATGAACTGGATATTAGCAGCGCTGTTAAGCAAGGCATTAATACAATAGATATTGCGGTAGTAAACACCTGGGTTAACCGTTTAATTGGCGACCAGCACCTGCAGGTAAAAGACCGTAAAACATGGTTGAACGTAAATCCTTACAATGCTGATTCTCCGCTGGAACCATCCGGGATGCTGGGGCCTGTGCTGATAAAAAAATAAATGTGGCTTGTGTTTTTTATATCTCCCTCTTGATAAAAATATTTTTTTCGAGAGGGATTTTTTTGCTCATTAAATTAGCGGCATATTATTATCGGACGCAAGCTTATGCCGTTTATTTTGGTGCTTATAAAACCTTTTTTTGCCACACCAATTTTATCCATCCTATAAAAAATATAGCCATTTTTATTTTAGCTGATAGCAGGTATTTTTTATTGCTGGCATTAATCAGTGCTAAGTAGTAGTTACATAATGAGTATGAAAAGTTTTTAAAAGAATATTTTATAATTATATTGTTGATATATATTTAGGCAATTATTACTTAACTATAAATAGCTTTCTATATGAATGATAAATTAATAAGCCGCCATTTTTTGCTATATATTCTCACGTGCATTGGAAGCATCGGTATTGCTGCAGCACAGCCTATAATTATCCCGATAGAAACACATAACAATGCACTGGTACTGCAAGCTGATAAAGGCAAAGATGTAAGCATTATTTATTTTGGCCGCAAGCTTTCTGGCAATGCTGAGTACAGTAAAGTTGAAGGCGTGTACAAGCAGCCAGGCGATTATACGGGTATGTTCAACGCTGCCTATACGCCCAGCGGTTCACGTAATTTATTGGAGCCTGCTATTACTGTTACACATGCGGATGGCAATACTTCGCTCGACCTTAAATATGTAAGCCATACCGTAACCAAGGTTGCAGATGATGTGTCTTTATTAAGCATTGTATTAAAAGACCCGGTGTATGATTTTGAAGTTACGCTATTCTATAAATCTTATTTTAAGCAAGATGTGATGGAACAATGGAGCAGTATAAAACATAAAGAAAAAGGTGCTGTGGTGCTGCAAAAATTTGCCTCTGCAAACCTATACCTTAAAGCAGGCAGTTTTTATCTAAATCAGTACCATGGCGATTGGGCAAGGGAAATGGAACCTGAAGAAAGCAAGCTTACACACGGTATTAGAACGATGGACAGCAAGCTGGGTACCCGTGCAAATTTATTGATGCCATCTTGCTTTATGATATCGCTTGATAAGCCAGCCACAGAAGATGAAGGTAACGTTTTATATGGCTCAACAGAGTGGAGCGGTAATTTTCGTACAGATTTTGAATTGGACCCACAGGATAACCTGCGCATAATTGCAGGCATAAATAATTATGCATCGCCCTATACTTTGCAGCCTAACGAAGCCTTTACTACGCCGCCATTTTTATATACTTTTTCTGATAAAGGCAAAGGCGATGCCAGCCGTAAGCTACAACAATGGGCAAGAAATTATAAGATATTAGATGGCAAAGGCACGAGGCTTACACTGCTTAATAATTGGGAAAGCACCTACTTTGATTTTAATGAAACAAAGCTGGCAGCCCTTTTAAAAGATACTAAAAAATTAGGCGTCGATTTATTTTTATTAGATGATGGATGGTTTGCCAATAAGTACCCAAGGAATGATGACCACGCAGGCTTAGGTGATTGGCAGGAAAATAAAAGCAAGCTTCCCAACGGCATTTCATCGTTGGTAAAAGAAGCACAAACAGATGGCGTTAAGTTTGGTATTTGGATAGAGCCCGAAATGGTAAGCCCCAAAAGCGAGCTGTATGAAAAGCATCCGGATTGGGTTATTAAGCAGCCTAAGCGGGATGAATATTATTTCAGGAACCAACTGGTGCTTGACCTTACAAACCCAAAAGTGCAGGATTTTGTGTATGGTATTATTGATACTTTATTTATAAAAAATCCTGCATTGGCTTATATAAAATGGGATTGCAATGCTGTTATTTACAATGCCTATTCTGCCCATCTTAAAAACCAATCTCACCTGTATATTGAGTATGTACGCGGCTTGTATAAAGTGCTGGAAAGAGTGCGGACAAAATACCCCACAGTACCCATGATGCTATGCAGCGGTGGCGGCGGCAGGGTAGATTATGCGGCACTGCAATACTTCACCGAGTTTTGGCCCAGCGATAATACAGAACCATTGGAGCGCATTTTTATACAGTGGGAATACTCTTATTTTTACCCCGCTATAACCAGCAGCAACCATGTTACCGATTGGGGCAAACAGCCAATAAAATTTCGTACCGATGTAGCGATGATGGGCAAGCTGGGCTTTGATATTGTAGTAAGCAAACTAAGCGGCAACGACCTTGCTTATTGCCAGGAAGCCATCAAAAATTATGATGCCTTAAAGCCAATCATCTGGCAGGGCAATCAATACCGTTTATCTGACCCAAGAGAAAGTAGCACTGCATCTGTATTGTACCTGAATGAGGCAAAGACAGCCGGCGTTATTTTTAATTACCTAGTAAACTATCGCTATGGTTCCGGCAGTAAATTGCCTATTTTAGTAAAAGGATTGGATGCTACAAAAAATTATACGCTTAAAGAAATTGACTTGTATCCCGGCACAACATCTACTATTGACGGCAACAAAATATATAGCGGTGAATTTTTAATGCGGATAGGTTTTAACCCCGATACACGCAACGACAGGACTAGTGTGGTGGTTAAGATAGAGGAGGCGAAGTAGCCTCCCTGCCCTCCGAAGGAGGGTTCCAATAGCATTCGAATTTGTAAAGCTGTAGCAATTGGCAGAGTATAGAACCCTCCTTTGGGGGGCGGGGAGGCTACTTTACTGCTTTACGGTAAACACAAACCCAACGCCATACACATTATTAATGCTTACATAACTTGATTTGTTTAAGTATTTTCTTAGGCGGGATATAAACACATCAAGGCTGCGGCCTAAAAAATAATCATCATCGCCCCAAAGCTGGTTCAATATATCTTCCCGTTTTAAGATGATGTTTTCATTTCGGAAAAGAAAATCCAGCAGCTCCGATTCGCGGGGCGTTAAGATAATTTCTTTCTGGCCGTTTATAAAAAGCTGCAGGGAATCTTTCATAAATCGTACATCGCCTTTTTCAATCAGCGAGCGTTGCATGGTTTCTGGCTTGGTGTTTCTTTTTATAATGTTACGTATGCGCAGCACTAGTTCATCAATATCAAACGGTTTGATGATGTAATCGTCGGCACCAATTTTTAAGCCTCTTAACCTATCCATTTTTTCGTTGCGGGCTGTTAAAAAAAGAAAGGGCATATTCTTGTTGAGCTTTACAATATGGGTTGCTAAATCAAAGCCATCCATCTCGGGCATCGATATGTCTATCAATAAAATATCGTACTTATTTTTGTTGAGCTTAAAATGTTCTAAAGCTACTTTTCCGTTATTCATTAGGGTTACCTCAAAATCCATTATCTCCAGGTATTGCTTCACCACATTGCCCAGGTCTACCTCGTCTTCCACCAGTAATATCATCGTTTTCATGCCTTATTATTTATAGTTGATGCTTATAATAAAAATACTGCCTTCGCCTGCGTTGCTCTGTATATCTATTGTCCAGTTGTGTGCGTCAATGGCTTGCTTTACATAAAACAGCCCTAAGCCCAAGCCCTTTACTTCGCCATTTAAAGTATTAGTATGGCGGTAAAATTTATCAAAAATATGCTTCTGTGTTTCTTCCGTCATGCCAATGCCATTGTCTACAATATTTATCAGTACATTTTTTTTATCGTTGTAAGTGGTTACTGTTAGTTGCTTGTATTCTTTGTCGTTGTACTTGAGGGCATTGTCGAATATGTTAAGCAGCACGGTGGTAAACCAAAACTTGTCCAACTCCACGGTATCTTTCTGCGCATGTTTTATTAATTGCAGCATAACGTTGCTATCAGTAAGTTTTAGGCGATAATCCAGCAATAAGTCATCCAATAATTCGTGTAACGAATATTCTTTTTTATCTAGTACTACCTGGTTCATAGTTGTTATGTCCAGCACTTGCCCTATCAGCATTTTCAGGCGTTCGCTTTGCCTGGTTATAACTTCTGTAAGCGGTAGCAGGCTTTCTTTGCTATTGATAATTTTATCCGTCTGCATGGTTTTGTTGGCCACAATAATGGCAGCCAGCGGGGTATGGAATTCGTGCGTTATACTGTTGATAAAATCCGATTTCATCTCTGATAATTTCTTTTGACGAAGCCAGTTTTTAAAAGTTACATAAAAAATATACACCACCGATAAAATAGAAAAGAAGGAGAGTAAAAATGTGGGCAGCATACCTTTCAATATATCCAGCCTGCGGTTGGCAGGCTCGGCATACAGTATAAATGTAATGCGGTAACTATAGTCTGCCGGGCTGCTAACGGATAAAGGTGTAATAAGGTTTTGGGCGTTCCTGTTCTGCAAATTTCCTGCTATCAATATACCATCGCTTGTTTGTATGGCCGAATCTATCAATGGGTAAAAAATTGCTTTATTGTACAGGCTTATATACTTATTGCTTTGAAAAGTAACATCAATCCGTTGTATGGTAGCGCTGTATTTAAGCGGGTTTTCAACTTTGCTTTTTTTAAAGATATCAGTCATCACGCTATCCATTTTATTCTTGGCTCTCATCTCCCTAAAGGCGCTGTCGCATACTTTTTGTCTCAGCGCCTCAAATTTTTTGTTATCATATTTATACATCCGTTCCAGCTCCTTCATGTTGCCATTAATGTAATGGTCTAGTATGGCCGCACCACCGGGAAAAACCTTATCGTTGCGGATGCTTATGCCATAAAGCTCGTTGATGGTATTTTTTTCCGCTACATAATAATGCTCATTTTCCAGCTTATAAGTATTGTACACTAAAAAAAACTGTACGCCCATCAGTATAAGAAAACTTACCAAAGCAATTGCTTTATAAGTATTGATAGAAAATTTCAAATTGTGATAAATTAAGTGTTTAGCTAAAGGTAGGTGCTTTTTGCATGGTGTTTTTTCATCTGAAGGTATTTCGTGCAACCTTTAATTTCCGTTAACAATTGCCTTGGTTTTGGTTAGCAGATTTTATACCTGTCAACAGTTTTATTTAAACAGTTACAGCAACAATTGCTATTGTTTCTTTAACCATCCAAATTTTATTTTCCCAATTGGTTATTGGTAAAAACGTTTTTATACAATTTCTTTTCAGTAATTTTTAGCAGGCCGCAATTTTGGTTTATACTAACTAATAATCCAATTTATTAATTAGTAAAAATGATTATCAGCTAATACAAAATGATTTATTGCTTAATATTATTTTTGGTTTAGTTTATACAAAGGCAGCTAGTATTCTTTAAAATAATAAGGGCAATACTTAAGCTAAGTGTTAGCAACACATTCTTTATGCTACACTTTTATACCTTATAACCTAGTACGGTAAAGGGTTTCATTAAGTATAATCTTTCGGTTGTTTCCGCTATTTAATTTTCGTTAACATTCCCTTTAAAGTCTATTGACAACTTTTAATTTAACGGAAAGTTAACTTGCAACCAGATAAATCATGAATTCCTTTTCAAATATCAAGTATCAATAAATAGCATTTCAATTGAAAAGCCGGGCTATTCTTTTTATAATCCTTTTCGCTCTGTAAGCATAAAGTAACAAAACTAATATCAACTTTTTACCTATAACCAATTCTTGCATTTCATTTAAAAAACACAACTGCTTATGAACATGTACAATCACGTTTTCAAAAAAATGAAGCACATTTTTTTGCTTTGTCTACTGCTTGGCGCTGCGGTATTAGTGCAGGCACAAAACAGCGATATTGTTGTAAAAGGTACAGTACGGTCAGACTCTGCCGTATTAGACGGTGCCAGCATTGTGCTTAAAGGCAATGTAAAAAAAGCCGTACGAACCGATGCAAAAGGAAACTTTACCATTAGTGTGCCGGCTAACGGTACCTTGTTAATTTCTTTTGTAGGGCTAAAGCCCGAAGAAGTAGAACTTAAAGGCGAGCCAGTAGTTAATGTACGGCTGGCACACAATGCCGGCGCATTAGAAGAAGTGGCCGTTGTGGCTTATGGCTATCAAAAAAAGATAAGCCTTGTAGGTGCGCAATCAACCGTTAATATGGAAGATATTAAGCAGCCTGTTGCAAATTTGAGTGCTGCGCTTGCTGGGCGTATTGCTGGTTTGGTAGGTGTACAGCGTACAGGCTTGCCGGGTAGCAATGGCGCAGACCTTTGGATACGCGGTATCTCTACTTTTAATGGCAGCGGCAATGATGCAAGCGCATTAATTATTGTAGATGGTGTTCAAGGCCGTGACCTAAATTCTTTTGATGTAGAAGATATTGCCAGCTTTACAATTTTGAAAGATGCTTCTGCTACCGCTGTTTATGGTGTTGCTGGGGCAAATGGTGTTATACTTATACAGACAAAAAAAGGAAGGCCAGGCAAGCCAGTATTGATGTTTAATTTTAACGAAGGCATAAACTCGTTTACAAAAACACCTAAATTAGTCGATGGCCTTACCTATATGAACCTTAGAAACGAAGCACAAGTGGCTTCAGGACTTTTGCCTGACTTTTCGCAGGCTGATATTGATAGTACAAAATTAGGCAACCAACCATATTTATATCCCAATGTAGATTGGATGAAAACAATCTTCAACAAAACTGCTGATAGCAGAAGGGCAAACTTTAGTGCCCGCGGCGGATCAGAAAATTCAAGCTATTATATTTCGCTTGCGTATTACGATGAAAAGAGCTTATTAAAGACGGATGGCCTGGCAAAGTATAATTCTGATACTCGTTTTAGGAGATACAATTTTACAAGTAACATCAACATGAATTTTACTAAGACAACCAAGTTTGAATTAGGGATTCAAGGGTATATTACCAATACCAATTACCCAGGCATAAACCCACAGCAGGCCTTTGCAGATGTAATGCAGACAACCCCAATTTTATACCCTGCAATGTATCCGGGAAATATTGTGCCAAGTGTTAGTGACCGTGGCGCACAACCAAACCCTTATGCAGAAATTACACAGACTGGCTATCAAAATATTGCCAGCAACCAGGTATATAGCAATGCAAAAATTACACAAGACCTTAAGGTTATTACACCAGGCTTGACTGCTTATGCCTTGTATTCTTTCGATAATTATGGTACGCAAACTATAGTGCGCTATCGCGATAGGAGCCAGTACCTTATTGATAAAACCAACCCTTATAATGCAGATGGTACTTTAAACCTTAACCTGATAAAGAGCGGTACCGATAACCTAAATTTTAATAACACAAATGGTGCGCACCGGCAAAATTATGTTGAAGCAGCTATTAACTACGACCATGATTTTGGTAAAAAAAGCCATGTGTCTGGTTTGATATTGTATAACCAAAAAGCCTACACAGAAGCGTTTCCAGGAAATTTAACTAGCTCATTGCCTTTTAAAAGCCAGGGGCTTGCAGGCAGGGCTACATATAGCTGGAGCGATAAATATTTTGGCGAAGTTAACTTTGGTTACAATGGGTCAGAAAACTTTGCGCCGAAAAACAGGTATGGCTTCTTCCCTTCTCTTGGTGTTGGCTGGGTAGTATCTAACGAAAAGTTTTTTGCATCAGTTAGCAATATACTTCAGTTTTTGAAACTTAGGTATTCTGATGGTATAGTTGGTGCGCCCGGTGGTGGCCGCAGGTTCGGTTACTTAACACTTGTTTCTGATGGTGTTTCGGGCTTTACTTTTGGCAATGGCTCAGGCAATACTGGATATGGGGGGCTTGCAATTACCGATTATGGTACAGATGTTAAATGGGCACGTTCTCACAAACAAGATGTAGGCGTTGAATTGAAAACACTGAACAATAAATTATCATTAACAGTAGATTATTTTGCAGAACACCGCACAGGCGTTTTCTTACAAAGGGCGAGCTTGCCAGATTATATAGGTTTAAGCAACCAGCCATGGGGCAATATTGGCATCATCGATAATAAGGGCTTTGATGGAACATTGGATATAGCACCTATAACTTTTGCAAAGAATACAGCCATTTCATTTAGAGCAACGTTTAGTTATAATAGAGATAAAGTAATTGAAAACGATGCCCCTATCCAGCCTTATCCTTATATGGAAAGAAGAGGCGTTAATTACCTTTCTACATTTGGATACGAAGCAATAGGCTTGTTCAAGAGCCAAAAAGAAATTGATAATGCAGCCAGCCAGGCACCAATTGGTAATCCAAGGGTAGGCGATATCCGCTACAAAGACCTTAACGGCGATGGCGTAATAGATGCGAACGATGTTAAGCGTATCGGTACCGGTGACGTGCCAAACCTTACTTACGGTGCTGGTTTTAATGTAACTATGGGCCAATGGTATGCAGGTGCATTCTTTCAGGGTGTTGCGGGTGCAGAAAGGCAAATTGGTGGAGATGGCATCATCCCATTCGCCAACAGTACTGGTGCAGAAAGAAGCAATTTATTTGCCACGGCAACGGACAGGTGGACGCCAGAAAACCCTAATCCTAATGCTATGTACCCTCGCCTTGCCTACGGCAATACGCCCAATAAAAACAATACTGTGGTTAGTAGCTGGTGGCAAAAAGATATCTCTTTCATTAGGTTGAAAACTATCGATATAGGCTATAACCTGCCTAAAGGAAGCTTAAAGAGTATCGGTATGAAGACAGCAAGGCTTTACATACAAGGTGTAAACCTTTTATATTGGAGCAAATTTAAATTATGGGATCCTGAGTTAAACACAACTAATGGTTCTGTGTATCCTAATACAAGGAATTTAACACTTGGTTTCCAAGCTAACTTTTAAAAGAGAAGACATTGAATAACCTCAAATTAATTATAATGAAAAGACTAACATATATATTATTGGCGGGCTGCCTGCTTTTATTAGGCTCTTGCAAAAAGTACCTGGATACCGTACCTGATGATGTATTGACGGTAGATGAGATATTTAATTCAAAGGATAATATTGAAAAATACCTGGCCAATATTTACGCTAGCCTGCCAAACGAACTGGAGCA
>JANXVN010000297.1 GCA_025351645.1 Ferruginibacter sp.
TGGCAATCTTTATAATTTTGTGGCAACAGCAAGGTAACGGGCTTATTTAATAAATATTTTTTTACGTACCCAAACATCTTTTCTGTTTCAAGGTTTACCAGTTCAATTTTCCATTGCTCGTTTATTATAACCATCGCATCCGGTGCAGCGGTTAATAATGCGCCTAATAAATCGCTGGCTTTTCTTTTTTCTTCCTGTTTTACAAATTGTTTTTGTTTTAACCAAAGCAGTACTAATATTACCAGCATAAAAAAAATGCTAGCATTAAAAACAATATTTTCTACATTATTTTCTTTTTTGCTTAAGTTAATGCTTTGTTGAAGCAATGCATATTCCGCAGCCTGTATCTCAAGGGCAAATTGCCTTGTCTGGTTTATATACAAATCACTTTTGCTGCTTGTAATTAACTCACTGGAAGAAAGTATGTTATTATCATTTTTTAATTGTACTAAGCTATCAGAAAAATCTATTCGTTTAGAAATGATATTGAACATAACCAGTATACGGGTGCGCAAGGGAGAACCTATAGGAATTTGTTTTTTAAGCGTATCCTGCGTAAGCGCCATTTTGTTTTTAGAAATATCAAATAATTCTAAAAAATAAGGTTCGCCTGTAAGTACGTATGCCCTCGAGTTGGTTTCTATGTCCGTAACTGCGGCAAACATTTTTTCTGATTGAAAAAGAACCGACTGTGCATGTGCAACCAAATTATTTGCAGACCCAGCTGTTTTTTTTTGCCTTACAGCTGCCCACACAACCAGTGCAGATAAAAAAATGATTATCCCAATACCAGACCTATGGAGTATGTTGACAGTGATACGCATTTAACTAGTTTATCATACTTATAAAAAGATAAAAGCATCTTTTTATTGGCAATTACAGCTAAGGAATACAAAAATATTACAAAAAAATATATTAGAGAAAGAGTTTTGGCTTTACACACAATTGCACTTAAACTTTTTTACTTTCCATTTTAAGATACGGCTACAAAATACCTGCAATATTTTTTATTTATTGCAACGGATACTTTATGATTCAATGCCGTTAAGTTAAGGATCTACATGTTTGTCTTTACCTCACCCTAACCCTCTCCAAAGGAGAGGAAAGGTCTTAACTTAACGGCATTGCTCTATGATTATTAACAAGTTAAGTATTAAAATTTGTGCCGTCAAACATTTTGTTTTATAATAATGTATACAATAAAATTATTTTTTGTAATAGATTGCATTATAAATTTTTATATTTTTTCTGCAAAATATAAATTTATTAAAAAAGAAGTTTAAGGTTAATAGCAACCAGTCCCTTGCTAATTTGGCTTTTTTATTTATGCGGATTGTAGTGTATTTTTTAGCCATTAATATAATGCGTGTAGTATTTTGGCTTAAAATTATTTATAGAGGAAAATAATTTTTGATTAAGTAGTATTTTCAACAACAGTAAACCTATTAAGGCTCATACTTTTTTAAAGATCAACACTTGCTTATAATAAAATACAAGCGTCTTTATTATAAGGCATGTAGATTATTGGCTGATGTTAGGCATTTTAAGTAGGCTTTATTTTTTTTGGTAACAGGTTCTTTTACACTAAGGAAGCTTCTAACAGGTCGCTGTAAGATTTATCTATCAAGTCTGTTTTAACTAATTTAAAAAAGTCGAAATATTTATCGCATTGTTGTTTTAATTCGTCAATTGTATATTTATTGTTGGTATCAATTGCTTCTACTTCAATAAAAGTACCAAGGTTTTCCACTACATCAAAATGAAATTTTACATTACCTATAAAGTAGATTTTCCTCTTTTTATCTACTACTATTTTTATGCCTAATTGCAGTGCCAGTATGTCTTTTAGGGCTTTGTCATTTTTATGGTTATATAAAATTATATCCGATTGCTTTGAGCCGGCAAGGTTTTCCCTTTCATAGTTGATCAAGGAATTTTCGATATTGCCTTCCCGTAATTTCAGCCTGCCTTTGCTTACATTAAAGTAAGTATCAATTTGGTGGTCGGTGCCGTTAAATACTGGCTGAAGCTGTAGCAGCATTGTTTCATATTTTTCAAGGCTATCTACTTTCGCTTTAAATTCATAGTTCTTAATATTCATCAGGCGTAATTTTTATGTACAAATATACAGCTTGCAAAAAATGCAGCATCAGCCAATTACAGGCAGGCAAGTAATTGTTGGCATTAATTGTTAGCTAGTATTTCTTTTATGCTTGCCCTGTATTCAATATTATCGGTAATGCCATTGTGCCCTTGCCCATGCAGTGTGATTAAAGTATCACTATTTTTAAATAATTTTTTTAGTTTGATAGATGAGTTATAATAAATCACCTCATCCTTATCGCCATGAAAAAGAATAACTGGCATGGCACAATTTTTAATGTATTTATTTGTAGGAATAGTATATTTTAAGATGAATGTTGGAATGACCGGGTAATTATGCCTCATCATATCTGTAATGCTAAAATACGGTGCCTGAAGTATTAGTAATTTCGGTTTGTTTTCAGACGCAATTTTGGTGGCAAACCCAGACCCTAATGAATAACCCAATACTATTATTTTACCTTCATCATACTTTTTTTTCATCTCATCATAAACCAGTTGCAAGTCTGCAAACAATTGCTGCTGGCTATTAATACAGCCTTGGCTTTTGCCGTAGCCTCTATAATCTACCATGCACACATCATAACCCAGGCTGGTATAAGCCTGTGCCAATATGCCCCACGAGTTTAAGGAGCCTGCGTTTCCATGTAAATAAAACACCAGCCCTTTTGGTAAGGCAGCTTTAAATAAAACGCCATGCAGCACAGCGCTATCGCTGCAGGTAAAATGCAATTCTTCAAACGGCTGGTTAAATGTAAATTTAAAATTCTGCTGTAATTTTTCTGGAAAAAAAATTAATTTTTCTTGGAAGAAATAGAGCACCACACAAACTGCGAGGTATAAAACTGCAATTACCTTTATAGTATTTATGATCATTTTTTTGATGTTGATACATATATGCAACAACACTTACAAACGCATTTATTACTACACATATTTCAAATATAGTTGTTAAAAAATAGCAACGTCATTTGGATATTTGATAAAATGATTTAATGTTAACGTCGTTGAACATAAATAAATATGTTCTTAAACTATTCACTTACTTTTATTAAAATTTACTTTATGAAAAAAATGATGATTTTATGTTTGCTTGCTTGTTTAAGCATAAGCGCGGTTACCGCACAAAAAGCCTATGCCAAGGCTTTAAGGCATATAGTGCTTTTTAAGTTTAAAGATAGTGCCAGTGCTGCCGGTATAAAAACGGTGGAAGACGCTTTTTTGCTATTGCCAAAAAAAATTAAATTAATAAAAGGGTTTGAATGGGGCTTGAACAACAGCCCTGAAAAATTAAACGAAGGCCTTACACATTGTTACACCGTAACTTTTGCCAGTGAAAAAGACAGGGATAATTATTTGGTGCACCCCGAACATAAAGCATTTGTAAAAATATTGCAGCCTTACTTAGATAAAGCCTTAGTTGTGGATTATTGGGTTAAGTAATTTTTGAAATGAAATTTTCATTTGTCTTATAGAAAATAATTTTGACGCCCTTGCAATAGCAGGCTATTGATTTTTATAAATTATTTTAATAATGCGGGCTACCCATAGCTTGTGGTAAAAGCCGCTCATAGCTTTTTTTGTACAAGGGAGTTACTTCCGCCCGGCTGCCATTCGGACGGGCAAGAATAATGCACAAAGCTATTTAGTTGGGGCAATCCGCAGCGGCGGATTGCCCCCATTGATGTTTAAAAAACTTATTTATAAAGTTAGCTGCTACCTTGTTGTTACGCTTTTTCTTTTTTATAAAAACGTCATAATTTTTTTTCTTTACGGCACTGGTGCAGGCAAGAAAAAGAATGATTTTGCATTACTCCACCAAATATCCCAGTTCTTTCATGCGGGCCTTAAATTTGGAAAGGTCTGCAGATGGTACTAAAATATTAAATTGCTCTGCCTTTAATACCAGTGTTTTTAATACGGCATCTTGCGCCATCAATTTTTGTAAGTCCCTTGCCTCGGCAGGTATTTTAAATACTACCGCTGAAAGATTTTTTTCGACCTTAGTAGCATTTAGCCGCCAGGCTATAAATTGCTGCTCCCAAAAAGCGGGTAGTGTAGAAGAAATTGTTTTTTTAAACAAGCTGATTTTTTTTTCAATGTCATTTTTATTCCTGCAATCTTTTAAAAAGTGTGTATGGGTAATCTTGTAGCGGTTGTTGCCAGCCTTTTCCGCATAGTTGGCAAGCATTAGGTCAAGCATGCTTATATCGCCTTCAGCCAGTATCATTAAGCTATCCTCATCAAAGTGAAGCTTGTTTTTTTGTTGCGCCTGTGCAGGCTCATACTCCTTTGAAAAACCGAACACATACCTGCCCAATGCGGTAAGCTTAAGGTACATAAGCCCATCGTAGCCGGAGTAAAATGTACTGCCGTGCTTTGTTGTATTTATATCGGCATAAGCAATTTCCATTAAGCCAAATGCTGCCAGTAAAAAAATGCTTCCTTTTATAAATGGATAATTTATAAAAAGGTTGGCGCCGCTGGAGCCAATGTATCTTTTTTCATTGTAATCGTTATGTACGGAATAAGCCATTTCATAATACAAGCGGTTGTTTAATGCCCAGCTTTTTATTGGCGTAATGTCGATAAGCCTGCAGGATATAAAATCAGCCAGGTTTTCCGCACTTACCCATTTATCTGGCGGCAGCTGTTTTATTATTTCTGTAAGATGCTGCTCTGCTATTTTATTGTAATCATTGTTATCCATGTAACCCCAGCCCTTAATTTGGGTAAGTATAAATGACGAAGTAAATAATTTTTGGTACTCGTTATTAACCAGGGCTTTTATTATAGATACGGTATCAATGCTGATATTGCGCGGATTAAAATTATACAACATCCCAGCGAGCAGCATGCTTCTTGTCTTCCCTAAAACATCATGCTGGCTAGATGGGAATTCTGTGATGGCGCAGTTACGTTGCAGCTTATTTAAGGTTGCTTCTGCAGGCCGCCCTTTAACAGAATACTTTATGCCATCCTGCATGTAATAAGAAAGCAGCCTGGGCAATTCTTGTAAAATAAGGTTTTCTGCAGTGAAGCGGTAGCTTGTTTCAGGTATGTCGTTAAGCGGTATAAAATAGTAATGTGGAGGCTTCGGATAATACTCCGCTAACACTAATTTTAACAATGGGTGCAGGTATAATGTATAGTAGGTTGTTTGAGGGTAAGTGTTTAGGTATTGGACGTTTACGCTAAAAAGGGAGTACTCGTTTTTTAATTCATTGTTATGGTTATAACTAAATTTTGATGGCATAGTAACGCTCTCGCCTATGAAGTATTCAATGGCTGTCTCATCCATTTTTTCCACCCACAACAATTTTTCAATTAGTTTTTGATGTGTGGCTGGCAGGCTGGCCACAAATCTTTTATAGATAGCTTTATCTTCAAAAATAGAGAAACATAAAAGTGCCATCTCCGGTTTGGTGATGGGTTTTTTATCCATTAATTTTTGAAGTATGATGAGAAGGGCAGGATGGGCAGGCTTAAAAAAATCTATCGAATAAAATTTCCTAACGAAAGGCAGCAGGCCTTTTTCAAGGGTAGCCTTATTATATATTTCGCCTAATTCCAAAAGCATTGCTGTACTTATCATTACCTGTTTTTTATAACGTTTGTTGCTGTTGTTTTACTGCTGTGTTACCAGTTACGCCTTCGCACCGGTATCTACTATCCAAGCATAAATTCAATATCATTTTCACTGATAGATTTTAATGAAGCACTATCTGCAGAAATGATGCTGTTGAATATCTCGGCTTTCTTATCCTGCAACTGCAATATTTTTTCTTCTATGCTGCCCTGCGTTATCAGCTTGTAACTTAATACCGTCTTATCTTGCCCCATGCGGTGCGTACGGTCAATGGCCTGGTTTTCGGCGGCTTTGTTCCACCAGGGGTCAAATATAAAAACCATGTCGGCGGCTGTAAGGTTAAGCCCTGTGCCACCAGTTTTTAGTGTTAGTAAAAAAACTTTGCAGCTGCTATCATTTTGAAAACGCTCTACTAATTGTTGCCGGTTTTTTGTAGAGCCGCTCATTGAAATGTAATCTATGCCTTGCTCTTCCAGCTTATTGCCGATGAGTTCCAATGCATTTAAAAAGTTTACGAAGATGAGTACTTTATGGTTGTTGGCAAGTGCATCCATCAACTGCTCCATCAGCAATTCTATTTTAGGCGATGCGATTTTATCGTTGCTATAACCTTCTGGCGTAGACGCAATCTGCCTTAATTCGTTGAGTGCCTGAAACACAAAAAACTGTGCGGATTGTATGCCCTTCATGGCTACTTGCTGTTCGATGGCTTCTTTATAAAATAACCTGCGTTGCTCGTATAGTTTCTTTTGCGGATCGCTCATTTCAATGTATAACACTTGCTCTATCTTATCAGGCAATTCCTTCAATACATCTTTTTTAAGGCGGCGTAAAATAAAGGGGTATATTTTTTTGCGCAACTCTGCAGTCACGTCTTTATCATTATACTTTTGAATGGGAGCGCCGTAATATTGGTTAAAATTTTCTATGCTGCCAAACATAGATGGGTTTAGGAAACGAAAAAGAGAATACAGTTCGCCCAGGCTATTTTCTATCGGCGTGCCGCTTAAAGCCAGCCTGTGCCTGCATTGCATTAGCATTACCGCTTTTGATGTTTGCGCCTGCATGTTTTTTATGTTCTGCGATTCATCCAAAACTATGTAATAAAATTCTTGTTCCTTCAGCTTTTCTATATCTATCCGCAAGGTGCTGTACGTTGTAAGGATGATTTGTTTTTTCATTGCATCCTCTATGTTCCGCTGCGCAGAATAATAGGTGTAGAAGCTTAATTGCGGCGCAAATTTTTCCAGTTCTTTTTCCCAGTTGAACAATAAGCTTTTTGGCATTACTATCAACGAAGGGATTTTTTGTTTAGGGTAGATGGACGCTAACAAGCAGATTGTCTGCAGCGTTTTGCCCAGCCCCATATCATCTGCCAGGCAACCACCTAAACTGTTTTGATGCAGGTAACTCAACCATTGAAAACCTTGCTGTTGGTAGGGGCGCAGCGTAGCTTTTATTTTAGGCAATTTTACCGGCAGCTTATGTAAGCCATTAAAGCCTTCAAATATTTCTTTCGATTTTGCGAAGCCGGTGCCAGTTATTTTTTCATCAATCAAATCTTCAATCAACGGCAAATCAAAAAAAGAAATGGTAGCTTTTTCTTTTTTCTTTTTAAAGAGGCGCTGCAGCTTTTGCATGTAGCCTTCATTAACAATGGCGTGCGTTCCATCACTTAGTAAAATGTACTTGTTCTTA
This sequence comes from Ferruginibacter sp., assembly GCA_025351645.1. Classification (GTDB taxonomy): domain Bacteria; phylum Bacteroidota; class Bacteroidia; order Chitinophagales; family Chitinophagaceae; genus Ferruginibacter. The sequence goes on from JANXVN010000297.1 coordinate 7,391, forward strand.
TTATATTGCTGCAAGGCATCGAACAAAGAGAACTGTTCGTTTTCAAAATGCAGCGAGGCATCCCCTTCTAAAAAATCTATGCCATGGCCAAGCTTAAGCTCCAGCCTGGGTTTGGTGGTGCTTATCTTGTAAGCTTTTAGTTTTTCGGCACCCATTATTTTATAGGTTGCCAGCAGGTTGGGCAAATCGTTGTAAATAAAGCCTGCGGCAACTTCCCGTGGTATTATAAACGTATCATCCTCCAGCACCACTTCAGCTGTTTTCTTTTTGCCTTGCCTGGGTATATGTTTGTCCAGCATTTTTTCAATTTGCTGCAGCACTTCCATGTTGGACCGTTGTTCTATCGGCCTTACCTCAATATTGTTTTCGAGCTCGTTTACGGCGGCAAAATATTGCAGGTCGTAATCGCTCAGCAGGCTGGCATCTATGCCTGGCAGCACTTGCGCCACCCGCATAATAAGCGCATCGTCCGCATCTATTTTTTCAAATATCAATACCGCATCGGTAATGATGTTTTCGGTTGAAAATGCCACCTTGTACTGCTCGTATTGAAGGGGGATATTTTGTGTGTAGGAAAAAAACAGGGATAAAAATTTTTGTACATCAATTGTAGAAACCGAGGTATTGAACAAACTGGCCGACTTAAAATTTCTACCTACCGATGGCAGTTCCGCCACTTGCCCATCTGCATATATGTGTGTGTCGTTGATGAAAGTAAAATCGGCCGTTACTTCGTTATCCAGCTTTAATTGAAGTAATGCCTTTAAATTTTTATCGCTTTCGGCATTTACAAATAGCCTTACGGAGTTTATGCCTGTGGCGGCTTGTATGGCGGTCCCTTTATCATCTCTCCAAAGCTTGCTTTGCAATAACAGCGCTATTAAAAATTCGTTTTCGTGGAGGTACACTTTATTGCCGGGATTTTCCCAATCCACCAAAAAATCGCTGCGTTCAATAATCGATGCCATCGACTTTAAGATGCTACGTACCACACCGCTATAATTGAGGTAATCTGGTTGCACAGGGTTGCCCTTTTGGTTGCGCACTTCTACATAAGCACCTTGCTCATCGAATAATAAAAAAAATAAAATTGGTTCGGCTTTGCCGGATGTGATGCCTTGCGATGCCTGCTTGTCTTTTTTAAGCGCTTCAAATAGATGGTTGCCTGTCATATGTTTATAAAATGCAAATTTATTGTTAGGATAGAATGTATGCCAGAAACTTATCAACAGTGTGGATAAGAGTGAGGTAGCGTTGTATGGTTGCAAAGTATGGTATGCCATTAATAAGCATATCGGACTCAGCGATTTTTGGAAATTATTTTACTGCTGCAGGCTACCCATACTTAGGGGTAAAAGCCGCTCAAAGCTTTTTTTGTACAAGTGAGTGACCTCCGCCCGGCTGCCATTTGGACGGGTAAGAATGATCCTCAATGCTTCTTAGTTCGGGCAATCCGCCTCGGCGAATTGCCCGATTGAGTGTTAACATAGTTTATGTAAAAGAGGGTAGTTTACCTTATCAATAACAGGTTGCCTTTCTTGTAAAAAATCTCACAATTATTTTCCGTTTTGATGTAATACACATAATTGCCCGGCGATGCGGGGTTGCCTTTATACATGCCATCCCAGCAATTATCATCGGTAGTGGTATGAAAAACCATGTTTCCCAACCGGTTATAAATGGAGATATCCACGGATTTCAAATAGTTAAAATGCGACACCTTGAAGCAATCATTCTTGCCATCGCCATTGGGTGAAAAAGCTGATGGGATAAAGAATTTTGGTTCGCCCTCTTTTTTAAAAAACACGGTAATAGAACTGGTTGTGGTGCAGTTGGTAACAGGGTCTGTGCCGGTAACAACGTATTGGGTAGTGGCGGTTGGCGAGGCAATAGGGTTAGCAATAGAGCCATTGTTTAAAGCCGTGGCGGGCAACCAGGTATATGCCCCCGCACCAGTAGCAACAAGCTGTGCGGAACCTAAGCTGCACGTAATATCGTTAGATTTGCTAATGCTAATAACCGGCACAGGCAATACTTTAAGGCTTGTTGTAAGTGTGGTGGAAGTGTTGCAGGTATTTTCTTTTATAAAAACTGAGTACGCAGCATCTGCATTGCCGGCTGAGGAAGGGTTTGCTATGTTGGGGTTTGTTACCAAAGCAGATGGGCTCCATAAATAAGTATCTCCACCACTTGCCAATAATTGCACAGCGGTATTAAAACAGGTTGTATCCGGCGGCGAAACAGCAAATACAGCAGCCGGCCTAATAGAAATACTTACAGAATCCAGCGCAATACAATTGTTTATAGATGTTACCGTAACATTATAAATAGTATTGTTTACTGGCGATGCTATTGGGTTGGCAATGGCAGCATTGCTAAGGATGGCAATGGGCGTCCACGCATAGGTAACGCCCCCGGTGGCCCATAATTGTGCAGGCACATTTTGGCAAATGGTAGAATCTGAAGTGCGTGCAATTACGGGCAGTGGATTGGCAGTTATTACTACAGTATCCGCGGCGGTACAGCCTTTGCTGTTGGTGCCTGTAACAATGTATTGGATAGTAACATTTGCCGTTGCTACAGGGTTAGCAATGCCCGGATTGGTTAAGTCATTTGCCGGGGACCAGTTGTAGGAGGCTGCCCCAGTACTTGTAAGTTGTACTGGCTTGCCGGCGCAAATTGTTGTATCTGCGTTGGCTTTTACAAATGGCGTATCGATGGCGATTTTAACGCTATCACGTTTAATTATAACGGGGGAAAAGGAGATGTCGTCCAGAGCAAAATCGTTTCCTTGCACTTCAGTATTTTTATTTACGATGGCTATAGGTACAACGGTGTTGTTGCCAGAGTTCCAGGTGGTATAAAACTGTGTCCAGTTGCAATTGGGCAGTGTTGCGGTAATAGTATTTCCAATATTGCTGCCGTTAATGGAAAAACTTAGTTGCGCCGGATTTGGTGGGTATAAAGATTGTATCCAGGTGGAGAAGGCATAATTAGTATTAGGCACTACAGTAATTGTTTGAGCCCATACATTTACATCTGGCACTGAAGCGCCGTTTACAAGCAGCATATTGCCAGTGCCATTATGGCCTGCGCAATTGCTCATTAAGTTGTTCCAGGCTTGTGCACTGGGGCCAACAAAATATTGCCCTTCTGTAACATTGGGGTTAGCAAAACTATACTGCGAAGTAAAGCCGGTATTGCCCCCGTTAAAATCGCCATTAGTAATTAAGTTAACGCCTGGCACTTCAGCCGTAAAAAAGTAAGTGATGGGTACCGTTGTGCTGGTAGTGGGGCTTGCAGAAGCAGGATCACTTAAATAAGTGGTTGGCGACCAGCAAAAATCCAGCAGGGCAGGAGTGGTTAAAAGTTGTTTGGTACTGCCATAACAAATAGTAGTATCGTGGGTAAGAATAATATCATCTTTAGTAATGCCTACCACAATATTTTTGGTAATAGTATCGGTGCAGCTAGAATTTTGAGTGATATATTTTATCGTATAAATTGCCGGTGCTGCATATAAATTTGTAGGGTTTGCAATACCGGTACTGGTATTACCATCACCAAAAAACCATTTCGGGTTTAGTGCTGTTGCTCCTAACGCTAAAAACTGAATAGATAATGGATTACAAATATTTTGTTTGTAGGAGAAATCAGGGCAATTAGTGTTTACAACAGCAATTTTACAGGAATCAGCTAAAAAAGTACAGTTGGTATTTGTTGCGTTAATCGTTGCAGCTCCCGTTAAAACACCATTGTACAGTGTATTGCCTTGTTTATTTAGTAAATCATCAAAAGTATAATATCCAAGTAAGCCTGTTTGCGTAGTAGGGCTAGGCAATGAAGTATTCATGTAAGACCTGATTTGAGCCTGTGTTCGTGCTACATTCCAGATTCTCACTTCGTTTATATAACCAATAAATTGAGTCTGCCAAAAAGAAGGTTCATAAAGTCCAAACCTTGTATTCCAATTATTTTGAAATAAGGTTCCGGTGGCAGCAATCTTGCTTAACAAAAATCCATCCCGATAAAATTTTAATGTAGTTCCATCATAGACCATTGCCAAATGATAAGTTTTATTTATCTCGATTTCGCAAACATCCGGAGTTGCGAAAAATCCGTCCGATGTAGTAATGGAAGCATGATTTGGCCGTAACAAATAATTTACATCTGCAGGACTATTATGTTTAGAGACCAGATCACCCTCACTATTTTGCAAACCGCCGGGCTGGTAAGGAGTTGTTCTGTTAAATGTTGCTTCAACGGTCATATGGGAACCTACTACATCAAGATCACCAATGTTAAAAGTTGAGTTTAAGGATGGAGTATTTAACCAATTATTGCAATTTTGCGAATTAGACTTGAAAAAAAAGGTTATTAGGGTAACAGATATAAAAAGTGATTTATACAAGTAATTTTTTTAGTAAATATTAAAGGACTAAAATTATATGTTAATATAGACATTTTTTAAATACCAGTATAATTATATGGTGAAATCAATTTTAATTCATTTTTAAGATCTATTGAAATCTTAAGTTTATTTATAAATTGATGGATGGCTTTTTTATCAATAGCATTTTTACCTCTTGTTAAATCTTTTAAAGCTTCATAAGGTTGTGGAAAATTTTCTCGTCTCAACACCGTTTGTATGGCTTCAGCAACTACAGCCCAATTATTATCAAGGTCAGCAGTTAGTTTAGCTTCGTTCAGCACTAATTTATCTATGCCTTTTTCAATCGACCTGATAGCTAAGATAGTGTGTGCTACGGGCACACCGATATTTCTTAAAACTGTTGAATCTGTTAAATCCCTTTGTAGCCTTGATAAAGGTAATTTAGCAGAAAGGTGCTCCAGCAAAGCGTTGGCAATACCAAGGTTGCCCTCCGCATTTTCAAAATCGATGGGGTTAACTTTATGTGGCATGGCTGAAGAACCAATTTCGCCCTGCTTTGTTTTTTGCTTAAAATAATCTGCACTAACATAAGTCCAAATATCCCTGCAAAAGTCTATAAATATGGTATTTATACGTTTAATGGCATCAAAGTGTGCAGCTAATGTATCGTAATGTTCTATTTGAGTGGTGTATTGTTGCCTTTGCAAGCCAAGCTTATTTTCAGTAAAATCGTTGGCAAATTTTACCCAATCGTATTTGGGGTAAGCCACATGGTGGGCATTAAAATTGCCGGTAGCGCCACCGAACTTTGCCATAAAAGGTATGTGGCTAAACAGCTGTACCTGGTTTTCTATCCTCTCAACAAATACCATTATTTCTTTACCAAGCCGTGTAGGCGATGCAGCTTGCCCATGAGTACGGGCAAGCATCGGTATGTCTTTCCAGGCTTTTGCCAGTTGCAGCAATTGGTTTTGCAGATTAATGATAGATGGCAGGTAATTGTGTTCCACCGAATGTTTCCAGCTCAATGGTATAGCTGTGTTGTTTATATCTTGAGAAGTTAACCCAAAATGTATCCACTCTTTTAAATGTGCAGCATTACATTTATCCAGTTCGGCTTTCAAAAAATATTCCACAGCCTTCACGTCGTGGTTAGTAATTTTTTCTGTTTCTTTTATTACGCCTGCATCTTCCAAAGAAAAATTGGCCGCGGCATTTTGAAGATGTGCTTTTACACCTGCCGGCAGCTTAAAAAATTTCTTTTCTGCTAAATACAGAAAGTATTCTACCTCAACCAGCACCCTATATTTTATAAGGGCATATTCGCTAAAATATTCGTCTAAATGTTGTACTTGTTTACGGTAACGTCCGTCAATAGGAGAGATAGCGGTTAGTTGATTTAAATCCATAATGATGCTGTAAATTTGCAGTCAAAATTATACTAAAGCAATTGGACAGAAAAATAAGAGTGGGAGCGGTCAGCTATCTCAACACGAAACCCTTGATTTATGGATTTGAAAAAGGGATGATGAAAGACGATATAGAATTGATTATTGATTATCCGGCAAATATTGCGCAGCAGCTTGTGGATAATGAAATTGATATAGGGTTAGTGCCAGTGGCAATTATACCTAATTTAAAAAATTACAATATTATAGGCGATTATTGTATTTCCTGTAAAGGCGAAGTGGCAAGCGTTTGCTTATTTAGTGAAGTTCCATTAAACGAAATAAAAACTATTTTATTAGACTATCAAAGCCGCACTTCTGTGGCACTTTTAAAAGTATTGTTGAAAGAATACTGGAAAATTAATCCGGTATTAAAAGAAGGCACAGCAAATTATGAAACTTCAATTATTGGTACCACTGCCGGGCTTGTAATTGGTGACAGGGCTTTTCATCAACGCTTAAAATCTACCTATATTTATGATCTTGGAGAGGCTTGGCGGCAATTAACGGGATTACCATTTGTTTTTGCCGCATGGATAAGCAATAAACAACTGCCTGCCGATTTTATTACTGATTTTAACGCAGCCAATAAAGTAGGTTGCGATGATATTCCTACAATCGTAAGCTTGTACCCATTTAAAGAATACGATCTGCAGAAGTATTATACCGAAAACATTATATTTAAACCAAAATATAATAAGCTTGATGTAATAACTTTATTTTTGGAAAAATTAAAAGCACTGTAATGAAAGTAGTATTATTTGCCGGAGGCTTAGGTACAAGGATATCTGAAGAAACAGATATACGGCCAAAGCCAATGGTAGAAATTGGAGGTAAGCCTGTATTGTGGCACATAATGAAAATTTATAGCCACTATGGGTTTAACGATTTTATAATTTGCCTTGGTTATAAAGGTTATGTTATAAAAGAATATTTTATGAACTATTTTTTGCACAACTCTGATATTACAGTTGATTTGGGCAATAATAAAATGGAGATACACGATACCAGCGCGGAAGCTTTTAAAGTAACACTTGTAGAAACAGGCCTTAATACAAAAACAGCCGGGCGGCTCAAAAAAGTGCAAAAATATATTGGTAACGAAGATTTTATGCTTACTTATGGCGATGGCGTTTGTGACATAAACATAAACGAGCTTTTAGCCTTTCACAAAACGCACAATAAAATTGCTACCGTAAGTTCTATACAAATGGATGCCCGTTTTGGGGGTATGGATTTGGGTGCAAACGGGCAAGTGGTTTCCTTTAAAGAAAAGGCGAAAGACGAAAGTAAGTGGATAAATGGCGGTTATTTTGTTTTACGGCCAGAAGTATTTAATTACCTGGAAGGTGATGTAAACGATATGATGTGGGAAGATGAACCTTTAGAAAATTTAACTTTAGATAACCAATTGGTGGCTTACCAGCATAAGGGATTCTGGAAATGTATGGATGCACTTAGAGATAAGATAGAATTAGAAGAACTATGGAAAACGAATAACGCAAAATGGAAAGTGTGGTAACTCAAAATTTATTAGCAAGCTATAAAGGAAAGAAAGTATTTGTAACTGGCCATACAGGCTTTAAGGGCGCATGGCTTATTACCTGGCTTCATCTATTAGGGGCCACTGTAAAAGGTTTTGCGCTTGCGCCCGAAGACGAGCGCAGTGTTTTTGCAGCAGTGTCTAAAAATATTAATTTTGAAAACGTAATTGGCGATATTAGAGACAAAGAAAAATTGCAGCAAGCCGTACAAAATTTTAAGCCCGATTTTATTTTTCATTTAGCAGCGCAGGCTTTAGTAAGAAGGTCTTATGAAATACCTGCTGAAACTTTTGAGGTAAATGCCATCGGCACAGCCAATTTATTAGAAGCAGTTAAAAAATTATCTAATAAATGTACCATAATAGTTATAACCACAGATAAGGTGTACAATAACAAGGAATTCGATTATCATTATAAAGAGAGTGATCAACTTGGCGGGTATGACCCTTATAGCGCTAGTAAAGCTGCCACAGAAATTGTTGTAAGTTCATTCCGCAGTTGTTTTTTTAACCCCAAAAACTATTTAAATCATCAAAAAGCTGTTGCCACTGTAAGGGCTGGCAATGTAATTGGTGGGGGCGATTATAACAAGGATAGGATTATACCTGATATTGTACGTTCATTATTAGCTGAAGACGCAATAGCCGTAAGGAACCCCTTAGCGGTTAGGCCCTGGCAGCATGTACTAGAGCCATTGAACGGCTATCTTTTACTTGGGCAATTGTTACATCAAAACAGCAGTAAGTTTTCAGGCGCGTATAATTTTGGCCCTTTGCCAAATGACCATTTACCTGTAAAAGAATTAGTCAATATCGCCATTAAATGCTGGGGTACAGGAAGTTGGGTAGATACATCCGATGCAACACAGCCACACGAAGCAGGCTTATTGCAATTGGATATCAGTAAAGCAAAAGAAGAATTAAACTGGCAGCCAAAATTAACCAGTACAGAAGCTATTGAATGGACAATTGATTGGTATAAACAAGAGCCTGAAATTATTTTTGAATATACATTTCAACAAATAAAAAACTATCAGGCAAGATGATTTTTACAGAAACAGTTTTAAGAGGAAGTTTTGTAATTGAGCTAGAGCCATTTGTAGACGAAAGAGGATGGTTTGCCAGGACTTATTGTAAAACTGAATTTAGCAAAATCGGCCATCAAAAAGATTGGGTGCAACTCAACCATTCTTTTACAAAGCAAACTGGCACTTTAAGAGGCATGCATTACCAGTTACCGCCTTTTAGCGAAATAAAATTGGTAAGGTGTATTGCCGGGGCTGTGTATGATGTGATCATTGATATTAGAAAAGGCTCCACAACTTTTTTACAATATGTTGGTGTCGAGTTATCGGCTGCTAATAAAAAAATGATTTATATACCGGAAGGCTTCGCTCACGGTTTTCAGGCATTGACGGATGATTGTGAATTAATTTATCATCATTCACAATTTTATACTGCCGGTATAGAAGCTGGGATTAGGTACGATGAGCCAAAAATAAATATTAAATGGCCTCTGCAGGTAACAAGTATTTCACAAAGGGATAATATCCATTCATTAATAGATAGCAACTTTAAAGGAATTTAATTATGCAGTGTAGATTTTGTAAGACAGAACTTAAAATGGTGTTTATTGACCTGGTCAATTCTCCGGCCTCCAACTCTTTTTTAACTGCCAGTGAATTAAATGAGCCCGAAACATTTTATCCGCTAAAAGTATATACCTGCCACCAATGTTTTTTAGTACAGGTAGATGAGTATAAAAAGTCTGATGCAATTTTTGATAGCAACTATTTGTACTTTTCATCGTATAGTACAAGCTGGTTGAAGCATGCAAAAGAATATACAGAGAAGATGACCCAAAGGTTTGGTTATAATGAGCATTCGTTAGTTATAGAAGTTGCTTCTAATGATGGCTACTTACTACAATATTTTAAGCAAAAAAACATCCCTGTTTTAGGTATTGAGCCTACCGCTAATACAGCCGAAGCTGCAAAAGAAAAGGGAGTAGATTCTATAGTAGATTTTTTTGGGACAAGATTGGCAAATGAACTGAAACAGAAAAATATTGGTGCAGATCTTTTGTTAGGCAATAACGTGCTTGCCCATGTACCTGATATTGTAGATTTTGTTGCAGGCATGAAAATAATATTGAATAGTACAGGCGTTGTAACCATGGAGTTTCCGCACCTGATGCAGTTGGTAGATAATAACCAATTTGATACCATTTATCATGAGCACTTTTCTTATCTCTCTTTTCACACAGTTAAACAAATATTTCAATCTCAGGGCTTAACAATGTTTGATGTAGAAGAAATACCCACACACGGAGGTTCATTGCGTATTTATGCAAAGCATGAAGGTGATACAAGCAAAGCTGTTACAGAAAATGTAGCAGCTTTATTAGAAAAGGAAGTTAAAAAAGGATTGACAGGGTTAAGCTATTACGATAATTTTCAACAAAAGGCCCTGAAAGTAAAATTAGATGTAACAGAGTTTTTGATAACGCAAAAAAAGGCTGGCAAAAAAGTAGCCGCTTATGGTGCTGCTGCCAAAGGCAATACAATGCTTAACTATTGTGGCATCAAAAACGACCTGATTGAATTTGTGGTAGATGCTAACCCGCATAAACAAAATAAATTTTTGCCTGCCAGCCATATCCCAGTGGTTAATGAGCAATACCTTAAAGATGCGCAACCACATTTTGTAATCATTTTTCCATGGAATTTAAAGGATGAGATTGTACAGCAACTATTTTACATAAAAGAATGGGGTGGAAAATTTGTAGTAGCTGTACCTGAACTGCAAATTATTGGATAAATGAAAAAGATATTGGTAACCGGTGCATCAGGCTTTATAGGTAATTATGTTATTAATGAATTGCTTAAGCAAAATTATATTGTTATAGCATCCTCATTATCAATTGAAAAAGCAAAATCTTTGCCGTGGTTTAAAATGGTAAAGTATATTCCTTTTAACATAAATGAGTTTGATGACAGCATTAACTATGTTGATTTTTTTGACAAGCCGGATGCTATGATACATTTAGCCTGGGAAGGGTTACCCAATTATAAATCGGCATTTCATACACAGGAAAATTTACCACGTCACTATAAGTTTTTAAAAAATTGTGTTGAGCATGGAATGGCAGATATAACTGTTACTGGTACTTGTTTTGAATATGGGATGATAGAAGGATGCCTTACGGAAGAAATGAATACTAAGCCGGATAATGCTTACGCAATAGCAAAGGACACTTTAAGGAAACAGCTACAAGTATTGCAAGGCACAAACAAATTTACTTTAAAATGGGTAAGGTTATTTTACATGTATGGTGCCGGACAAAGCCCTAATTCCTTACTTTCGCAACTGGATAAAGCTTTGGCACAAAAAGAAAGTATTTTCAACATGAGTGGCGGCGAACAGCAAAGAGACTATCTTACCGTACAAAAAGTGGCAGAGAACATAGTATTCATTGCTGCGCAAAATAAAGTAACTGGCATAATTAATTGTTGTAGCGGAGTGCCGATAACGGTAAAGCAATTTGTACAGGATTATTTAGCAACTACAAAACAGCATATACAATTAAATGTAGGTTATTACCCTTACGCAGATTACGAACCAATGCGTTTTTGGGGAGATGATAGAAAATTAAAAACTATAAAATAATAATGACTAACCCAATAGAGCAATTTAAAGAGGAAAGGAAAAACCGCATTGAAAATAATGGGGATAATAAAGACTTACTGAACGCTGCTGACATATTTAACATCGAATCAAATAAGGCACAGTATTCTTATAACTTTTCATGGATGGGCAGGCCTATTATACAATATCCGCAAGATATGATTGCTATGCAGGAGCTAATATGGAGCCTGAAACCAGACCTTATTATTGAAACCGGTATTGCTCATGGCGGATCATTGGTTTATTATGCGTCCATCCTTGAGTTAATTGGCAAGGGAGAAGTGCTAGGTATTGATATAGACATAAGAGAACACAACAGAGTTGCAATAGAAAGCCATCCAATGTATAAAAGGATAAAGATGATACAAGGATCTGCTATTGAAGAAGGAATCGTGGCCCAGGTAAAGCAACATACAGAGGGTAAAGAAACTATACTTGTGGTATTAGATTCAAACCACACACACGAGCACGTTTTGGCTGAATTGAAAATGTATTCTCCATTTGTTTCATTAAACTCTTACATTGTAGTCTATGATACAATCGTTGAAAAACTTCCCGAAAATTATTTGCCAGGCCTTGTCCGCCCATGGGGTATTGGAGATAACCCAATGACAGCTTTACAGGAGTTCCTTAAAACAAATACTCAGTTTCAGATTGATGCTTCTATCAATAACAAGCTTTTAGTTAGTGTAGCACCTGATGGTTATTTAAAAAGAATAAAATAATCTATGCCTGTTCATCCGCCGCCATTCGTAAGTTTTTGTTTTACAACTTTTAAAAGGCACGATCATTTATTAGCTACGCTGAATAGTATCTTAAACCAGACATTTACCGATTATGAAGTAATTGTTTCTGATAACGACCCTGAACAAAGTGCAAGGGTAGTAACAGAAGGGTTTAGCAATCCTAAATTCAAATATTTTCCTAATCCTGAAAATTTAGGGATGAAAAAAAGCTTTAATAAAAGCTTGGAACGTTCAAGTGGGGAATACATTGTAATGATTGCCGATGATGACCCAGTTTATCCTGATATGTTGCAAACGCTGGTAAACTTAAAAACTAAATATCCTGGGTATGGGATGTACCTTGGTGGTTGTGATTGGTTTTGTACACACCATGAAGTCGCTAAATTATATGGATTAAAAGTTGGAACTAATACTTGCTTATCAAATAACCACGACCTTAATTATACCGAAGCTTTTACCCCGGACGAATTTGTAAGAAATATATTTTCCTTTAAGATATTTCCGCATTACTTATGGTCTACCGGTATGGTAAAAAGAGAAGTGCTGATTAAAAAAGGAGGGGTTCCGGATTATGGAACGCCTTTTCTAGGGGATTATGCTTACATGAGTATTATGGGCTCTCACTCAGGTTGCGTAACTATTAATCGGTCCTTAGGTTGCCAGACCTTACACAACGAAAACTTTGGCCGCAACCAAAATGAGCAGTTAGTGATTGCTGCAAAAAACTTTCCTGAATACCTTGCTTTAAAAATGAGCCATTTAAAAGATTGGCATATTATTAAAATACAAGTACAAAATTTTGTAGGTATTTGGCTTGTTTCTCATTTAGCATTTTTACATAAGTATGCAGAAGATAAAGGGCAAAGCCTGGCTAAAGCAGAAAAAGAAATTTTTGCTATTAATTATATGCAAAAGTTTAAGCTTAAATATTTTATAAAACGAAAGTTTCCCATCCTACACGATCAATTAGTAAAGTTGAAAATTAAACTACAGTAAAAATATTTAGTACGTTACATAAAAATGGCAAAATATAGCATTATACTTCCCGTTCGTAATGGTGGCCATTATTTAAAAACTTGCGTAGCCAGTATCCTATCTCAAACGTATACAGGTTTTAATTTCATTATTCTTGATAACTGCAGTACTGACGGCACTTTGGAGTGGTTATATGCATTGAAGGATGAACGCATCAAAATCATAGTATCAGATAAGCCGCTAACAATTGAAGAAAGTTGGGGAAGGATAAAAAATATTGAAAAGAATGAATTTATTACTTTAATAGGCCACGATGATATTTTGTATCCTGATTTTTTATCTGTAATTGATAAACTGGCAACTGCTTATCCTCAAGCATCTTTATACCACACGCACTTCAATTTTATAGATGCCAAGGGCAAAATTATCCGTGCCTGTAAGCCAATGCAGCAGCAAATGTCGGGGTATGATTTCCTTAAAAATTTTTTGACGAATTCCATAGACGCAATGGGTACTGGCTATGTTATGCGAGCTAAAGATTACGATGCCTTGCGGGGAATCCCAGTACATTATCCCAATTTATTATTTGCTGATTTTGAACTGTGGCTCAATCTCTCATTGAAAAGTTATGCAGTTGTAGCTGCTAAAAACTGCTTTGCCTTTCGGGTGCATAAAAGTACCACCGGTACATCAGAAGACAAAAAGCTACATAGGGCTTTAGAAATATTTACAAATTTTTTGCACACACTGCAGCTGCAAGATTTAAAAGCAAAACATATCATTGATGAATTTGGCAGCGAATTTTTATTATTTTTTTGTAAAGGATATTCTCATCGGTTACTTCGCACGCCTTTAAAAAATAGAGCAGGTTTAACTGTTGGCAAGTTTATCCGGTTCACTAAAGAGTTGGCTACGTTGCTTGGTGTGCAAGAAAAATTCAAACCAGAAAAGATGCAGTCTATAAAACTTGCGGCATTAATTGATGATAATAAAATGTTAAGCCGGTTATTCTTGTCTTTTAAAAAAATTTACTCGAAGCCAGTATCTAAATGAAGTTATTTTTACTGCTTTTGCTCCCCGTCACCTAAGAACCTTTCCCACCCATAGCGCCCCGTATTGCTTGGTAAAATAAATAGCCGCAAAAATATACCAGCGCCAATCAGGATAAAACTTTTTCATGAATTTTGCATGGTTGCGGATAGATGTGGTACGTATTTTTAGCCATTTATCTTTGCTTACGCTGCCTTTGTGTGTATGCATTATTTTTGCCTGCGGCAGAAAATGGATTTTATAACCGAGTTGCTTAAAATCCCAGCACCAGAGCGTGTCTTCGCAGTACATAAAAAAATCGTCGGATAGTTTTTTCTTTGGCAAGTGCTGAATAATACTTTTTGGAAATAACATATATGCACCCCAAACCCAATCGCAATCCATTTCAGTTTGGTGATTAAAGTAATGATGTAACATTAAAGCTTCCCTTTTAGGCTTGGGCAGCAATTTATAGAAAGGAAAAATTTCAAGGAGTTCCCAACTGATGGTCCTAAAGCGACGGCAGTTATATTGTATTTGTCCATTCGGGTATAATAATTGGCAACTTACCATTCCAACTTCTTTATGTTGCAACAAATAATCCAGGCAAATTTTTGGTGCATTGTTTATAAGTTCCGTGTCGCTATTAAGCAGTAGTAAGTATTCGCCATTTGAATTATCAATCCCCAAATTATTGCCGCCTGTAAAGCCACTGTTAACAGGGCTTACTACCAAATTTATCGCAGGAAATTTTTGTTTAAAAAGATATGGGTCGCATTCTATAGAAGCATTGTCTACCAGCACAATTTCGTAATCTACATCTACCAGTTTATCATAAATAGATTGTATGCAATTACAGGTAAGCGTAAAAGTATTGTAATTGATGATGATGATAGATAGTTGCATAAATAGAGTATCAGGATGCTTTATAAAAGTAGGGTTTGTTTAAAAGCATCTTGTAAAAATACCGCAAAAGAACTGCGATATTTATTGTATAGCCGGATAAGTTTTGCCACCTGTACTTTGCTTTGCTGCCACTAATAATTTTACTGGCCAACAAGCAACAAAAGAAAATGGGTATTTCTAAAACATACGTTGCAGCAATTAATAAAAACCAACCTATGCCAAATTGTTTTCTTATACGTAGCATGTTAGATACGATGATTTGCCTGCCTTTTTTATTCCAAAGGTTTTTACTGTTTTCATTTTCTGTTGTGGTATAATAATCGCTGCTGGTGCCACCACCAATATGTATCACTTTCGGCTCGGCAAATAAGTAAAGCTTCCCATGTTTTCTTAAGCGGCTGCACCATTCTATTTCTTCTGCATACATAAAAAAATCTTCATCCATCAAGCCGCTTTTTGCCAACACATTTTTATCTACTAAAATATAAGCGCCCACTATCCAATCTACATTAACCTTATCTTTTATAGTTTGTATGCTTGGTATGGTAGATTTAAAACGATAGCCTAAGTAACGTACAAGCTTGCCAAAATAGGGTAGTGGCAGCAACGTATTGAGGCCGCCTTTTACAAAATGCGCCCCGGATATTTGGTTGGTGCCATCCGTATTTAATAATTGAATGCCACAGCCAACAGCCTCCGGATGTTGTTTTAGCAAGGTGATGCTTTTATCAATTGCACTATCTGTAATTATGGTATCCGCATTTAAAATTAATGCGTATTCGCCGGCGGCTATGCGTATGCCTGCATTGTTTGCCCTTGCAAAGCCAGCATTGTAGCCGGTTTGCAGCCAGCGGGTGTTTGGATAAGCCCTTAAAGCCATTGCTTCGCAATTATCTTTTGAATCATTGTCTACTATAATTATTTCAAAACTATACTGGTGCGTATGCTGGTAAATGCTTTTTATGCAATCCATCACCAACCTGGCAGATTTATAATTTATAATAATGATAGATACGTCCATGTAAAGTTTTAAAATGTGTTATGGTACCTGTTAATAGTTATGTACGTTGCCTTAATACGCTACCACGTTTACAAATGGCGAAAGCAAGTAACCTTTTTTGCCTATTAAGATAATAAGCTGGTTTAAGCATTTAGCTAGCAAATTCATTGATAGCGATTTGTAATGTGTATCCCAATAGCCAGCGGTGAAGTCCATTTTATATCCTGCTGCGGTAATAATTTGTTTATACTCTTCTTTTGCCAATAAATGTTCGCACCAGTAACCACTGTCTGGCAAGCAAGTATTAGTGCGCAGATAAGGCACTAATACCTGTGGGTTATTATTTTGATAATTTTTAATAGCTGTTATAAAATCTTCTTTTGCTTTGCCTCTTGTTATGCTAGTTAGTTCATTTAACTGCTTTGGCAATATGGCTGGCCATAGTTTTTGCAATTCCTTTTTTCTAACGGGCAAGTATTGTTCTTTTTCTATTTTTTTATGCAATAAATAATGTTTCAGCCACATGGCAGGGTTGTGGTAATTAGCCGAGGTGGTGGAAAAAATAACAGCCTGAGGGTTATGCCTGTAAACTTCCTCATAAAAAAATGGCAGGCTATAAATATGTTCAATTACATTTCGAGATGCAATAATATCGAAGCTGAAATTTTCTGTTCTGCCATAATTTAGCACGGCATCAATATCACCGGTAATATAGGCATCAATTTTTATATCCAAAGCCTGGCAAATAGATGCTGCGGTGCTTTTCCATTCTGGCATATAATCATTATATACAACCCTTTTAAAATTCAACATTCCCGCAAGCATATACAATGTACCCAGGCCTGCACCGTAATCTACAATATTTATTTCTTCTATTGCCTTGCCTGTTTTTTTTACAGATTGATAAATAATATGTGCACTGTTTTGTATGGAGAAAAATAAACGTTTGCCTAAATGATGATTGATAAAATAATCTTTAAGCCCGGCTTCGATGTTTAAAGAACCTGCTTCAAAATTTTGTAACAATAAAAATAAGCCGTTCGCTTTTTTGTTGATTAAGATAGCTAGTGCATCATCGCCTTTTAAAAAAGTAATCACCTCTTGTTGTGCTGCCATTAGTCAACTATTTTCTTTTTGTTTTGCTTAAAAAGATACACCGCATACCCAAGTAATACCGCAACTAATAACCAGGTAGATATAGCTGAAAGCATAAGGCTAAAGTTAAACACAAAAGGCTCAAACTTAAAATCGATAGTATGCTTGCCTGCTGGTACCTGCAAAGCCCTAAGTACATAATCCGCTTTAGCTATAGGTACTTTTTTACCATCGATATAGGCATTCCAATCCTTATAAAATATTTCACTAAATACTGCCACATTAGCTGTATTGCTGCTTGTTTGGTAGGTAATGGCCATATTGTCAAAAGCTGTTTGTTTTATGCTGGCATTGCTATCCGCAGCTACAAAACCAGTAATGATGGTTTTATAGGTATTGTCTATAACAGCTGTATCTTTTGGGTTAAAATTATTAAGCCCCCTCATTTCATCAACTGGCCCATTTACAAATTTTACGCCTTGCACAAACCAGCAGTTTCCTAAAGCACTTGGGTTTGGTACTACTATCGGATTGCCTTTCTGGTCTTGCTGTATAAAGTATTTTACATTCAGCATGTTTAATACCGAAGGGTTTGGCTGGCCACTCATCTGGTAAGTTATCAAATCATCAAAAATACCTAGTTTGGCAGGGTGGTAGCCACCGATAGATTTATGGTAATAAGAAGTTTTCGCTTCCTGAAAAGGGTCGCCGGTTAAATTCATCACCCTGTAATTAGGGTCTTTATCTTTCAATATCTCTTTATCAGCGGCAGTTTCAGGAAATTGGTCGGTGTTATATTTCTCGGCATTATCAAAACTTTTTTCGTTGATATAATGCATGCCAAAAGGTATAAGGTCAAGTAATGTCAATAACGATAAGCCAATCATTACAATAAGCGCATTTACTTTTTTGTAAACAAACAAGCCAATCAGTGCAATAGTTAAAGCCACAAAAAGCAGGGAATGAAGGATATCGCTACCAAAAAAACCTTGCCTGTCTTTACGCAAAGCAGTAATTAAAGCCCTGGCAATTTTTGTATCGCCTTTGCTTTGCTGTAAAAAATTTTCGTATAGCCTGTTATCTGTTTCTGGTTCAAATTTTTGGTTAATCTTTTGCATTTTTATCGTTAGCGAGCTATCAGGCGTTGCGAAGGCTGTATTTACTGCGGCAGTCCTTTCTTTGTTTTCTTTACTATAATCCAGGCTAAAATATAATAGGCCTGCAATAACAAAAATAGCTGCCATAACTAGCACGCTCGCCCTTAATTTTTTAATTATCAGCGCATCATTATTATCCAGTATTTTTTGGGTAGCCAATACTGCCATCATAGGAAATAATATTTGCGGTATCACCAATGCCATTTCCGGCGTACGGAATTTATTATACAAAGGCATGTAATCGAAAAGAAAATTATTGATGCCCGGCAGGTTTTTGCCCATGGCCAGTACAATACCAAATATGCTGGCAGTAAGCAGCCACCATTTATGTTTGCCATCCAATACAAACAGGCCCAAAATGAATAAGAAACATATAGTAGCACCAAAATAATTTGAGCCGATGGTAAAAGGCTTATCGCCCCAATAAATACTGCCAGAAATGTTGGTGGCAATATTGGCAGCCTGGTCTTCCGGCACATTTAGTGTTGCTTGCAGGTAATTGCTAACGTTAGAAGTTGCTGAGAGTGAAGGAAAGATGCTGTTCTCTCCATCCCGCTGGCTGTATTGGCTGCCGTAACCAGTAATGCCAGGAAATAGTAAGCTTAAAGATTCTAGTTTGCCATAACTCCATTGAAATGCATATTCACGAGAAAGGCCTTTTGTTTTATCCTTATCAACTTCGTTCGTATTGCTGGTTGTTTTGTTATCCATTACTAATTGCCCGCCACGCTTGCTATATTTTGCATAATCCATAACAGGCACTAACAAAATTGCGTTTATCATTAAACCTATCAAACAACCTGCAATGGCTATTGGTATTGCTTTTAAAAGATGTTTGGTATCCTTTTCTTTTATCCACCTTACGGCATAAAAAATGGTCATTATGCCGATAATCATAAAGGTGTAATAATTTATCTGCGGATGGTTTTGCATCATGTGCATAGTGGCAAACAAGGCAGTAAATATAAACCCGCTCAGGTATTTTTTTTCATAAATTAAAATGATGCCACCAATTAAAGCGGGCGCGTAAGCTAATGCAAGTAATTTAGTATCGTGCCCTGTGGCGGCTAATATAGGGTTATAGCTGCTAAACGCAAATGCAATGCTGCCCATAATGGCTATGTAAGGCCGTATGCGAAGGCAAAGGCATAAAATATAAAAACAAATACAGCTTAAAAAGAAAAAATTCATGGGCTTGGGCAACCACAACTGAAAAACTTTGTCAACTAATTGTAAAGGCGAAAAGGCACCTTCAAAAATTATGTTGTAAGCTGGCATGCCACCAAACATGCTTACTACCCAAGTTGGATATACACCATGTGCTTCCCGGTACAGTTTAGATTGCTGTACCATGCCATTTGACTGCGTTACATCGCTTTGTTGCATTACAACGCCACTTTCCAGCGCGGGCTTGCAAAAAATAACGGTTACCAATAAAAAAACTGCCAATGCAATTACATGTGGCAAAAGCTTTTTAAAATTTATATTGTTCATGAAGCGGTTTGATTATGAGCCGGCAAATTAACTTAAATATCGTAAGCAAAAAAGCAGCACTTGTAGATGCTGCTTTTTTTTGTTATTTTAATACCATTAATTTAAAAATTCTATTTAGCCATGCTTAGGCTATAGGCCTTTTTTACTGTGGTGTTGCGCCCTGCGTAGCATTCTGTATATTTTCCATGTCGCCCTTTACATTTTTACGTTTAAATAGGTTGGCATCAATTTTACCAAAGCGCCAGTTAAAATTTAAGCGCAGTACCTGCGGGTCTCTGCGGCGGTCGTAATCCTGCACAAAGTATTGAGATTGTGAGTGGGTGCTGTTAAGCCTTGTCCGGAAAATATCGCTGAACTGCAGCGTTAATGAAGCTGCGTTGTTTTTTAAAAAATCTTTTCTAAGTGCAATGTCGGCACCGTAAAATGGTTTTATATACCCTTGTGCACTAGGCGTATTGCCACCGCCAAACATACCACCGCTACCTCCACGGCCGGTTGCTATTAAAGCTTTGGCCTGATAATCGCCGCTTAATTGTATGGAATAATTTTTAGGTAATTTAAAAGCATTATTTAATTTGGCGAACCAGCTAAATTGGTTGTTATTAACGCCGCCGGCTAAGTTGCCTGCATTAATCGTTGTATGGAATAAATTGATATTGCTTGTTAAATCCCACCATTTGGCAATTTTATCCCTGCTCGTCAATTCAAAACCATAAGTATAAGTTGTAGCCGCATTGGCATACGACCGGATAATTACGCTATCAGATTTTGCAGGGTTTGGGTTAGCAATCTTTGTTTGATAACTGGCTATAAGGTTGTTGGTATTTTTATAATAAATAGTACCCAAAATATTATGCCCATTGCTAATCTGGTTCTGATAACTCATTTCCAAAAGGTTGGTAAACTCAGGTACCAGGCTTGGGTTTCCCCTGCTAAGGTTTAGCGAATCTGTATAATCAATAAACGGTATCAACTGAAAGAAATTAGGGCGGTTTATCTTTCTTGAATAATTCAATTGCACATCTTGCTTATCGGTTAATTTATAAGTGGCAAATGCGCTGGGGAACAAACTAAAAGGATAGCTATTATGAAACGTTGCACCTGTTGTTAATAATTTTCCATCATATTTAGAACTCTCTACCCTTAACCCTAAATTGTAGCTAAACTTTTTTATTTGCTGCGAAAAAGTAACATAAGCTGCCAGTACACGGTCATTGAACTTATACTCGTTATTTAACGCAGGCTGCGAAATATATTCACCGCTTGAAGGGTCTTTAAAAAAGTTGTCGTTAAAACTATAAAAGTTACGTAATGCAACCCTGGCTCCGGTTTCCAGCTTTATGGTGCTTGAAATAGGATCGGAAAAATCTGTTTGTATCGTTAAAAATTTATTGTTGCCGCCACCTTGTGAGCGTTGGTACAGTAAAGGTGTTTTTGCAGAAGCGTCTATATTAAAATATTGTGAGGAAAGATCGTTTTGGTTAGTGTTTTTGCTGTAATTATAATTTACATCGGCAGTAAGGTCTTTGTTGGCTTTGGCAAAATTGTGCTTAAAGCTAAGCTGCGAGCCATAGTTGGTAAAATGAAAGCTACCATCCGTAGTACGGTTGCCATAATCAGCAATAGAGTAACCGTTATAAGCGGTATCCCGGTTAATATGAAAAAGGTCTTTATTATTAAAATGCCCCTGGGTAAAGTTGCCGGCAATTGAAATGGTGTTCCTGTTATCTACCAAATAATCCATGCCAAGCCTGCCAAAGCCAAATACCCCTTTGCCAATTGGACCATCATTTTGAAAAAAGTGGGCCTGTGCCCCTTTTAAATAATCGGTGCGTTCGGTAGTTACGGTACTTATAGATTTACGGAAGCCTAATTGCCCTGCGGCAAATACATTTATTTTTCCTGATTTTAAGTTGATATCACCACCCACGCTAGGCTTGCCCCTGCTATCGATGCCTGCACGTAAATTGCCGTTATATCCCGTCTTGCGGTTTTTCTTTAAAACTATGTTGAGTATGCCGGCACCGCCGCCAGACGCGTCGAATTTTGCCGATGGGTTGGTGATGATTTCTACGGTTGCAATCGCATCTGCAGGTATCTGTTCCAGCGTCATCGTTGTTGGGCGGCCATCTACAAATATTTGTGGCGCTGCATTGCGTAAGGTTACATTACCATCAATATCTACATTTACACTGGGTACATTCTTCATTACATCTACGGCGGTACCGCCTACGCTATTAATGTTTTTTTCTACATTAAATATTTTCCTATCAATACTCATTGTTAGCAAAGGCTTGCTCGAAGTAACTGTTACATCTTCTAACTGCCGGGCATCAGTCTCCATTTTAATATTGCCCAAATCCTTGTCAATGCCGCTTATCAGGCTGCTGTAGTCGCCATTTTTAACGCCTTGCATATTTATTTCAAACGCAACTTTTTGTTCTATAGGCTTATAGCCAATGGCAGAAATTTTCAATTTGTATGCCGCCATAACGGGCAAGCTTTCCAGGCTAAATTCTCCTTTTTTAGTAGTAAGCATACCGCCGGCAATAATATCTTTCCTTGTTTTACTAACGGTATCAAACTTGTTTTGAATTAATTGTATAGAAGCAGCATCGATAGGCTTGTTGGTAGTAGCATCCAATATCTTTCCATAAAAATGCCCTGTGTTCATATTTTGCCCGCCGCCGTGTGCACCGCCACCCGTAAATTGCGCTTTCAGGCTAATGGTACCAATCAATAAGAATATAAAAAGAATAGAAGCGGCTTTTGTATGCATTGTTAAAGTTTATCAATTAATAGATGTAACACTAAAACCAAAGTTGTTAGCTAATGTTTAAATAATGCAAGGATATTTATGAACGGTAGTATTAAAAGGGAAACACTACTTTTTAGCTTGTTATCACTTAGTTAAAAGGCTTACTATTACTTGTACTATTCCGATAAGCAAGCCAAAAAAACCTCCTACAAATTCAAGGAAAGTAAATTCTTTTTTTGTAATCTGGTTTAAAATATCCTCTAGTTTTTCAGTCGAAAAATTAGCTACCTTTTCAGTTACTATCTTTTCCAGGTCAAGGTCTTCCTGCAATTTGCCCATATAATTCTTCATCAATACCGGAAATAAATTTTCCAGCTCCAACAAAAAAGCTTCTTTTAATTGGAGGATCGTTTTTTCTCCAATCAGCATCGAAAGCATAGGGAATACTTCCAGCAATTTTACACGTAAAAATTTGTCGATATGCTCTTCAATATCTGGCCGTAGTTTTTGGAGGTTCTCGGGGTTGGTAATTTTTTGCTCAATCTCATCAAAAGACAAAAGTTCCTTACCTACAACTTGCCCCAATTTTTCAGCTATTGCCCGCTGGTTTTTAGGAAAGATGCCTTGCAGCTTAAACCCTAAGATGTTAATGGGCCTGCGGGGATGAAAAAGCATCTTGATAGCAATCCACGTAGTAATCCAACCGGTAAAAGTGCTTAGTAAAATGGTAATGATATTGCCAGTCCAGTTCATAATTTTATTTAAGGCTGCAAAGAAAGGTATTAATGCCGAAGAAGCATAAGTTAATGCTAGTTTCAATTTACCTAACAACAATCAATGCCGTTAAGTTAAGACCTTTCCTCTCCTTTGGAGAGGGTTAGGGTGAGGTAAAGACAAACATGTAGATCCTTAACTTAACGGCATTGTAACAACAATAGCGATACCTATTCACATCAATCCATAAAAAAAATAAATAAAAAGTCTAAAACTTCAAATGTAATTTTGAGAGAGCAAAGTTTTTTGCTATTTTTGCCATCCAATAAAAAACGGTAGTCGTAGCTCAGTTGGTTAGAGCATCAGATTGTGATTCTGAGGGTCGGGGGTTCGAGCCCCCTCGATTACCCATTAATAAAAAAGCCTTGTACTTTGTGCAGGGTTTTTTTATGCATAAAAAGTTTTGCTTTTTAGGTGGGCTAAAAATTAACAAACCTACTACAATAAAATAAGCGTATTTATATAAATGGATATAAGCCAATGCCTTTATAGTAAGGATTTATTTGTTTGTTTAACCTTACCCTTACCAATCCTTGCTCCAAAGGATAGGGAGGGTTTTAACTTAACTTCATTATAATATAAGCTGTAATTGGCGGTATATTATTTGTTCATCATAACCTATATATAATAGTATACACGATACTTAAATTATAATATACGCCTGTTACAAATAACGTTAATGCCACTCATTAATTTTTAAGAAAACATTAGTCCATAATGAGATGTTAATCCAATAAATACAATCATTTTTCCGTTAATTTTATATCATGCTTAAAATCCAGCAAATAATTATGAGTAAAAAATTTCTACCGGTATTACTGGTGCTTACTGTAGGAAGCCTATTTGTGGCTTTTCAAACACAGGGACGTGGCGGTGATAACCCTAAAACAAAAAACGAAAAAATACTACGCAACGTAGGATTATTATTAGAACAAGGGCATTATAGCCCAAAAAATATCAATGACAGTTTTTCTAAACAAGTGCTTAACAGGTTTATTAAAGAGCTTGATGAAGATAAAAGTATTTTTTTACAAAGCGATATTGATAGTTTTAAAAAATACGAAAATAGGATAGATGACGAAATACATGGGGATAAGCTGGAATCTTTTTATGCTATCAATGATTCGTACACCCGCCGTTTAAACCAGGCATCTCAATATTTTACAGAGCTACTTAGTAAGCCATTAGATTTTACTAAAGACGAACAAATATTGCTGGATGGCAATAAACTCAGCTATCCAACTACAGATGTAGAGAAAAAAGAAGTATGGCGAAAACGCTTAAAATACCTGGTATTGGGAAAATATGCTGATTTATTGGAAGAAAGGGAAAACGGCAAAAATAAAAAACCCATAGCAACTATTGCAGACAGTACAGGTACCATCGGCAAAGTTGTTGCTAAGAAATTTGTTTACGAAGCAGATTCTACCCTGGAAAGAAAAGCAAGAGAGTTAGTAAAAAAGCAAATTGACCGGTATTTTACAACTTTAAAAACGCACAATACTAACGATGAAGTTTTTAGTTCTTTTGTAAACGCTATCACTAGCGAAATGGACCCTCACAGCGACTATTTTGCACCTGTTGATAGCAGGGGGTTCAACGAAATGATGAGCGGGAAATTCTATGGCATTGGTGCTCAATTAAAGGAAGAAGAAAGCAAAATAAAAATAGCAAGCCTTATAACAGGCATGCCTGCCTGGAAAAGTGGGCAATTATTAGTGAACGATGAAATTGTGAAGATAGGGCAGGGAAGTGCAGAGCCAGTCGATGTTACAGGTTACGCTGTTACCGATGCGGTAAAATTAATACGTGGCTCTGAACCTAATACCGAAATTAGGCTTACAGTACGCAAGCCGGATGGCACCATGAAAATAGTGATATTAAAAAGAGGCGAAATTAAGCTGGAAGATACATTCGCAAAAAGCGTTATCATTAATGGCACACATAAAATTGGCTATATCTATTTACCCGAATTTTACATGGATTTTGATAAGCCCAATGGCGCAAAATGTAGTGAAGATGTGGCAAAAGAAATAATAAAATTAAAAGCTCAAAATGTTGAAGGTATTGTAATGGACTTACGTGGCAACGGAGGCGGATCATTACCAGAGGTGGTAAAGATGGTTGGTTTATTTATAGAAGATGGGCCAATTTGCCAAGTGCGTGGCAGGGATGAAAAACAACCTTACGTTTGGAGAGATCGGGACAAAAGCGTATTATATAGTGGCCCGTTAACTGTAATGGTTGATGAAGGTAGCGCATCTGCATCGGAGATATTTGCCGCAGCCATACAAGATTACAAGCGTGGCATCATCATCGGCAGTACAAGTACTTACGGTAAAGGAACGGTACAACGCACCATCCCTTTAAACCCTGAGGCTGAAAACCCTGCATTTGCTAAAACTTCTGAAGACCTTGGTACTGTTAAATTGACCCTGCAAAAGTTTTACCGCATTAGCGGAGGCTCAACGCAGTTAAAAGGTGTAACTCCGGATATTGTGATCCCTGACCGGTTTGAATTTTATAAATCAAGGGAAAAAGATAACAAATCTGCATTAAGCTGGGATGAAATAACCAAGGCGGAATACAAGCCATGGGTAAGCAATTATAGTAATGATGAGGTAATAAGTGCTGCCTCGTTGCAAGTAAATACCAGTAACATATTCAATAAAATGAAGACTGAAATTGCATGGATCGACAAGCAGAACGATAAAGAATATCCTTTAAATTTAATCAAGTACCAGCAAGAACAACAGCAGTTGAAAAGCGCTTACAAACAATTGGACAGCTTGTACAAATTACCAAAAGATATGAGCGTTATCAACAACCCAATTGATACCGCAGGCTTTACCCAGGATAAAGACAGGCTCGACAGGAACAAACAATTTATTAACCGCGTAAAAGGCGATGTGTATATTGATGAAACAGTAAAGGTTATGGATAATATGATTAACCAAACCAATGTTGCCTTAAAAGCAAGCCCTAAAACAACAAAAGAAAACTAGGATTTAGTTTAAATAAGTAAAGCCGCTTCATGTTTATTGAAGCGGCTTTTTAATACAAAAATTTGTTGTCTGAGCCAATACTGCAGCCATGTTGAGCTTCACAGGCCCGTCCGAATGAAAGCCGGGCGGGCGGCGCACTTTTCTACATCAGTTTTTCAGGGATCTTTTATCATGCCGCTTGTAGAAAGCAACAATTCTTTACAGTACAACTCTTATTATGATCCTGACTTTTTTCACCCCTTCAGGGGATTGGGGGCACACTACAACCTTTTAATAACCATACATGGATTGCCCACTGCCACTACGTTTGAAGGAATATCTTTTATAACCACACTGCCTGCGCCAATTGTTGTATTGCTGCCAATGGTTACGCCTGCGCATATAATGGCACCACCGCCAATCCATACATTGTCACCAATAATTATGGGCGATGCAAGCTCCGGCCCCTTTATCCTTTCGGCAGCAATTATTGGGTGGTGCGCCGCATACAGTTGCACGTTAGGGCCAAGAAAAACATTATCGCCGCAGGTAATAAAATTACAATCTAAAAACACACAATTAAAGTTGGCGAAAAAGTTATCGCCCACTTTAATGTGGCAGCCATAGTCAGCAAAAAAAGGCGTTTGTATATCTACGTTTGCGCCCATCTTACCAAAAAATGGCTGTAGTAATTTGCTGCGGGCTTCTTTGTTATAATGCGTTTGGTTATACGCCAGCATCCATTCCCTTGCATTAATACGCAACTGCAACAATTCATCGTCGCCTGCATCATACAATTCTCCGGAAAGCATTTTCTGGTATTCAGTTTTCATTACCATACAACAAAATTTGGTTGATAAAAGATAATGGACCAGCAATTGATACGAGGCTTACAAATATCTTTCTTCAATAATTTTTTTGTGGTGGTACACATGCCCTAAAGTTATAAAGCCCAAGCTACCAACGCTTGTCACATTATTATTGGCAATGCCTGTTCTTTTTAATACCTCTGTACTAAAACTTTTAAAAAGCAGTTCGCTGGCAAAACGGACTGCAAAAAATTCTTCCAATAGGTTTTGCCAGCTACTTTCACCCGCATTAACGTTTGCGGCATATTCGCTTTCTTCAAAACCTGGTAACGAAATCTTTTCTCCTCTTGCGAAACACAAAGCACGGTACCCGAATATTCTTTCTGTATCTGTCATATGCTGCAGCATGTCTTTCAATGTCCATTTATCAGGCGCATAAGCATAGTTGGATTTTTCTTCCGTAATGCTTTCTAAAAAATCTACAATAATAGGCCGCTGAATATAAAACCCCGCAATCAATTCATTGTCATCCGGCACCAGGTCAATATACCGTTGAAAATAACTGGGATAATCTGTAAGCGCTGCTTTTAACATACAAGTTGGTTTTAAGTAATAAAAAGTGCCGGGCATTAACCCGGCACTAATATAATAAATATTGTTGCTACTTAATTATCCTTGTTTATTATTGTTGAGTATTGGTTTTGGCAATACTTGTTTGTTTTGTTTTCTATCGCCTTTTAAAGTAGCTGCTAATTTTATGGCTTCGTAAGCATTAAGTAAACCGCCAGATTTGCAAAGTTCGCTCAGCTTAACCATTTTCTTTTTTCCACCAACAACAACTGCTGCACCAGCTTCAGGTATGTTTACATCCATTGTAGGCGCCACCGCAGATTTTTCAATAACGTATTTTAATTGCGCAGCACTTAATTTAGGAAAATATTCCAACAATAAAGCCGCCGTGCCTGCCACTACAGGGCAAGCCATGCTAGTACCAGAAGCGTGGCCATAATTAGAAGTGCCGCCCGGGATGGTAGAATATATTTCAACGCCTGGCGCAAATACATCCACTTCTTTTTTGCCAAAGTTGCTAAAGCCTGCTGTAATGCCACCATTTTTAGGGTCGCCGCTCGCACCAACTGTTATCCAGTTAGTAGCCCTTTGCCCATTATCTAAATAAACAGGGTTAGGAAAATTATCTGTGCTATCAACATTCTTAGCATCATTGCCAGCAGCATGCACCAATAATACGCCCCTGCTTTCTGCATACCTTACCGCATCATCCACCCATTGTTTTTTGGGCGAAAATTCTTTGCCAAAACTCATGCTGATTATTTGCGCTCCATTATCAACCGCATAACGGATGGCATTGGCAATATCTTTATCATGCTCATCGCCATCAGGCACGGCGCGTACCATCATTACACGTACATTGTCTGCAATGCCCGCAAGGCCTTTGCCTTTATATTGAACCGCTCCAATAATGCCAGAGCAATGGGTGCCATGAAACGGGGTGCCAGTCATAACATCGCTGTTGCCATAATACCGGTCGTTAATATCATTCTCATCATCCAGCACTACATTTTTGCGGTATTCTTTAGGCGCGGTAGTGGCGGCTTCTGCTTTCCTTATCTCGCCCTGTAACTCGCCAATTATTTGTTTGTTGGTAATATCGTTTGTTTTATTGCCCTTACAAATCTGTATCAAAAACATTTTGGTGTTTTTAGCATCGGTTTCGGTGGGCACATATTTTTCAAGGTCGCTGCAACTATATTCTTCTTTGCCTAAATCTTTAATGATGATAGAATCGCCCTTTAAAAAGTTGGGTAATAATTGTTTTACAAAAGCAACCTCATCGGGGTTGATGCTGCCCACTATTTTTTCTTTTACTTTTCTATAAAGTTCTACTTCCGCCTGGTCTGCTTGTTTAGTGCTTGCACTATCAGGTATATCTTCACCATACTTTGCCTTTAATGCAGTGTACACACGGGCAGCTTCGTAACTATCTTCTTTTACGTTACGGCCATCTTTATTGCCTAAAAAATTCCATCCATGTATGTCATCTATGTAGCCGTTATGGTCATCATCAATGCCGTTGCCGGGTATTTCGTTTGTATTAGTCCATAAAATAGGTTTCAGGTCTTCGTGCAAAGTATCAATGCCGCCATCTATTACGGCAACTATAACTTGCTTGCTTTTTAACTTTTTACTTTTAGCGAATGCATATGCTTTATCGAGGCTTATGCCGTAATAGCCGGTGGCTGCTTTATCAAGCTGGTGCCAGTTATTGGGCACTACATCGGTAGGCTTTTGTGCAAATGCGGTAACACTTAAAAATAGGGCTACGCTAAGTAAGTTTTTCTTCATGATTTAATTTAATAGTATGGCAATTTAAAGCAAAGCGGTTATATAGAAGTTTGCTTTGTAAAATATTACTGATTTTAAAGAGAACATTAACAGGTTATTACAAAGAAAGTTGCCTTACAAAAAAAGAAGTGCTAAAATTAATTGACGGTTGTTCATTTTTTGAGAATAAACCATAGACCGTGCTGCCACTTCCGCTCATTGCAGCATAGGCTGCGCCTTTCTGGTAAAGGGTGTCCTTAATTTTTTTTATTGCGGGATGTTTATCAAATACAGGAAGTTCAAAATCGTTTTTTAAAGAATGTCGCCAGCTTTCTATTGGTTGCCTTATAATTTCTTTTAAGGATGATATTGGTATATTTTGTTTTTGAAGATGTAAACTGTTAAATGCCTCACCTGTATTTATGTGGATGTTTGGATTTACTATAATTAAGTTGTACATAGAAAGATCTAATGAAATTTCTGCTAATATTTCACCGCGGCCGGTACCAATGCAAGGTTTATTTATTATAAAAAACGGGCAATCGCTGCCAAGCTGCAAGGCATACTCAATCAATTGAGGCACTGATAAGTTTAATTTAAATTGGTTGTTTAGAAGCTGTAAAGTAAATGCCGCATCACCGGAACCACCGCCTAAACCTGCGCCCATCGGTATATTTTTATGCAGGTGTATCTTTACGGAGGGTAAGTTGGAAAAATCTTTTTTTAGTAGATGATATGCTTTAACACAAAGATTATCTGTTTCATTACCATTTACAGCTAATCCGGAACTAGTAAATTGTACTGAATTTTCATTGTCAGCTTCAATTATTTCAAGCGCATCTTTTAGTGGGATGGGGTAAAAAACAGTTTCTAAATTGTGATAGCCATCTTCCCTTTTATTAATAATGCGTAAGCCTAAATTTATTTTACTATTGGGAAACACTATCATTTTACTTGATAATTTTTTAAATGATAATTGATAACGGCTGAAGGGATAGCCTGCATTTATTATCAATCTGAAATGATAGTTGAAAAGAGATTCAAATTTAAAACATTATCATTTATCCGTTAAACAATTATCCATTAACCTAAATTTTCCTGCTTTTAATTTCGTCCCTTATGGCGATGGCACGGATATAATCTTCCTGTTCAAGCACTTCCGTCAATAAAGTATTTAATTCTTCTGTGGACATTTTTTGCAATTCGTCCCTGCCGCCGGTTTCTGTAGTTAGCGAAGCCGAGGGCGATTTCTTCTTCTTGTCGTCGTTCTCCATCAAAATGCCGGCGCTATCTAAAATATTGTCATAAGTAAATATAGAACAGCCAAAACGCACTGCCAGCGCCAATGCATCTGATGTTCGGGAATCAATTTCTACCGTATCATTCTGGCTACTGCATACTAATTTGCTGTAAAAAATACCTTCCTGCAAATCGTTGATTATCACTTCATGAAGCTCTACATTAAAAGCCATCATAAAATTTTTCATTAAATCATGGGTCAATGGGCGGCTTGGGCTCATCCTTTCTAATGCAACTGCAATTGCCTGGGCTTCAAAGCCACCAATTACAATTGGCAAGCGGCGTAAACCGTTTACTTCTCCCAATACAACTGCGTAAGAGTGTGTCTGTGTAATGCTGTGCGAAAGCGCAACTATTTCTAATTCTATTTTTTTCATATCAAATTCGTCAAAGAAGCAACTTATACTTCCAAAAGCAAATATAAAAAACAAAAGCCTTTCAAATTCAATTGAAAGGCTTTAATAGTTACTTAATATTTTATAGGCTGCTTTTAAGCTTTTTAACGGCTTCAATAATCTTTGGCATTACTTCAAAAATATCGCCTACAATACCATAATCTGCTGCTTTAAAAAACGGAGCTTCAGGGTCTTTGTTGATAACCACAATTGTTTTGCTTCTATTTACGCCAGCCAAATGCTGTATGGCGCCAGAAATACCAATGGCAAAATATAAGTTTGGTGCAATGGCAAGCCCCGTTTGGCCTACATGCTCATGATGTGGGCGCCAGCCAATATCTGCCACCGGCCGGCTACA
Organism: Ferruginibacter sp.; assembly: GCA_025351645.1. Lineage (GTDB taxonomy): Bacteria > Bacteroidota > Bacteroidia > Chitinophagales > Chitinophagaceae > Ferruginibacter. The sequence goes on from JANXVN010000297.1 coordinate 38,584, forward strand.
GGCTGTTGCAGCGCCTAATAGTTTTGCAAGGTCAGTAACCAAGCCCCAATTTTCCGGCCCTTTTAAGCCACGCCCGCCACTGATTACAATTTCCGCTTCGCTTAAAGGTATTTCACCCACAACTTTATTTGTATCTGTAACCTGAACTTTAGCTGGTTCAATAGTAGTTGCAAAATCTACAACTTCCGCAGTTGCAGTGGTAAGTACCGGAGTATAAGCGTTAGGGTTTAAAGAGATTATTTTTATTGCCGTGTTAATAGCAACATCCGCAAAAGCCTTGCCGCTGAATACATTCTTCTTAACCACAAAACCATGGCTAGTATTTGGTAATAAAATAGCGCCAGATACTAAGCCAGCTTTCAATCGTACGCTTAAACGTGGCGCAATGGCCTTACCATTAAAATTGTTTGAAAACACAATTACAGTAGCACCAATTGCAGCAGCCGCTTCGGCAATTATTTTGGTAAATAATTGTGCATCAATGTTATTAAGTGCTTCATTTTTTACTGCATGTACTTTGCTGATTCCATAATTGCCTAAGCTTGTCAAATCTTCTTTAACAGTGCCTAAAATAATTGCTTCTGCGGTTGTACCTGTTTGTGTAGCAATAGCAGCGCCGTAAGCGGCGGCTTCAAGCGATGATTTTTTTATCTCGCCATCAGATTGATCCAAAAATATTAAAACGCTCATGATAATTGATAATTTATAATACTTTTAATGCCTGGCTTATTTGTTTTCGGAAGAGCCTTTAAATTAATAATTTTTAATTTATTTAATCCGCAGCTTAGTAGTTTTTACACTAGAAATCAACAGTTTTAATAATTCTTCGCAATCTTTATTTAATGAGTCATACATTTTGTTTGTGATAAGATCTGTAGCCACTAACAAGTCCAGCCAGTATTTTGATTCATTAGCTTCTTTTAATCCAACACTTAATTTATGAATAAAATCTTTAGTACTTTCCGCATGCTCTGCTTCTCTTATAATTGCTCCTATCGATGTTCCGCTTCTATTTAATTGGTGTGATAAAATAAATTCACCTTGTTCTTTCTTCAGGAATTTATATAAATTGACCATCCTGATGGCAAATACGAAGCTCTTTGTTTTAAGATACTCTGTTTCATAATTGGTAAGGTTAAGATAATTAGTAGGCTGAAAATGCTAAAAATAAAATCAATTAGATAGGAATAGCCATTAAATTTTAAGAAAGAATAACTTACTATAAGTCACCCCATTATCAATTATCATTTAACCAGTTATTAATTAAAACACCTTCGCTTCTTCATGCAGCAATCTCACCAACTCTTCCGGATGATCGGCACTTACTAATTTAACGCCCGCCTTTGCTGGTGGCAAACTAAACGATACTATGTTTGTGAAAGCTTCTACAGCAGAAGGTTCTACCACTTTCAACGGTTTGTTCCTGGCGCCCATTATGCCTTTCATATTAGGGATGCGTTGTTCTGCCATCCCTTTCTGGCAACTTACAACTAGCGGCAATTGTACTTTATTTGTTTCTTCGCCACCTTCAATTTCGCGGATGATGGAAGCACTTGTACCTTCTAAAGTAAATTTTGTTGCAAGAGAAACATAAGGTAAATCCAACAGCTCTGCCACCATGCCGCCGATAGCGCTTCCGTTATAATCGATGGTTTCTTTACCGGTAAAAATTAAATCGTAGTTACCTTCTTTGGCAATGGCCGCTATCTGCGCAGCAATGAAATAACTGTCATGGCTATCCACATTTACACGGATGGCTTCATCGCCGCCTAAGGCAAGCGCTTTGCGGATGATAGGGTCGGTATCTGCCAAGCCAACTGTAACCAAATGTACCGCCGTAGTGGCATCGGCTTCTTTCAATTCAATTGCCTTCACCAATGCATACCATTCGTCGTATGGATTGATGATCCATTGCACGCCGGCATCAGCGAATTTCGTATTGTTATCAGCGAAGGCTATTTTTGCGGTGGTATCAGGAGTTTTACTGATACAGACTAAAATTTTCATGCAAGTCTTTTTACTCCGGCTACTTTAATTTATAAAGTGTGGAGGGTTATAAATAAAGGTTGTTTATGCAACTAATAACAAAG
>JANXVN010000309.1 GCA_025351645.1 Ferruginibacter sp.
GTTGTGCTAGGTATACTGCTGGTGCGGCCAAAATACAAAGCGCCGGAAAGTAGGCTGGCCCGCTTATCAAGGCGCTTATCCTTAAACTTCCCTATATAATTTTCTATTTGACTTATTTCCATAATCCGTTTTTCACAAAAAAATACCGTACTTGTGTCCTAACGGTAGCCTCCAAGGGAGGGGAAAGGACTTAACTTAACGGCATTGGATTAAAAGGGGGAAATAAATACTTGCCACTCCCATCATTTTACCTTAGCACCATCTTACCAACAAAACACCTTATCGCCTTTCCGTCAAAAACATCTACCAACAAAAAATACTACTTTTGCGGCAATTATTAAAATCGGGAAGGCTACAATCCTCAACGCCATCCACATCAACCAACATACATGAACAAAAAAATTCAGTCAGCGCTTATTTCAGTTTTTTATAAAGATGGTTTAGAAAATATCATCCGGCAATTGCACCAGCTCGGCATCACCATTTATTCTACCGGCGGCACCCAAACTTTTATTGAAAGCCTGCAGGTGCCATGCATCCCTGTAGAGTCGCTCACAACCTATCCATCTATTTTAGGCGGAAGGGTTAAAACGCTTCACCCATCTGTGTTTGGCGGTATTTTAGGCAGGAGGGATAATGAAACTGATTTGCAGGAAATGAAACAATACAATATCCCAGAACTGGATTTGGTAATTGTAGATTTATATCCGTTTGAAGAAACTGTAAAATCAACTACTGATGAAAAATTAATCATAGAAAAAATAGATATCGGCGGCCCATCCATGATACGTGGCGCTGCAAAAAACCATAAAGATGTTGTGGTGATAGCTGCCAAAAAAGATTACGCATTACTGGAACAAATTTTAAAAGAACAACAAGGCGAAACCACAATGGAACAACGCCGCACGTTCGCGATCAAAGCGTTTGATGTATGCACCGGCTACGATTTAGCCATATCGAACTACTTCAACCAAACAGATTTTACAAACCCTTTCGATAAAGAAAAATCTGTACTCCGCTACGGCGAAAACCCACACCAGCAAGGCATTTTTTACGGCAATCAAAATGAAATTTTTGATAAGTTGCATGGCAAGGAACTTAGCTATAATAATTTAGTAGATGTAGATGCAGCCATACAATTAATTGCAGATACAACCGCAAACCTTCCAAAAGGCGATGTAGTTTTTGCTATTATTAAACATACCAACCCTTGCGGCATTGCGGCACGCCCTACCGTAAAAGAAGCCTGGGATGCAGCCCTGGCCGGCGACCCTGAAAGTGCCTTTGGCGGCGTATTGGTGTGTAATGCCGCTATCGATAAAGCAACCGCAGAAGCCATCAATGAAATATTTTTTGAAGTATTGATTGCTTCTTCCTTCAATGCCGATGCACTTGAAATTTTACAGGCAAAAAAGAACCGGATACTGCTTGTACAAAAAGCACCGTTAACCGCAACGCACCAGTTTAAATCTTTACTAAACGGCATTTTAACACAGCAAAACGATGTAGGCAATTTTACAGATTGGAAGGAAGCCGGCGGAAGAGATACCACCGAAGCAGAAAAAGAAGACCTTGCATTTGCAAATTTGATAGCCAAACATTTAAAGAGCAATTCTATTGCGCTGGTAAAAAATAAACAGCTTATCGGCAAAGGCTGCGGGCAAACTTCCCGTATAGATTCTTTGCGCCAGTCAATCGATAAGGCAAAGCAATTTAACTTCGACCTTACCGGTGCGGCACTTGGCAGCGATGCATTTTTTCCGTTTGATGATTGCGTAAAGATTGCCAATGCAGCTGGTATTACGTCATTCATCCAGCCAGGCGGCTCCATCCGCGACAAAGATTCTATTGAATATTGCAAACAAAACAACCTCGCCATGGTAATAACAGGGCTGCGTCATTTTAAGCATTAATCCAAGCCTACCTGCCCTCCAAAAGAGGGTTCTTGACTCTGCGAATTTGTAAGCCTTATAAAATTGAATACTCTAGAACCCTCCTTTGGAGGGCAGAGAGGCTGCACTTTTAGAAGCAAAAGCTTACTTGTAATATAAGCTTAAAAAAAAAGCGAAAGGCAGCAGTTTTACAAGTTTATTGTAAAATTGCTGCCTTTCGCCTTTTAAAAATTTTTATTGTTGATCCAAATGAGTTTAGTAAACTTCATTTTCAGTTATCCCCGCAGGGCTTACATTATCAGCTACCATAATTTTTAAAGGAGTAAAAATTAAATTGTTAGCCACAAAATTATCGTAGTTTTTAAAAATAACATTCAGCGCTATAAAATTCATAACATAAGCCTGGGTTTCATTTGGCAAAAACTTTTTAATATCCCAAAAATCCGGGTTTGCTTTGTTTGATTTCCTAATCGCTCTTCCAACGCCGCCTACGCCGCAGTTATAACTTGCCACCACTAAAAGCCAGTTGCCATCAAGGTTTTCGCGCCTGTCACTTAAATAATGTGCCGCTGCTACAGTTGATTTTTCAAAATTCCGGCGGTCATCTTTTTGCCTTGCTATTTGTTTGTAACGCAGCCTTGCTTTTTTTGTATGTAGGCGGGCAGATGTTCTCCTGTCTATTGCATTGATCCGCTGCCCATAGTTCATGCCATATTGCTTTGCCACTACATCCATAATTTGCCAGTAACCAACCGCGCCAGCTTTTGAAACTGCGTTGGCATTGCAGGCAGATTCCAGCATCATCAGCACACTAAATTCTTCCGGCACATCGTATCTCTTCAAAATAACATTTACTTTAGGCATAATATCCTTGCCTTTTTCATACATGCTCAATAAATAATCCCTCTTTTTATTACTAAAATTAGCTACATAATCTGCAGCCATTAATTCATTGCCTTTTAAAATATCTGGAAAAACTACATTGGCTGCCTTAACAATATAAGCTGTCTCCCTTTTTATATGTGCGGATGCAAGTAGTACTTTTTTTGTTGTATCTGTATTGTTTTGCGCAATAACATTTGTAGGGCCAGCTACGGTTGTAAGTATACAAAAGAGGGCTGCCAACGGGGCAAATGCTTTTTTTAAACGCTTTGTTATAACCATAATTTATATAATTTAATCCTCATGCGATGTGGCAAATGTAAGGCTACCAGCCAGAAAAAACGGCTTTTAACTGTTAAAACTTACGCTTGCAAATTATATCCCGTTAAGATACGCTGACAGTAAAAAAGTTAATTGTTAGTTGTTTTACGCATTTTTGCAGTGTATTAATCCAATTGTGGCAAAAAGAAAAAAGCAAAACTCAGCAAAAAACATATTCATCACATTTGTACTCTTGCCAGCTATAGCAATGGCAGCTTATTATGGTTTCCGGTATGTTTATAGGCCTAAATTCGTCCATTATCCGGGCTTTGGTATAGATATCCCGGTAAATTATACTGTACATGGCATTGATGTAAGCCGCCATCAATCTATAATTGATTGGGGTGACGTAAAGGCGATGCAGGTTAAAGATATAAAAATCAGCTTTACCTTTATGAAAGCTACCGAAGGCATACAAAATGTGGATGACCAGTTTAGGGATAATTGGCAGGCTGCAAAGGAGGAGGCAATCCCAAGAGGCGCATATCATTTTTTTGTACCATCAAAAAGTGGTAAGCTGCAGGCACAAAATTTTATATCTACGGTGAGGCTTAAAAAGGGCGACTTGCCGCCTGTGCTGGACATAGAGCAAATAAACAATACCAGTATTACTAAACTACAGCAAGGCATTACTGAATGGCTCACAACAGTGGAAGCATATTATAACGTAAAGCCCATTATTTACACCAACGCTAGTTTTTATAACAGTTTTTTAGGCGATAAATTTGATGGCTATCCATTGTGGGTGGCGCATTATTTAGTAAAAGACAAGCCCCGCATACAACGCACCTGGACGTTTTGGCAACACAATGAAACCGGGCAGGTAAACGGCATTGAAAGCTATGTAGACTTTAATGTTTTTAATGGCGACAGTACAGCATTTAAAGAATTGCTGATTAAATAAGTTATACAAAAAGATAGAATAAACCGGTAAACAACGAACTTTAAAACCTACTCATTTATACAATATGGAGCCAGATGTAAAAGCCTTTTTAATAACCATAATGCAGACCATCTCCATGGCTTTGCTTTGGATGCTGGTGAATATGAGCATTGGCATATATTATGGCTTTGGGTTTTTTGAAGGCCATCCAAACTGGAAAAATTATATTTTTTATATTTGGTTTTTGGCAAGTTTTGTATGGCTTATTAATTATTTTAGAAAAAAGTGGAAAGGCTGGAAGGAAATTAGTGAGTAAGATTAAGCGTATCTTATTTATAGCCGCAGATTCGCAGATTAATCCCGCTATAATCTGCGAATCTGCGGCAAAATTTGAATAATTCAATTATATACATCTTCCCAAACCTTTAACTGCTATGGTCTGCAATAATCAGCCACTGTTTTTTTACCTTACGGAAAACCAACGTAAAAATGCCGCCGATATCGCCGATGCTTCTTTTGAGGTGCCATTTGCCTACAACAAAATAATAATCGGCTGATAATCTTTTTACTTCCAGTAAGTTAAAATCAAGCTTGCCCATGACTGCTGTATCGGGATAGTTTTTTTTATAATTGTCCAACGTTTTTTGCCAGCCGTAGGTAATGCCGCTTTTGCCGATAAACATCAGCGAATCGCTCTGCCAATAGCTGTTCATAAAAGAATTTACATTACCATTATTCCAGTCATTGGTTTGTTGCGCCATTACTTTGCGGATGCTTGTTTCATCTGCTGATTGCGCTATGGCGGCGAAGAAAAGAATGGAGAATATGAGCGTACTTAAAAATTGTTTCAGCATCTCACTAAGATATAAAATAATAAGCAGCTTTAGTGCTTGTGATGCGGAGAAGCGCATTGCGCCTGGTTGCACAAACGATAATTATTCAAATGCGCAGCTAATATAAAAGTAACCGCAAAAAATAAAAACAAGTGTTCATAATAAGGGAAGAACTGTTTTAACACCAAAAAAATAAAACCAAAAGTAAAAATAGTTACTGGCATAAACGACCGGTGATGCTTTATATGCCCATGCCATAAAGAATAAGAACCTACCACAAATGCCAGCAATATCATGCCCCACTCAAAAAAAGAATTATGGATGATATTGACACCCAAAATTGGCAAGGAGCTTATCACTACCGGCAATATAGCACAATGGATAGCGCAGGCCACAGAAGTAGCAATACCCAATACATCCCAATTTATTTTTTTTTTCATCTTAATAAAGAAAAACAAAGATAACATTTTTGCAATAGTGTTGCAAGTTTTACAATGCTCTTTTTACCCACCTTTTTAGAGGCAAGCTGTAATGCAGCAAAGCAGGTTAAATATTTTATTGGATGATAGAGGTGTTGATTGGCTCAAGCATACAGCTTATAAAATACAGTAGTAACAGGCTTACATCTGCTTCTGAAGATTGATATTCGCACCACTATCCTTTTTTAACAGTTGATGGGTTAACTTTGCCGCATGCCCGCAATAAATTGGAACGATACTATAAATTTAGCCAGCAAAATTACCTTTAACAGGTTTTGGAACGGCGTTAAAGTGCTTAGCAGCTTTTATGCAGGCAGGCTGCTAAACAAGCCGCTGCAATGGGGCTATCCAGTTTCTATAAGCTTTGAGCCTACTACAAGCTGCAACCTTCGCTGCCCAGAGTGCCCAAGCGGGCTGCGGGCTTTTACCCGCCCTACCGGCATGCTGCAAAAAGATTTTTTTACCCGCACAATCGATGACATCCATAAAGAATTACTGTACCTGATATTTTATTTTCAAGGCGAGCCATACCTGAACCCTGATTTTTTGGATATGGTTAAATACGCCAGCAACAAAGGTATTTACACCGCCACCAGTACCAACGCACATTATCTTACAGATGCTGCTGCAAAAAGAACGGTGGAAAGCGGGCTCGACAGGCTAATAATTTCTATTGATGGCACCACGCAGGATGTATACAAGCAATACCGTATAGGCGGCAATATTGATAAAGTATTGGAAGGCGCAAAAAATATCGTAAAGTGGAAAAAGGAATTAAACAGCAAAACGCCTTTTGTATTTTTTCAGTTTTTAGTAGTAAAGCCAAACGAGCACCAGATAGAAGATATTAAAAGGCTGGCAAAAGAAATTGGGGTAGATGAAGTGCGTTTTAAAACGGCACAGATTTACGATTACGCAACAGACCCCAACCAACTGATACCCACAACAGATAAGTTTAGCCGCTATAAAAAAGATGCAGCCGGCAATTACATCCCTAAAAACAAGCTGGCCAACCGCTGCTGGAAAATGCAGCACGCCAATGTAATAACCTGGGATGGGCTGGTAGTGCCCTGTTGTTTTGATAAAGATGCCCTGCACCAGTTGGGCAATCTAAAAAATCAATCTTTTAAAGAAGTGTGGAACAATGACAACTACAAACAATTTCGCAGTGAATTGCTGAAGAGCCGTAAAAACATTGACATTTGCGCCAATTGCAGCGAAGGTACTTCTGTGTGGAAGGATTGATCTAATGAGATAATAATTAAAAATAACAACACCCATAATGCCGGGCTATCCTATTTTAGCTATGGCTTATATTGTGCTAAGATTTTTTTACTATGCCTGATGTAATTTTTAACAACCGCCTGCGCCAACTCTTGTTGATTGGACTGATACTTTTTTTGATCATCGTTTTCATCAACCAGCTATACATTTTTTTGCCGGGCATTTTAGGCGGTATTACTTTATATATTATTACCCGTACGCTTTTTTTTCGGCTTACCATAAAATGGAGTAGTGGGTTAACGGCGCTGTTATTTATTATCAGCTCCCTCATTATTATAGCCATACCGGTTTATTTTTCTGTGTTGATGGTATCACCTAAAATAAATTCGTTGTTGGATAACCAGCAGGAAGTAATGCAAGGGCTTACCATTTTTAGCGATAATATACAAGCACATACCGGCATAAAATTGTTTACAGATGAAAACACTAAAACACTGTCCAGTAAAATATCTTCATTTATACCTGCCTTCCTCAACAGTACTGCTAATATATTAACCAATCTTATCATGCTGTTTTTTTTGTATTATTACCTTTTGGTAAATGGCATTGCAATTGAAAAATACCTTAATAAATTAATACCGTTAAAACCAGAAAATGTTGATAAGCTTGCCGCGGAAACTGTGTTGATGGTAAGGGCAAACGCAATTGGCATACCAGTTATATGCATTGTGCAAGGTGCAACGGCAGCCATAGGCTATTTAATATTTGGCGTAAAAGATTGGGGTATGTGGGGCTTTGTTACCGGTGTATTTGCCTTTTTTCCATTGGTGGGCACAATGGTAGTATGGGTGCCGCTGGTAATATACCTTTATTCAATCGGGCATAATGGCACCGCAACCGGTTTAACCATTTATAGTGTGCTGGTAACCGGCAATGTAGATTATATAACCCGCCTTGGCCTTTTAAAAAAAATGGGCAATGTGCACCCGATGGTAACAGTATTGGGTGTAATTGTAGGGTTAAGGCTGTTTGGCTTTATGGGATTAATTTTTGGCCCCTTGCTGATAAGTTATTTTATAATTTTGATTAAAATTTACATCAACGAATTTACAAGCGCGGATGATATCAAAGACCAATTGATATGAGCATAGACAAAGACATAAAACAACGCAGCTTTAAAAGCGAATACCAAAAGGCTATCGTTAATTTAATTTTTACTTATAACTGGACAACGGAACAATTAAAACAGGTTTTGGAAGAAGGTGGCCTTACCATGCAGCAGTTCAATATTTTACGCATTTTAAGAGGTAGTGAAACACCTTTATCTACTTTACAGATACGCGATAGGATGCTCGATAAAATGAGCGATACCAGCCGTATTGTTGACAGGCTGGTTTTAAAAGAACTGGTAAAAAAAACGGGTTGCACGACAGATAAAAGGCTGGTAGATGTAACCATAACGCCTAAAGGGCTTTCCGTTTTAGAAAAATTAGATGGGCATGAAGATGAAATGGAAAACATATTAAAGTCGCTTAGCGAAGCCGAAGCAAAAACTTTCAATAAATTATTAGATAAGATCCGCCAATCCCATTGATAACCTACTGATGCAAAAAACTTTCTCTATCCTGCTCGCAGCAATTTTTTTTATACAAAATATTACAGCACAAACCAAGCCTGAATTTAGGGGCGTTTGGGTGGCCACGGTAGATAATATCGACTGGCCAACAAGGGGTGTTTTTAATAGTGACTCTCAAAAAGTATCTTTTAAAAGATTGTTGGATATGCACCAGCGCAATGGCATTAACGCCGTAATAGTGCAGGTGCGGCCAGCATCCGATGCCTTTTACCCATCTCAATACGAGCCCTGGAGCCAATGGCTTACCGGCTTGCAAGGCAGGCCACCAGTGCCTTACTACGATCCATTAGAGTTTATGATAGCCGAAACGCACAAGCGCGGCATGGCCTTTCACGCATGGATGAACCCATACAGGGCAGAGTTTAGCATTGGTAGCTCCCCGCTTTCTGCAACGCACATTACCAGGCTGCACCCTGAGTGGTTTTTAGTGTACGGCGGCAAAAGATATTTTGACCCTGGCAATAAATTAGCCCAGCAATATGTGGCCAACGTAGTAAAAGATGTGGTAAGCAGGTATGCTGTAGATGCCATACATTTTGATGATTATTTTTATCCGTACCGAATAGCTGCCAAAGAATTTCCGGATAATAAAACCTACCTGCAATATGGCAATGGCTTAACCAAAGATGACTGGCGCAGGAGCAATACCGACTCTATAATTGCGCTGTTAAGCCGGGTAATAAAAACGGCCAATAAAAAATGCCAGTTTGGTATTGCTCCATTTGGCGTATGGCGCAATGCAGAGAGGGACTCTATAAATGGCAGCAATACCAACGGGGCCGTAAGCAATTACGACGACCTTTATGCGGACATTTTATTATGGCTACAAAATGGCTGGATAGATTATGTAGCCCCGCAATTGTATTGGGAAATAGGCCATCCAACAGCATCTTACAAAACATTAGTTGATTGGTGGGACGCACATACCTACGGCAGGCATTGCTACATTGGCATCGGCATTTATAAGGCCAACAGCAACAAAGCATGGAAAGACCCTAACCAGCTTCCCAAACAAATTGAGCTTCTGCGCAACAAAAAAAACATACAAGGCATGGCTTTTTTCAGCAGCAGTTCTTTTAACCACAACCCCAACGGCTGGAACGATAGCCTGCGCCTGCATTATTTTAAAGAACCCGCAACAATACCAGTAATGGATTGGTTAAAGTAATTTAAAATACACACTAAAAAATAGCAGTTTTATGCACTTACAGCAAACGTCACAATCCTAAAAAACTCATAACTCATAACTTATAACTAATTATTTATCTTTACAAATCAAATAAATCTACCATTATGCCAGGCTATGAATTTTTTGGAGAAGAAGAACGCAAGCAAGTAAACGACGTGCTGGAAACCGGTATTTTAATGCGTTACGGTTTTGATGGCCCACGCAAAGGCATTTGGAAAGCTAAAGAGCTGGAACAAGCCGTTTGCGAAACTTTTGGCTGTAGCCATGCCCAATTGGTAAGCAGCGGCACAGCAGCTTTAACAGCAGCCTTAACCGTGTTAGCCGTTGGTTATGGCGATGAAGTAATTATACCAGCATTTACTTTTGTAGCAAGTTTTGAAGCAATCCTTTCTGTTGGCGCCATACCGGTTTTAGTTGATGTGGATGATACGCTTACACTGAGCCCTCAAGCAGTTCGCAATGCAATCACCAAAAAAACAAAATGCATCATGCCCGTACACATGTGCGGCAGCATGGCAGATATGGATGCGCTGGTAGCAATATGCCAAGAAAATAATTTGCTTTTAGTGGAAGATGCCTGCCAGAGCATTGGCGGTACCTACAAAGGCAAAAAGTTAGGCACCATCGGCGATGCCGGTACTTTTAGCTTTGATTTTGTAAAGACGATTACCTGTGCGGAAGGTGGCGTAGTAATGACGAACGACAAAAGTACTTACGATGGCATAGATGCGTATAGCGACCATGGGCACGACCATAAAGGCGCTGACCGTGGCGCTGACCTTCACCCGTTTATCGGCTATAATTTCCGTATTAGTGAACTACATGCTGCGGTTGGCCTGGCACAAATTAAAAAGCTGGATCAATTCTTAGCTATCCAAAGAAAAAATCACGCTGCCTTAAAAAGTATTTTATCAACCATACCCGAAATTAGCTTTAGGCGGGTGCCTGATGAAATTGGCGATAGCTGTACTTTTTTAAGCTGGTTTTTACCAACAACAGCAATTACAAAAGCGGTAGTTGCAGAAATGAAGGAACAGGGAATTTTAGCCGGCAGCTTTTACTGGTTCGTAAACAACTGGCACTACATCAGCAAGTGGGCCCATCTTAAAAATGCCATCACGCTTAACCACCTGCACCCGGAAATAAAGGAAGCAGTAATGCAAAATGCCAATAAAGATTTTAGTGCCAGCGATGCTATAATGGGGCGCTGTGTTTCTACCTCAATCAGCCTTTTGTGGACGCCGGAACAAATACTGGCTAAGGGAGAACAAATGGCTACTGTAATAAGGAAAGTTTTAAGCGAACAGTCAGTAGCTGTTTAAAATATACTAAATGTAGGGAAGCATCAGCCTAAAGCTGGTGCTTTTTTGTTATGCCGCTTAAAGAAAAAACTAGGAAAAATCCTCCTATTTATTACAAAACTTATCAGTAACTACAGCATTTAATCTGCACATCTGCGGCAACCTTAACGCCTCCATTATTTTTGCCCTTGCAAACTGTAATTGGCTCTTCGTTTTCCTTCCATCCTATCACAATCTTCAACGCTGCCCAACCTAAATTTAAATGGAATTTTTACAGATTTCTCCACTTTTATCTCTTGCTTGCAAAAAAAACCTAAATGGCTAGCGTAATAATTTGCCGATAAAAATGGAATGGGAATATTTGGGAATGGTAATGTATTTTTTGATGAAACTATTGTTGCTATTGGGTTAGCGAAGTTTTTAAACAACAAGGCAGGCTTGCTATTTAAGGTTACTGTTTGAGAAAAAACGCTGCCTGCTACAAAAATCGTGCAGAAAAATAAAATTTTATGTTTTTTATTCACTTTACATGTTTGAATATTTGTAAATTTACGTTTTTATAACATTGGTGGTTCGCTTTGTATACAACTTTAACCCTTTAGTTACTTTGCCTTATACCTGTATAAACCGCAATAATGCTTCGTTTTAATAAAAGTTGCTTGCAGGTGTTTTGTTAAAGAAAGCGGTACATTCATATTCGATAGAAACCAACTATTTGTTCAACACAATATTTAAAAACTACAAATCGATATACTAAAAACCTGAATCAATTTTTAGGGCATTAGAAAAATATTTTTATGGCATTAAGTCAAGGATTATACCAGCGGCAATTACAAAAATTATCACCGCAGCAAATTCAATTAATGAAATTGCTACAAGTGCCTACTGCGCAATTAGAAGAGCGCATCAAGGAAGAACTGGAAGAAAACCCTGCTTTAGAAACGGGCGAAGAAGAAGAAGCTGAAGAATTTGAAAACGACGTTACAGACGAATTTGAAACGCCAGCCGATGATTTTGAGCCTGATGGCAGCCAGGATGAATACGAAAGCATAGATATTAGTGATTACGTGCAGGATGGCGATGACGATATTGCAGATTATAAGATGCGGGACGAGAATTATCCCGAACAGGATGACAGTAAGGTTATACCCCATAAAGTAGAAACCGGTTTTAACGAATTGATGCTGGAACAATTAGGGCAGCTAAGTTTAGATGACCATAAGCAAGCCGTAGCCGAACAAATTATTGGCAACCTGGATGATGATGGATACCTGCGCCGGGATATTAGCGCCATTGTAGATGACCTTGCTTTTAGGCAAAACATTATTACCGATGAAGAAGAGATAAGCATGCTTGTTTTGCAGATACAGCAATTTGACCCGCCCGGGGTATGCGCCCGAAACTTACAAGAGTGCCTGCTGATACAGTTAGAACGAAATGTGCAACAGGGCAGGCATGTAGAAATGGCTATTAAAGTACTGGATAAATATTTTGAAGAATTTACCAAAAAGCACTACGAAAAAATTCAACGCGGACTTAATATTACTGATGACCAGCTTAGGGAAATCATCAACCAGATAATAAAGCTAAACCCTAAGCCAGGCGGCAATATTGGCGAAACAGGCAAGGGCGAAGGCTACGTGATACCCGACTTTTTTATTATCAACAATGCCGGCAAATTAGAGCTCACTTTAAACAGCAGGAATGCACCAGACCTGCGCATCAGCGAAGGCTACCGCGATATGTTGAAAGATTATGACAAAGGCACAAAAAAAGATAAGCGCCAAAAAGAAGCCGTGCTTTTCATCAAGCAAAAAATTGATGCAGCCAAATGGTTTATAGATGCTATTAAACAGCGCCAGCACACCTTGCTGAGTTCTATGGATGCCATCATGACTTACCAGTACGATTTTTTTGTAACAGGAGATGAAACAGAATTACGGCCGATGATATTAAAAGATATTGCCGAAAAAACCAACCTGGATATCAGTACCATCAGCCGGGTTGCCAACAGCAAATTTGTACAGACGGAATTTGGCACCTACCGCTTAAAATTCTTTTTTAGTGAAAGCCTGCAGACAGACAGTGGCGAAGAAGTAAGTACCAGGGAAGTTAAAAAAATATTAAGCGACCTTATTGAAGGCGAAAGCAAAAAACGCCCTTTAAGCGATGAAAGGCTTACAGAATTGCTGCAGGAAAAAGGCTACAATATTGCCAGGCGTACAGTAGCAAAATACAGGGAACAATTAAATGTGCCCGTAGCAAGGCTGAGAAAAGAATTATAAGTAATATTCTTTGCAGGGATAAATAGTAAACTTAAAGTTTGCGCTATTTTTTTGCCGCAGATTCGCAGATTATGTAAGATCTAATCTGCGAATCTGCGGTAAATTTAATTATTTAGTTTTTTGGCTATTGCCGATTAGTTTTAAATTTAGATGTAATGTTGAGTAATGAGTCATTTATAGCGGTAAAGCAAAAGCCATTTACCAGCCAGCATCCGGTAGTAGTGCGCTTTTTTGCACATTTATTCTCTTTTGTTTTTCACCCATTGTTTATACCATTTTATGTATGCTGGTTTTTAGAGTTTGTACATCCTTCTTATTTTTCGGGTTATAGTGGCTCCGGTAAATCAAGGGTTCTTTTAATGGTAACTCTAAATGCTATTTTTTTTCCATTGGTAGCGGTGCTCTTATTGAAGGCGCTTGGCTTTCTGGAATCAATTGTTACGCCTACACAAAAAGATCGCATATTACTATACGTCAGCTCCATGACCTTCTTTTTTTGGGCGCAATATTCTTTAAGGGAACAGCCGGAAATACCAAGGATATTGGTGGCATTTATGTTTGGCGTGTTTATATCATCCTCTGCGGCATTAATAGCCAATATTTATTTTAAAATAAGCATGCACGCAATAGGCATGGGTGGCTTAGTAGGTATTGCCTTTGTAATTATGCAGCAAAATACCATGTTGATGACCTGGCCATTAAGTACTGCATTGCTAATTGCGGGGCTGGTATGCACCTCCCGCTTAGTCATAAGCGACCATACGCAAAAAGAAATTTATGCTGGCTTATTGGTTGGCTTTATCTGCCAGTTGGTAGGCGGTATCATTCAATTATAGAAAAATATTTGTAAAATTAAAGAGGCCCCGTCCAATACCGGGGCCATCTTCTTCTGTAGTGCCTAACAATAAAAAAGGTAAACTGTAGAGGTAAACTTTCCTTGTCAAGAATTTTTAATAATTTCTGAAACCATTTGTGAGATAGTATTTATCACAAGTATTATTTTATAATATAATTTATAGAAGGTTAGTTTTATCAAATTAATTGTATGGGTAGTAAAAGCGTTAAAGCCCTTAAACCTATTTTCAATTAAATGTGGTGGGTTAGATAAGCGTTTCATTGGGCACTGGTAAAATTTGCTGAGATTGATAGGTTATTGCTTAGTACGGATTTGCAGCATTTTAATTATAAATATGTTTTTTATGAAAAAATCTAGTGCCGGAAAAAATTGCGTCTTCAAAAACAGCATAAAATTATTTTATTAAAAGATGTTTCACTGAAGCAATATATACTGCTAATTAATTTATCATTAAAAAATTTAAAAGGAATTTGCGCTGCCCGATGATTTTCAATAGTAGCAAAAAATAAATTTATAGTGGTAGATAAAGGTTTTGCATCCTGCATCGCTGCTACGTAGGTAAAAAATTTCAATAGTTAATGGTTTTTAAGGGTTGACAATCAGTTGATTGCTAATTTCTGTGTATAAAGCGTTAAAAGATAAATTTTATTGTAAGCACAATAAAAAAAGGATGGTTACTGTATGTTGTTTTTTCTTATCTTGATGCTTGTTCAAAAACGATTACTACGATTGCATGCTTGTTAGGTAACTATATAATTATATTCAGCAATGCATTTATCACCTAGAGAATCTGAAAAATTATTGCTTTTTTTAGCCGGAGAATTAGCAGAAAAAAGAAAAGCAAGAGGATTAAAGTTAAATTACCCGGAGGCTATAGCACTTATCAGCAGCCGTTTACAAGAAGCCGCCCGGGATGGAAAAACAGTAGCTGAACTGATGCAATATGGCGGCACCATCCTAACCAGGGAAGATGTAATGGAAGGGATCCCCGAAATGATACACGACATCCAAATAGAAGCTACTTTTCCGGATGGTACAAAGCTGGTAACAGTGCACGACCCGATAAGATAATTTAGTCGTGCTACTAATTTAATCTATTTTATATAGCCGCCTTTCACACCTTTAGGGGATGGTGGATAAATTTTTTTTATGATACCGGGAGAGTACATTTTAGCAGAAGGAAATATTGATTGTAACGTAGGCAGGGATACCATCAGCATTATAGTGGTAAATACAGGCGATAGGCCAGTACAGGTTGGCTCGCATTTTCACTTTTTCGAAGTAAATAAACAGATGGCTTTCAATAGGAAAAAAGCCTTTGGCATGCGCCTAAACATTGCTGCCGGCACAGCCGTACGTTTTGAGCCGGGAGAAGAAAAAGAAGTGGGGCTGGTAAATTTTGGTGGCCATAAAAAAGTTGCCGGCTTTAATAATTTGGTTAACGGCAATATAACTTCTGTTGCCAACAAAGCCGCCGCTATTGAAAAAGCAACCGTCCAAAATTTTAAAAACAACAACGCATGAGCCTCCACATAAACAGAGTAAAATACGCCAACATGTACGGCCCTACAACGGGCGATAAAGTAAGGCTGGGCGATACAGAATTATTTATCCAGATAGAAAAAGACCATACAGTTTACGGCGATGAAGCAAAGTTCGGTGGCGGAAAAACTATCCGTGATGGTATGGCACAATCAGCCACCGCAACCCGTAACGAGGGCGTGCTCGATTTTGTACTTACCAGCGTAATGATTATTGACCATTGGGGAATTGTTAAAGCAGATATCGGCATAAAAGATGGAAAAATAGCAGCCATTGGCAAAGCCGGCAACCCGGATACCATGGATGGCATTACACAAAATATGGTAATAGGCGCCAGCACAGAAGTACATGGTGGCGCAGGTTTGATAGCAACAGCAGGCGGCATTGATACACATATACATTTTATATGCCCGCAACAAATTGACCATGCTTTGTTCAGCGGCATTACCACCATGATTGGCGGCGGCACCGGCCCTGCAGATGGCACCAATGCCACCACAGTAACGCCCGGCGCATGGAACATACAAAAAATGCTGGAAGCCGCAGAAGCTTTCCCAATGAACCTTGGCTTTTTTGGAAAAGGAAATTGTGCCTCTTTAGCACCCCTTGAAGAACAGATTGAAGCTGGTGCATTGGGCTTGAAAATACATGAAGACTGGGGCAGCACCACGGCGGTTATACATGCCGCCTTGCAGATAGCAGACAAGCATGATGTACAGGTAGCCATCCACACAGATACACTAAACGAGGGCGGTTTTTTAGAAGATACAATTGCTGCTATCAACGGCAGGGTAATCCATACTTTTCATACAGAAGGCGCTGGTGGCGGGCATGCGCCGGATATCATCAAAGCGGCGATGTACCCCAATGTATTGCCATCATCTACCAACCCAACCCGCCCGTACACGGTTAATACCATAGATGAACATTTAGACATGCTGATGGTCTGCCATCACCTGGATAAAAATGTGCCCGAAGATGTAGCTTTTGCCGATAGCCGCATACGCCCCGAAACTATTGCCGCCGAAGATATCCTGCACGACATGGGTGTTTTTAGCATGATGAGCAGCGATAGCCAGGCAATGGGCCGGGTGGCCGAAGTAATTACCCGTACCTGGCAAACGGCCCACAAAATGAAAGTACAGCGAGGCGCTTTATCAGAAGATGAAAATAACAGCAACGATAATTTCAGGGTAAAAAGATTTATTGCCAAATACACCATTAACCCTGCCATTACACATGGTATAGCAGACTATGTCGGTTCGATCGAGGCTGGCAAATTAGCCGATATTGTGCTGTGGAAACCAGCCCTGTTCGGCGCTAAGCCAGAAATGATCATCAAAGGCGGGATGATAATAGCCAGCCGCATGGGCGACCCGAATGCATCCATCCCAACACCACAGCCCGTAATTTACAGGCACATGTTTGGCGCTTACGGAAAGGCCTTGTATAATACCTGTGCCACCTTCGTATCCAAACTTTCTTTAGAAAAAAATGTTGTCCAATCTTATGGCCTGCAAAAGATGGTGTTACCAGTAAAAAACTGCCGCAGCATCTCTAAAAAAGACTTGATACATAACGATGCCACACCATTGATAGAAGTGAACCCGGAATATTACGAAGTAAAGGTAGATGGCGTGCCAATAACCTGCGAGCCTTTGGCTGTGCTGCCTTTAGCGCAACGTTATTTTTTATTTTAGTATTTTTTTGCCTTAGCCAGCTGGGTTAGCAACCCCCAAAGGGTGGCTCACCCAGCTGCTGGCTAAGGCAAACGAAATTTTAGTGTGCTATAGGCCAATTAATAAGGAAACAGATCCGAAAAAATTAACACAATATCAAATCAGCACATTAGCTAATTAATTATTTATGCTGGTAAAAGAAAAAATAGGCAACCTGGAATTGTTTTCCATCAACAACCGCAATATAGATTATGTGCTGCTGGATTGGTATGAGACCAATAAACGGATCCTGCATAAAAAAACGGTATCCGGTAAAGAAATTACTTTTAAATTTTTAAACGAAAGCCCGCAGCTTACCGTTGGCGATATTGTTTATGAAGATGATTTTAGTTTGGTAGCAGTCGATATAAGAGAATGCGATGCCATTGTTATCCGCCCAAAATCAATGCATGAAATGGCGTCCGTTTGTTATGAAATTGGCAATAAGCATTTGCCTTTGTTTTTTCAGGAAGATGAAGTGCTGGTAGCCTACGAAGGGCCGTTGTTTAATTTATTAAAAGCAAGTGGTTATGTTGTAGAGCAGGCAAAAAAGAAGCTGACAACACCGTTAAAAACTACCGTATCTCCACATGGCAGCAGCAGCTTATTCAACAGGATAATGAAATTAACAACTAATCCGGAATGAGTACTGCCTTGCTTAGCCTACTGCAACTGGCAGACCCAACGCTGCCTATTGGTGGCTACGCCCATTCTGCAGGGCTTGAAACCTATGTACAGCAAGGGATTGTGAACAATGCCACCACCGCAAAAAGCTTTGTAACGGAAATGCTTACACGCAACCTTCAATATACCGATGCAGCTTTTGTATCCTTAGCTTTTGATGCGGCTATGGAAGAGGATAGCCTAAAAATAATGGCACTGGACCATGAATGTTCGGCAGTAAAATTGCCCATGGAAATAAGACAAGCGAGCCAAAAATTAGGCATCAGGCTTAGTAAGATATTTCAACCTGTTTGTAAAAATACAATGGCAGACGAATACAGGGCAGCCATCCAAACGCAAACTGCGGCAGGGCATTACTGCATTATTTTTGGCTTATATGCGGCTGCGTTAGGCATCAATAAAAAAGATGCCTTAAGTGGTTTTTACTACAATGCGGCCGTTGGGTTGGTAACCAATAGTGTAAAGCTTGTACCACTAGGCCAGCAAGATGGCCAGGAAATTTTATTTTCGTTACAGCCATTAATAAACCAATTGGTAGAAAATACCTTTGTGCCGGATAAAGATTTAATAGGGTTGTGTTGCGCAGGTTTCGATATTAGCTGCATGCAGCATGAGCAATTGTATTCGAGGTTGTACATGTCTTAAAAAAATGATTATTTTTAAGTTTATCTAACAAACTTTTGGCTTCCTGTTATTACCCCATCATCCCTCAATAATTGTGCAATGAGAAAGTTATTATTGTCATCTTCCCTGTTATTTATTGTTATTATTACTGCAGCTTATAGCCAGCAAAATCAAATAGTAAAACCTGATGGTAAAATAATCTCAATTGGTGAAGTAGATAAGGCGGTAAAAAAATTAATGGATACCGCAGAGGTAACCGGTTTATGTATTGGTATTATCGCTGATAACAAAGTGGCTTATATAAAAGGTTATGGCTACAAAAGCAAGCCCTCCAGGCAATTGAATGATACGGCAACTTGCTTTTATGCAGCTTCACTAGCAAAGGCACTGTTTGCGTATATTGTAATGCAGCTGGTTGATGAAGGCCGTATAGAGTTGGACAAGCCATTGTACACCTATCTGCCAAAACCCTTGCCTGAGTATACACAATATATAGACCTTGCCAGTGATGAAAGATGGAAATTAATAACCGCAAGGCATTGCCTTAGCCATACCACCGGATTTCCAAACTGGCGGGAGTATAACCCACGTGACAATAAAAAATTGGAAATCTTTTTTACGCCAGGCGAAAGGTATGCTTACTCCGGCGAAGGTATTTACCTGTTGCAATTTGTTGTTGAAACTATCACAGGCAAGCCGCTGGAAACTCTTGCGCAGGAAAAAGTATTTAAGCCATTCAACATGAGGAGGACTAGCTTTTTATGGCAGCCATCTTTTGAAACCAACTACGCACTTGGGCATGACAAGAACGAGGATACGATAGCAAAAGACAGAAGGATAAAAGCTAATGCCGCTGGTTCTATGGAAACTACCATTGCAGACTATTCCCGTTTTATGGAAGCCGTAATGCAAGGCAAAGGCATTTCTCAAAAGTCAAAAGAGATGATGTTATCGCCGCAGATAGCTATCAATTCGCAACGCCAGTTTCCTTCGCTTAATCCCGATACTACCAATGATAACAGAAAAATCGGTTTGGCTTACGGGCTTGGCTGGGGCTTGTTTACATCGCCGCAAGGCAAAGTATTTTTTAAAGAAGGGCATGGCGATGGCTGGGAGCATTATGCCCTTAGCTTTCCAGATAAAAAGTTTTCGCTCATTATTATTACAAATAGCGGCAATGGTGAAAGCGCATTTAAAGAATTGGTAGAACAATTAACTGGTGTTACTATCCCATGGTATTGGCAAGGCTACACACCTTACCGGCAAACTGTACATTTGCCCATTTCAACCTTACAACAATTTACTGGTGATTATGATGGAAAATTAAAAGCTACTATTACGCTTGTTGATGGGCAGTTAAAAGTGGAATCCTCAACCACTAATTTGCCCAAAACAAATTTGTACGCAACCAACGGGCATCACTTTTTCCTTAAAGTAATGGATACTGATTTGGAATTTGTGAAAGGCGCAGATGGAAAAATAGAGAAGGCCATCTTAAATGATGAAGGAGAAACGTTTGAGCTTAAAAAAGTTAAATAGATTACTTTTATTGGAATGGATGCCTACTCAGACATAGGTATCCCTGGTAAAATAAACAAACAATAAAGTTAAACAATGATGGAAAGGAATTATATAAAAATAGGTGTTGCCGGGCCAGTCGGTTCTGGAAAAACAGCGCTTATAGAACGGCTATCAAGAGCCATGAGCAAAGAGTACAGCCTGGCAGTAATTACAAATGATATTTACACAAAAGAAGACGCAGCGTATTTAACACAGAATAGCTTGTTGCCTGCAGAACGTATTATTGGCGTAGAAACAGGAGGCTGCCCGCACACCGCCATACGTGAAGATGCTAGCATGAACCTGGAGGCGGTGGAAGAAATGGCAACCCGTATTCCAGATGTACAAATAATTTTTATTGAAAGTGGGGGAGATAATTTGTCGGCTACTTTTAGCCCCGACCTTGCCGATGTTACCATTTTTGTAATTGATGTGGCAGAGGGCGACAAAATACCCCGCAAAGGTGGCCCCGGCATAACAAGGAGCGACTTGCTGATAATTAATAAAATAGATTTAGCGCCTTACGTACATGCAGACTTAACCATAATGGATCGCGATGCCCGAAAAATGCGCAATGGCAACCCGTTTATTTTTACCAACTTAATGACCCTGCAAGGCCTGGATAGCGTAATTGGCTGGATAAAAAAGTATGCATTATTAGAGGCAGTTGTTGAACCTGAATTATGCCGATGATAGCCCGGCTTACTATAGAAACTGCATCCACCAACGGCATAACTTTTTTAAAAAGATCTTATTGTAGCACGCCATTAAAAGTGGCCAACATCACTGAAAATAAAAAAGAGGCTACGCTTAGGCTGATGCTTACCAGTTCATCGCCAGGCATTTTAGATGGCGATGATTACCAGCTGAAAATTACTGTGGCTGAAAATTGTTCCTTGCAATTGCACACACAATCTTACCAACGTTTATTTACCATGAAAGGGCAGGCAGCGCAACAAATGGAAGTTACGCTGGAGAAAAATGCGGTGTTTTGTTTTATCCCACATCCGGTGGTACCACATGAGTCATCAACTTTTACAACCAGGAGCAAATTTTTTTTAGCAGATAATTGCAGCCTAATCATTGGTGAAATATTGACTTGCGGCAGAAAATTGAATGGCGAGATTTTTATGTTTTCAAAATACCATTCTGTAACAGAAATTTTTATTTATGGCAAACTCGTTATCAAAGAAAATTTATTGATACAGCCTGCCGCCATCAACATTGATGCAATAGGGCAATTGCAAGGTTATACACACCAGGCAAGCTTAATTTATGTAGATGAAAATGCACCCATTAAAAAAATAATACCGGTATTGATTGAACTTTTATCTACTCAAAAAGATATTAGTTTTGGCATTACAACTGCGCCTGTAAATGGATTGATAGTAAGGATGCTGGGGCAAAAAGCAGAACAACTATTTGATTGCCTGAAATTAATTGCCGGCCATCTACCACAAACAAATCAACTTAAACCAACCAAGTATGCAATCTGAAATTGAAGTGCTTATTGTAGCCGCTGTTTCTATTGCGTGCCTGCATACGGTTACCGGACCAGACCATTATTTGCCTTTCATTGCTTTATCAAAATCGAGGGGCTGGCCGTTTGCAAAAACTATTGGGTGGACGATTGTGTGCGGCTGTGGACATGTATGGAGTTCTGTACTGCTCGGCTTGGGTGGTGGTGCTATTGGATGGTCACTATCTAAAGTAAGCTGGATGGAAAATATTCGTGGTGGCATAGCTGGTTGGGTAATGCTCTTTTTTGGATTAGTGTACGGCATTTGGGGTTTGTACCGGGCTTATAAAAACAACCCGCATAAACATTTTGATTTGCAGGATGATGGCTCAATATATGTTTACCAACACCAGCATGGCGAAGCTGTACCGCCGCTAGATAGGCATAAAGTTACGCCCTGGGTAATGTTCATTATTTTTATTTTAGGCCCGTGCGAACCGATGATACCGCTGCTTTATTTTCCGGCGGCAAAAAATAGCTGGAGCGGTATGCTGCTGCTAATTGCTATTTACACTTTTGTTACATTGTTAACAATGGTAACTATGGTGGTATTGGGTTATATGGGCATAGAATTTGTAAAAACAGAAAAGATAGAACGGTATGTGCATGCCATTGGTGGGCTAACAATTTTTATATGTGGCATTGGAATGCTGGCGTTGGGCTGGTAAATTTAAAATAACTTTTTATGGATAATCAAATAGCACCCATGCCTTATCAGCAATTGGGCAATTCTAAATTAATAATCAGTAAAATTGGCTTTGGCTGCATGTCTTTAAAGCCCGCCCAAACAAACATACAAGCCATTATTGATGCAGCAATTGATAAAGGCATCACCTATTTTGATACCGCAGATATTTACGATAAAGGTATCAACGAAACAAACCTGGGCAAGGCCATCAAACAAAAAAGAAAACAACTTATACTAGCAACCAAAGTAGGCAATGTTTGGAAACCCGACGGCAGCGGATTAGATTGGGACCCAACAAAAGCACATATTATTAAAGCTGTTGAAGAAAGCCTGATAAGGCTGCAAACAGATTATATTGATTTGTACCAATTACACGGTGGCACAATAGAAGATAATATTGATGACACTATTGAAGCTTTTGAAACCCTGCAGCAACAAGGTAAAATAAGGTATTATGGAATCTCCTCCATACGCCCAAATGTAATTAGGGCGTATGTTGAACGCAGTAATATTGTTAGCGTAATGATGCAGTATAGTTTGCTGGACAGGAGGGCTGAAGAAACCTGCCTACCACTTTTGCAACAGCATAATATTGGTGTTTTGGCTAGAGGAAGCGTTGCGGGCGGATTGCTTGCTGGTAAAGCCGCAAAGCCTTATTTAAATTATACCGAAGCAGAAGTTTCTGTTGCAGCCAAAGCATTAAATGATACAGTAATTTGTTCAACCGATGCTTCGGCAATGGCAATAAAATTTGTGCTGGACAATACTGCTGTAACTTCTTCTATTGTGGGTATACGAACATTGGATCAGCTGACGGGTGCGGCTAATGCAAACAATGCTTCATTTTCTAAAAGACAATGGGAACAATTGAAACATAGCATTGCCATAAATTATTATGAACAATACCGATAATGAAATTAATGTATAAAAAAGCCCGGCTATTGCCAGGCGTATTATTTTTAATATTTGAATTAAGGTTTCCAGTCGCCACTTATATCGCTCCCTCTCCATTCTTCTTGCATTGATGAACTTATATAGGCGGGCGTTTCACTATCATCTATATATTCGTTTGCTTCATCAGCAGCCTTAGAAAACCTATTATTTACAGACTCTTTCAAATTATTCCAGCCTTCTTTAAATTCGGCACCTCTTTGGGCAAGCCTCTTTCTAGTTTTGGATCCTTTGTGAGGAGCAAACAATATTCCTAATACTGCGCCAACACCTACACCAATCAGTAAATTTCTTTTTGCACTCATAAAAATAATTTTTAATTAGGTTTTTATAATCTTATAATTAAAAAAGGAAGTTTAAAAGAGAAGCCAGGATAGAAATCCAGCCTCGTTTTTTTGTCCAATATCCTATGAAAAACCATGATTATAATATACATAATTGTGCCAAAATTTTTTAAACCTTCATTTAAGTTTTAGTGGGAAGCATTTTCCTCGCATGTATCCCATTATCGCATTTGAGAAATATACCTGTAGAAATATCGCCTTATGCTAACCTTTTCTGTATTAACTTATTAAGATGTCTAGGTTTTAAAATTAATAAATTGACTGAAAAAAGTTTGAGAGAGCAGGTATGAGTTGTTTTGTAATTTGCAGGTTGCAATTATCATGGGTTAGTTTGTATCTTCTAAAAATACCATTAAAATAAAAAGTGAGGTACAATTGCACCTCACTTACATTACCGTTTAATATAGTTAATGCTTAAAAATGCCATCTTACAAATGCTTCCATAGCTGCAAATTGTGTAAGCCCAAGCTGTGCATATAGCTTTGCAGTATTGGCATTTCGTTCTTCTGCACGTTGCCAAAATTCCCTATCATCCGCACCTTGAAAAGGAATGCTATCTTTTTGCGATTGATGTATAAAAATACCATTGCGTTTTTTTACAACCTGGTCAGGGCTCATTGGTATGGCCATTTCTATTTCAGCAATGTCCCACTCCTGCCAGGCGCCTTTATATAACCACAACCAACAATTGCCCACCCATGGCTCGTTAGCGGCTTTTATTCTTTTTAATGCTTCAATAACTACATCAAAACAAACCTTGTGCGTACCATGGGGATCAGCAAAATCGCCGGCACAATAAATTTGCTGTGGCTGTAGTTCCCTTAAAAGTGCCATTGTTATTTCAACATCATCTTCGCCCATCGGCTTTTTTTCAATAGTGCCAGTTTCGTAAAAAGGCAGGTTTTGAAAATGTATCTGGCTATCTGTGAGCCCTACATATTTACAAGTCGCTTTTGCTTCGCACCTTCTTATCAAGCCTTTAATAGCACGTATTTCGTTGGTATCTTTTTCGGTTGATTTCTTTGTTTTCAAAAAAGAAATAGCATTTTCAAGTATACTTTTACTTTTAGTCTCATCAATATCAAACATGCTTTCAAAACCTACTGCAAAATCTATAAACCGCGTTACAAATTCGTCGGTTACCGCAATATTGCCGCTTGTTTGGTAAGCAAGGTGAACCTCATGCCCCTGGTCGTGCAGGCGCATAAAAGTACCGCCCATACTAATAATATCATCATCCGGGTGGGGCGAAAACAAGATAACTTTTTTAGGGAAAGGATCGCTTCGTTCAGGGTGGGTAATCCTTTGGGCGGATGGCTTTCCTCCAGGCCAGCCAGTAATGCTATCTCTTAATATATAAAATACCTGCAGGTTAATTTCGTAGGCATCGCCTTTTTCTACCAGCAGGTCGCTAAGCCCATTATCGTTATAATCAATATTGGTAAGGCTTAGCACAGGTTTTTTTAATTGCATGGCAAGGTTAACTACTGCGCGGCGAATCATTTGTTCTGTCCAGATACACTCGCCAGTAAGCCATGGTTTTTTAAACCTTGATAATTCGCTGGCGCAGGTTTCATCAATTACAAACGTACAATTATCGTGGTTTTGTAATAAAGATGCTGGTATTTCTTCGGTAT
This sequence comes from Ferruginibacter sp., assembly GCA_025351645.1. Taxonomy (GTDB): domain Bacteria; phylum Bacteroidota; class Bacteroidia; order Chitinophagales; family Chitinophagaceae; genus Ferruginibacter. The sequence continues at coordinate 25,049 of JANXVN010000309.1, forward strand.
CATCATCTTCAACTGCCTTTTGTATTACGGGTGCCTTTGTTTGCCCCCAGGCCATTAAAATTATTCTTTTAGATTTTAAGATGGTACTTATGCCCATTGTAATTGCCATACGTGGCACCTGGCTCATGTTGCCAAATTCGTAGGCATTGGCAATACGGGTGCTGTTATCTAAAGTTATCAGCCTTGTTTTTGTATATATGCCGCTGCCTGGTTCGTTAAAACCGATATGGCCATTAGTGCCAATACCGAGTATCTGTAAATCCAGCCCGCCGGCATCGGCTATTTTTTGTTCGTATGCTGCACAATGTGCTTTTACTTTATCTTTTGGCACCATTCCATCTGGCACAAAATAATTGTTGGGGTCAATATCAGTATGCTCAAATAAATTTTTGCGCATAAAATAATGGTAGCTCTGTAAGGCATCAGCTTCCATCGGGTAATATTGGTCCAGGTTAAAAGTAATAACATTTTTAAAGCTTAAGCCTTCATCCTGGTGCATCCTAACTAATTCTGCATATAAAGTTTTGGGAGATGAGCCTGTGGCAAGCCCAATAATGCATTTTTTGCCCAAGGCTTCTTTTTCTTTAATTAAGTTAGCGATTTCCTGCGCTACATATACAGAGCCGCATGCTGAAGTAGGAAAAATTTTTACAGCGATTTTTTCCAGGGAATCGGTAAAGTCTATTTTATGCTTCATAAATGATTTTTTACAAAATTAATTTTTAAATTTTGTTATAATTAATAAAATTATTTATTAATTATAACCCATAAATTTCTTAAGGGTTTCATGCTGATAAATATCAAAGTACAATTTCTTTCTCTCTTAAGCCACTTATTTAATAAAGTAAACTTATTTATTTGATGAAAAAAAATGTGTGATGGCATTAAGCGGTAATTGCTACTTAGCAAACGTTTGTTTCAATTTTTAAAATAGAATGAATATTTAAAAAATCGACTGAACAAAGATATTTTTTTACAACATTTTATTTTCGGTTACCGTGTTCAATTAAATAAAGAAGGTAAACCTACGCAAACGTTTGAGCAACCAAAAGCATGATTTTTGGTAGCAGATAGTTTATATTGTGGCATAACCAAAGTGTTTTTATGCAGACCAATACACCGGCAACCACAAATCGTTACGCACTTATTATAATTGGGATTCTATATTTTACTTTAGGGTTTGTTACCTGGCTTAATGGCTCGCTTATTCAATTTTTAAAATTAGCGTGCGAATTAAAAAATGATACACAGGCATTTTTTGTAACCTCTGCATTTTACATGGCCTACTTCTTCTTAGCTGTCCCATCTTCTTTTATTTTAAAAAAAATAAGCTTTAAAAATGGAATGGCTCTTGGCTTGCTTGTTATTGCAGTTGGTTGTTTACTATTTATACCTGCAGCTAATAGCAGGACTTTTAGCTTATTTCTTACCGCTCTATTTGTACAAGGCATGGGGCTTGCAATTTTGCAAACAGCTTTAAATCCATATATAAGTATTATTGGCCCCATTGAAAGTGCGGCTACCCGTATAAGTATTATGGGTATCTGCAATAAAATTGCCGGTATGTTGAGCCCGTTGATCATTGGTGCCCTGGTATTGAAAAATGCCAGTGCAATTGAAGAACAAGTAAAGGTTGCTGTAGATGTGGCTACCAAAGAAACTTTACTCAATGAGTTAGCTGGCAGGGTTATAATGCCTTACATTGTTATGGCGATTGTATTAATTTTATTGGCTGTAATGGTAAGCTTGTCAAAATTGCCAGAAATTAAAGAAGCTACTGAACCCGTAGTAGATAATGATTCAATTGCTGTTGCAAAAACAAGCATATTTCAATTTCCTCATTTGTTGCTTGGTGTACTTTGTTTGTTTTTATATGTTGGCGTAGAAGTTATGGCAGGCGATGCAATTGGTACTTACGGCAAGGCAATTGGCTTACCGCTTGATGAAACGAAATACTTTACAACTTTTACTTTATGCGCTATGCTGGTTGGCTATGTTATTGGTATTTTCACTATACCAAAATATATCACCCAACAAAAGGCATTGTTTATCTCAGCTATTACAGGCGTTGTATTTTCTTTGCTGGTTTTTTTAACTAGCGGCTATACATCAATAATATTCATTGCATTGCTGGGCTTATCCAATGCGTTAATGTGGCCTGCTATTTTTCCCTTAGCAATCGCAAGGCTGGGGAGGTTTACAAAAATTGGGGCCGCCTTCTTAATAATGGGTATTGCCGGCGGAGCGGTCATCCCTTTGGTGTATGCTACTTTAAAAGATCCTGCAGGTTCTTTCCATTTATCTAACGCTGTATCTTTTTTAATTTGTATGCTGCCATGTTACTTGTACATTATGTATTATGCGGCTAAGGGCTACAAAAAATAATAATAATTTAAAAAATAAATGCCGCCTTATTGTGTCGGTATTTATTTTATAAAGATGTTATGACAGGTAATCCCTGTACCACTACTCTTTCATAAATATCTTCATCAATTGCTTTTTCGCTTTTGGCAATTACAATGGTGGCAACAGTATTGCCTATAAAATTAATAAGCGCACGCCCTTCGCTCATAAACCTATCTACGCCAATTAAAATCCCAAGCCCTTCCAGTGGTATTACTTTTAATGCAGTTAGGGTAGATGCTAATACAATAAAACCGCTGCCGGTAACGCCTGCCGCACCTTTGCTGGTAATTAGCAAAATACCGATGATGGTTAGCTGCTGTGCAATGGATAAGTCTACCGCAAAAACCTGGGCTAAAAAAAGTACGCTCATGCTTAAGTAAATAGTTGTGCCATCCAGGTTAAAGCTGTAGCCGGTTGGTATTATAAGCCCAACAACTTCTTTGTCGCAGCCTGCATCCTGTAATTTTTTTATAATTGATGGCAGGGCTGCTTCACTGCTGCTGCTGCCCAGTATAATTAAAATTTCTTCTTTAACGTACACGAGTAAACGCCATAAGCTAAACTTATAATAACGGGCAATTAGGTTGAGCACCACAAAAATAAATAGTAGTCCCGTAGCATAAAATGTACCCATTAATTTGCCCAATAAAATAAGGCTGGCAAAACCAAATTTGCCAATAGTAAAAGCCATGCCACCAAAGGCGCCGATGGGGCTTAAGCGCATAATTATCTTTAAAATATTAAATAATACTGCGTTGATCTTTTCAAAGCTGGCTAGTAAAGAAGTCCCTTTATTTCCCAGCCTCTTAAGCCCGATTGCAAAAAGGATACTAAAAAAAAGTATCTGCAAAATATCGCCTTTGGCAAAGGCATCTACAACGTTGGCTGGTACAATGTGCGAAAAGAATTCGCCCCAGTTCATTGCTTTTGCCTGCGTGGTATATTGTGCTACTTTATCAGCTTGTATATTGTTGTGGCTAATGCCCGCCCCTGGCTTAACAAGGTTGGCCATTAACATCCCGATCAATAAAGCAATGGTGGTAACAATTTCAAAATAGAGGATTGCTTTGCCACCAATCCTGCCAGCCTTTTTTAAATCGCCTGCGCCTGCAATGCCGCTTACAATGGTAAAAAATATTACCGGCGCTATTACCATGCGTATCATGTTGATGAATGTTTCGCTGATAACCTGCGCTGCGGGCGTAAATGCGGGAAATAAATATCCAACAACTACGCCTGCAACAATCCCAATAAGCACCTGTACATACAATACTTTTAAATATTTCACATCAAAATTTTAAGCAATCAAATTAAAGCTTTTTAGCGCTTTGGTATAAATTATCTTTTGATAACCTTCTTTAAAATAAAAAGCCCGCTATTAATAATAACGGGCTGCAAAAGATACGGTTTATTTTATTCAGGCTTATCGGCTGCCGCTTTAAGTTTGTCAATATCTATCTTGCCCATCTGCATCATAGCATCCAGTACTCGTTTAGCTTTTTTAGCGTCTTTATTGCCTAGCAATTCGCCTAAAATTTTTGGTACAATTTGCCAGGAGATGCCGTACTTATCTTTAAGCCAGCCACATTGGCTTTTTTTGCCGCCCTCGGAAAGCTTTTCCCATAAATCATCTACTTCCTGCTGTGTTTCACAATTTACAAAGAGGGAAATCGCTTCAGTAAAAGTAAACATCGGGCCGCCATTTAGCACATGGAATTGTTGGCCATCAATTTCAAAAGTGCCGGTAAATAAAGGGCCATTTTCGCCCATCCGTTTTTGGCTGATGACCTTTGAATTTTTGAAGATGGAGACATAAAAATCCATGGCTTCATCTGCCTGGTTGTTGAACCAAAGAAAAGGGGTTATTTTTTGCATCGTTTATATTTTTTATTGATGAAAAATAAGATAAATCGAAGTAGCATCTGCTATAACAAATATAGCTTGAGTATTTACATTAAGAGGGGTGCTGATAAGGCAAAGTTTAGGGTTAGGCAGGACAAGCTGGTTATTAATAAAATTGGTAAATTTGATAAAATTTAAATGTTATGGCAGCAGTTCAAATACGAGAATCCCTGCATGAATACATCGATACTGCAGATGAAAAAAATTAGAAGCTATTTATACTGTGTTGAAAGATAGTATTGATAAAATTACGAATACAGTAATGATGAGCTTGCTTTGATATATGAACGGCGTAACAGTTATAAAGCTGGTAATGAAAATAAATTAACTACTAAAGAATTTTTATCTTTTGTGCGCAAGAATAAATTATAATGGCTTATCAATTAATTACGCTGGATGCCGCCGCAGAAGAAACTGCCGAAGCTTTTAACTATTATGAAAATATACAAAAAGGTTTGGGGGATAGTTTTTTAGCAGAAGTATTAGAACGTTGCAACAGGCTCAGCAAGCATCCACAATATTATTGGTTTATAGATAGCCAAAACATAATCCGGGATGTAATGCTTAGAAGCTTTCCTTACCAAATAATTTATGAAATAGAGAATAATAAAGTAATCATTTATTCTGTACACAACAGTTATAGAAATCCAGATAAACGATTTACAAAACGTTGACCCCAGTTTCTAAAAATTAAAACTACTTGCCTAACTAATCGTCCACGTCTCATTTCCCCTCAACAATTTATCTAAATCGCCCTTGCCTTTTTTTGCTATTACTTCTTGAATTTGCATCGCCATGCCATCTTCGTAACAAGCCCTTTCAGTTTCAAAAAATACGCCGAATGGCCTTGGCAAGTGACCAGCTAATTTAGGGTCGTCAAACATGCGGATCAGTATCTGTGCTTTGTAAAAATCTTTTTCCTCATGTATCCATAAGTCGTTTATGCTGGTGCCGCCTTCACCAATGTTTACAATTACTGGCTTAAAGCCATCTAATTTAATACCTTTATTTTGGGTGGCGCCAAATACCAAAGGCTTGCCTTGTTCTAAAAATAATACTTCTTCGGGCTTGCTGGTTTTTTCAGTAAAAATTTCAAAAGCGCCATCATTAAAGATGTTGCAGTTTTGATAGATCTCTAAAAACGAAGCGCCTTTATGTGCCTGCGAACGCAATAGCATGGCTTGCAAATGCTTGGGGTCACGATCCATTGTGCGGGCAATAAAGCTTGCATCTGCACCCATGGCCAATGCTAAGGGATTAAAGGGATGGTCGATGCTGCCGAATGGTGTAGACTTAGTAATTTTATTTTCTTCTGATGTAGGGGAATACTGGCCCTTTGTTAAGCCATAAATCTGGTTGTTGAACAACAGGATATTTACATCAAAATTTCTTCTTAATAAATGGATGGTGTGGTTGCCGCCAATGCTTAGGCCATCGCCATCGCCGGTTACTATCCACACGCTTAACTCCGGCCGGGCAGCTTTTAAGCCACTGGCCACAGCGGTTGCCCTGCCGTGGATGCTGTGCATGCCATACGTATTCATGTAATAAGGAAAGCGGCTGCTGCAGCCAATACCGCTGATGATTACAATATTTTCTCTGGGTATGCCTAATGTGGGCATTATTTTTTGCACTTGTGCTAAAATTGAATAATCGCCACAACCGGGGCACCAGCGCACTTCCTGGTCTGTCGCAAAATCTTTGGAGGTTAATGTTTGTACCGGTGGTGCTATAACTGCTTCACTCATATCTCTTTTTTAAGGGTGTAAAGTTACTGATAGATTGCTACAATTGAAAATGAACCTATGGTGGCGGTTGTTAGTAAAAAGAGAAATTACCTATTTGGTAAATGATGATATGTAATAAAATTATAAGTGCAGCAGATGGTACTTAGATAATAAATTCACTGCCAGACAAGTAATAGCCTTGCGAGGCGCAGTGCCAGGCCCGCCCGGATGAACCGGTTCGGACGGGGATTGAAACGGAAATCCTTTTTTTGTCGGGCCGCCCGCAAAAAAAGATTGAAGTGCATAGCCCGGCCACAGGGGCACCAAAAAAAATTACTGCTTATCCTTACAGCCGTTTAAAAAATCTTTGATGCCGGCAACAATTTTATCTACCATTTGCTGCTGGTATTTTTCATCCAGGATTTTGGCTTCTTCATCCAGGTTGCTGAGGAACAACGTTTCTATCAATGCGTTGGGGTATTCGGTTGGGCTGTTGAGCATAAAGTTGAAGGAGCCGGTGTTGCCATAATCTTTAAGCCCCAGTTCCAGCATGTGCTTGTAGATATCGAGGCTTAAATCCCTAAAGCCAATATAGCGGTAATAGGTGCTGGTGCCGCCTGTGCGAAAGGGATCTTCGGAAGAATTGAGGTGGATGCTTAGTAACAAATCTGGCAGGCTATCGCGGTAAAAAAGTATCCGTTCTTTATTATCAAAAAAACGTTCTGTTGTACGGGTCATTATCACTTTGGCGCCTTCTTTTACCAAGGCTTTTTCTAGCTTTAGGGAAATGGGCAACGTGATTTCTTTTTCGTAAATGCCTAATGAGCCTACTGCGCCGTTGTTGGTGCCGCCATGGCCTGCATCTACGGCGATAGTCAGGTTTTTTAAAGATAAATTTTCGGGCTGGTGCTTTACTCTAATTACCAGCGTATTGCCATTGTAATAAACCAAATGGCCCCAATGCTGCTGGTGCTTTAATGATATTGTTATCCTGAAAATATCATCTGCTATTTGCTCATAATCTACTTTGGTAATTTCTTTTACAGTTTGTAACTGCGTTATCCAATTGGTGTTGTTGGTGGCACCAAATATATCCACCACAATTTTAGAAGGATCGGTTAGTTGAAAAGATTGGTAGGGCAGCTTGGCAAACAGCGCAACTTTTACATAATCATACGTATCATCTCCGGAAACATTCCATTTGGCGGTTAAAGATTGCGGGCTGAACGTGCCTTTGGGCATTAATGTTACCAGTTCTTCGGGGATATAAGCCGTTCTTGTCTGTGCCAATCTTACTTTAAAATGAGTGCCTGCTTTACCAATTATTTTTAGCACGATATTACTATCGATATATCCAACTTTAGCACCGCCGAGCCTATCATCGCCCAAGCCATATTCTAAATGTGCCAGCCTGCCTTTGGTAACGCAAATGTCAGATGCCAAGGGCGACATTACAGAGAACATCGCCTTGGTTTCTTTGGTAAATTTTATGCTTAAAGAATCTTCAATAGTGACTGGTATTTTTAGTTTGGCAAAGCTATCTGTAGCCCGTACGATATATTCTCCCTGGTAAATGCCCAGCATGCCTTTAGTTTGGCTTAGCGGCAATTCGTACAGTGGCGTATTGTTTATGGTGGTTACAATGCAATGGGTTAAAGCCTTTACCTTAAATTGTATAACATCGCCTGGCAATACAATCAAATTTCCTTCGGGATAAGTAACAACACTTTCAATATCCAACGTTTTAACCGGCTCGGCTGGCTTAGGCAAAGTATAGGTGTAAGTAACTTTTTTTGAAACAGTATTACCCTTAAAAGCAGCTATAATATTTAAGGTAGAATCGCCCGCCCTCAAATTAAGTTCGATGGCGAAACCGCCTGTAGAGTACACTTTTACCGGCTTTTCATCTACCGTGATTGTACATGTTTTACAAGTACTGCCAATAATAAAATTAGTGGATGAGGTTACAGTTGCTTTTTCTGCAGATGGCTGCACTAGTTTAATAAAAGGCTTTTCTGAGCTTTGAGCGAAGATGTTAGTAAAAAGAAAACACGCCAATAGAACCGTAATTATTTTGTTCACTTTATGCTTTTTAGTAGTTACAAAAATACATCATTCACACTTTAACGATAAGGAGTGGAAAAAGCTTCAATTTTTTGAAATAATAAATCGCACTTTATATCGTTAAGGGTAGAAAACTTATTTATAAAATACTTTTTGTTAAATAATATTTATATTTTCGAACCTAAACCAAAAAACAATTATGAAAAAAATGATGTTATCCGTAGTCGCATCCCTTCTTATGCTATTATCAATTGGTCAAACTAATGATAAAATGCTGAAACACTCAGGAGAAGTTTTAGAAGTTAAAGTTATTAAAGTTGGTGAAACAACTATCTCCTACAAGTACCCGGGGGAAGATGCTGAACAAACCATTGGCAAATTTGCTGTTGCAACTATTACGTATGGCACAAGCGGGCGTAAAGAAACTATTTCCGAAAAAATTGTTATAGACTCAAAAAATGATTGGGAAAAAGTGGAAATACTAACGAATGCCAGCCAGGTATTGGGGCTTAAGAAAGGCGAAGAAGTAAAAGGTAAAACTTCTGGTTTTTTAACCTATAATAGTGCAGGATCTGCAGATAAAAAAGCTACTAAAAGAATAAAAGAGGCGGCAGCTGAAGCAGGCTCGCCATTTGTTTTGATGACGTCTGACAAGGCTGATACTTTTGGTGTTAAGCAAGC
>JANXVN010000314.1 GCA_025351645.1 Ferruginibacter sp.
TCTTGCTGTTATCTTGTAATATCTTTCAGTTTTTTTAAGATAAAATATTAACCTTCTTAAAAACAAACAACCCTTATAAATCAATAATTTATAAGGGTTGTTTTGTGCCCGGGACTGGATTCGAACCAGCACATCCTTGCGAACGCTGCCACCTGAAGGCAGTGCGTCTACCAATTTCGCCACCCGGGCATTTGCACTTTGGGATGCAAATATAATTGACTAAACTGAAACATTAAAATCTCTTAAAGCATCGTTTAGGCTTGTCTTTAAATCTGTTGATGGTTTACGTTGACCAATAATTAATGCACATCCAACGCCGTATTCTCCTGCTGAAAACTTTTTGTTGTAGGTGCCGGGTATCACTACGCTCCTTGCTGGTACAACGCCTTTCATTTCTTTAGGTTCGCTACCGCTAACATCAATTATTTTGGTAGATTGTGTTAGTACTACATTGGCACCCAGTACCGCTTCTTTTTCTACCCTTACGCCTTCTACTACAATACAACGGCTGCCTATAAAACAACCATCTTCTATTATTACGGGCGATGCCTGCAATGGCTCCAATACCCCCCCAATACCTACGCCGCCGCTTAGGTGTACGCCCTTTCCTATTTGTGCGCAACTGCCTACTGTGGCCCAGGTATCTACCATTGTGCCTTCATCTACAAAAGCCCCAATATTTACATAACTTGGCATTAAAACCACGTTTTTAGCAAGATAAGCGCCGTAACGTGCAATAGCATGTGGCACCGCCCTTACGCCTAAAGTGGCATAATTACTTTTTAATTTCATCTTATCATAAAACTCAAAAGGTGGCAGCGAATATGTTTGCATTTGCTGTATAGAAAAATACATCAGTATCCCTTGCTTTACCCACTCGTTTACCTGCCAGCCATCATCCGTTGGCGATGCCGTGCGTAGCCTGCCTTTATCCAGCTCTTCAATTACCAGCCTTATAGAATCTGCATATCTTTCCTCTTTGAGCAATTCCCTGTTTTCCCAAGCTGCCAATACTGCTTCCTTTAATTCCATTTTAAATATTTTTTTGTGACAAATTTTTATTTAATGAATAAGCTCCTGTGTTATTTTAAGTTACGCAAGATACAAAAGATTAATAGTAATGCTTAATGTGCTGTACACCATACAATACTAAATTAATCTTTCACACATCCAACCTGTACATCAGCGGCTTTTATATAACTTGCACTTTATTTTTAAGAAGATACCAATAATATGAATGTAGGTTACGATGGTAAAAGGGCTTTTCAAAACAAAACGGGCCTTGGCAATTATATCCGTTCGCTCATCGCCATCCTTAGCCAGCACTACCCAGAAAACCAGTACACTTTATTTGCACCAAAAAAAACTGAGCTATTCGATGTAAATCCTTTTAAAGATGTAACCGCAATATTTCCTAAAACATTGACTGGCAAAAGCTTTCCGGGCTGGTGGCGCAGATATGGGATGATAAAGGCAATAGAAAAATCGAATGTTGATATTTATCACGGCGTCAGTAATGAACTTCCTTTGCACATTGGGCGTACGGGCGTAAAAACAGTGGTAACCATACACGATATTATTTTTGAACGCTACCCGGAAACCTACAATTTTGATGAACGTTATGTACACCGCTGGAAGGTAAAGCAAGCCTGCAAAGTTGCCGATGCGGTGATTGCCATTAGCCAGCAAACCAAAGCCGACCTGATTGATTTTTATAAAGTGCCGGAAGAAAAAATTTTTATCAGTTACCAAAGCTGTAACCCGATATTTCAACAAACAATTAGTGCTGCGGAAAAAGCATTGGTAAAAAAAAGGTATAGCCTGCCCAATGAATATTTTTTGTTTGTAAGCTCCATCGCTCCACGAAAAAATCTGTTGCTCATTTGTAAGGCAATGATATTGCTGAAAGATAAAATGGATATTCCCCTGGTGGTAATTGGCAACGGTAAAAAAGAAAAGGAAGAAGTAAAAAAAATAATGCTCGATAATGGCATTGCAGAAAGGCTCATTTTACTAAATGAAATGCCACCGGCCAAAGAAAGCAATTTTACGACTGCCGCCGATTTTCCGGCAATTTACCAGCAGGCTCTGGCACTGGTTTATCCTTCTATTTTTGAAGGTTTTGGTGCGCCATTGCTGGAAGCCTTGTGGAGCGGGCTGCCTGTTATAAGCAGCAATACCAGCAGCTTGCCCGAAGTTGGCGGCGATGCGGCTTTGTATTTTTCACCAACCAATCATCAACTGCTTGCACAGCACATGTGGGATGTTGCTACTAACAATGTGCTTGCTGTAGGTTTAAAAGAGAAAGGCTTTATACAAGCACAACAATTTACCACACAAAAATACGCCGACAGCCTGGTGTCGGTATACCAACATATTTTATGATACCTTTTTTAGACGATATTGAAAATTGCCTGCAAGTACTGCAAAAAGGAGGCATCTTTTTATACCCTACCGATACCATTTGGGGCATTGGCTGCGATGCTACCAACAGTGCAGCGGTTGGAAAAATTTATCAGCTAAAACAGCGGGCAGAAGAAAAAAGCATGATCATTTTATTGGCAGAAGAAAAAGATATTTTACGTTATGTAACGCAGCCCGGCTTTGCAGTTTTTGATTTTTTAAAAGATGCCATCAAGCCAACTACAATTATTTATGAAGGCGCAACTGCCCTTGCAGAAAATGTAATTAATAACGATGGCACCATAGCCATCCGGATTACTAAAGACCAATTCTGCAACCACCTTATCAAAAGATATAAAAAACCGATTGTTTCTACTTCCGCAAATATTTCCGGGCAGCCATCACCAGCTTTTTTTACGGATATTAGTACTGTAATAAAAAACGGTGCCGACTATATAGTCAAGCACCGTCAAAACGATGTATCTGTTGTTGCGCCTTCGTCTATCATAAAATGGAATAGAGATGGCTCGCATACAATTATCAGGCTTTAGTTATAAAAGGGCTAAGCCTATGCCCAATTGAAAACTTTGGCTCTTCCATTTATCTTTATTATCTATATCGTTAATGTTGTTAAGGCCAATAGCATAACGGCCATAAATCCTAAGCGAAGCTATTTTTAACTGAATGCCTGCAAGCATGCTAAAATCGCCTTTTTTAAAAGCTGATTTTCCATCTTGCACAAGGCTATTATCATGGTTCATTAAAATGCCAAATTGTGGGCCAGCCTGCAATGCAAAAATTTTGCTTACTTTATAATTTAGCAAAATAGGTATGCTTAAATACCTCAATTTTACGTTTTTAACATTGCTCGGCAAAGATGTGTATATTTTACTAAACTGGCTGCTGGTATCGGCATTTATCTCGTTAAATAAAATTTCTGGCTGTATAGCCAATTTGCTGCCTAATCCTATCTCTGCAAAGCCACCTAAATGGTAGCCATAAGTAAACTTCTGGTTGAAAGATTCCCCCGAAATTTTATTAATATTTGTGCCACCTTTTATACCAAGGTGTATGCTTTGTGCCTGCGTAACTGAAAATATTAATACAGCTACTGCTAGAGATAAGAGTTTGCTTTTCATAATTTTAAGTTTTAAATTATAATGCGATTAATATGCCCAAAAAAAATATTTACAGATAATTTTTTGTTAATGCTACTCCTAGAATTTATAACTAAGGCTTATGTTGACAACATTGGTAATCCTACTGGTTGTTGTAGCAGGTAAATAATAGTCGAGGTAAAGGTCTGGCTCAATCGTAAATTTACCTATTGTATAACTTGCATCAATATCAATGCCAACCGATTCAGCACCAAATTTAGTATTTTGAAATTTAGTTAATTTACCCTTTTTACCAACCAATTGTGCCACACTGGTAGCATTGGTTTTGTGAAGGATAGTAACTTTATTGGTACCTAAATTTAATAAAAAAGAAGGAGAAAAAGTTAACCCGTCATCTTCTTTCAACACAGATTCCCAACTAAATTCGTGGCTAACGGATGCTATAAAAGCATAAGATTTTAGCTTGTTGGTGATTGAATCATAGTACCTTCCTCTCTTATTTGTTTCATAAGAATTTCCGCTTGAAAAATCAAAGGCAACACCTGGTTGCAACCAGGTGTTTTTATAAGTAAAAGATGTAAAAAGGTCATTTTGTATAGGCGATGAGCTTGTAGAATATTTATCAGCTATAAAGTAATGCGTATAAGCAATAGAAAAATCAATATTGCTATTGTCTTGTAATTGATAACCTGTGGTAAGGTAATATTGATTAACAGTGAAGCCTTTACTACTGTCGTTCAATAAAGACGTACCAGCAGCTATATTAAAACCACTTTTATTTTGATACGCAATTGAAGGTGTATAAATAAGTGCATTTTGTGAAGTTTGTTTAGAATTTGCTACTTTGTTGTTAACACTTAATAATCGGTTGCCCATGGCAATGCCTGCGGTAAAATAACTAGTGGGTTTATCTAGTTTATTGGTTGAATCTTCCACATCTTTTAACAATTCTGTTGCATCTTTTACCGGCAGGTTTTTATCGGATGTTGATTGTGCGTAATTTTTTGCAGATAAGCCTATCAGCAATGAAAACAGTAATAATTTTTGCATTTGGGTTAAAGGTTTTTTGAAAAAAAATGGACAATAAAAAAAAGAATAAGTTTAACGGGGATATTTTGCTAGCTATTGATATTTTGTTTTTTAGAAAAAAATGATTTGAATTTATAAAAAATTATTTTAACTGCATGCCAACTTTTCCTAATTAAAAAATAGTATCCTGTAAATACAAAATTTAATTAGTACAAAAAAGAATACATTTTTTAGGTGATGGTAATTAAACAAATTTATATTTTTTATTAAAAAGCAATTTAAGCGATGGTGCAGCCAATAAGAATGATGTAAAATTACCAATTAAATAATTTTAAAGTTTATGAAATACCAGGTTATTTGACACCTAGTTAAAAAAACAAAATAAATCTTTTTTAATTTTACCAAACCCATCATAACATCCTAATCACTAAAAAAATTTAAACCTATTGTTGTTAGTATTTAATAAATAATACTCCTAAATTAAGTTTTAGGTTTGTTCCTTTTTTTCTTTAAAAAGCATTGTGGCGAAATAAAACAAATAAATATTATTCGATTTTATTAGAATTATTAAATCCTATTAATATTCAAACACTTTAAGCAGGTTAAGTATTGAATTACAATACTTTAACGCCAAACTGCTGATTTAATTATAGTTAAGTAAAATAAAAACCCTAACTTTGCAAAATTATTTATAACGAGTATTGCATGAAATGCCCAACGGGCTGTTGAACTTAGGATTTATTTTTACTTAAAAAAGAGTATTAAGTAGCATTACAACAGGCAAAGAGCATATCATGTAAACCACAAAAAAACATTTACATGAATGCATTTGAAGCCTTAGGCTTAAACGAACAATTAGTACAGGCGATTGCTGACCTGGGTTTTGAAAATCCTACTCCCATCCAGGAACAAGCCATCCCCATTTTATTGTCAGGCACAACAGATTTTGTAGGCCTTGCACAAACAGGAACCGGAAAAACAGCGGCATTCGGGCTTCCATTACTACATCTCATAAACATTAACGAAAGGCATCCACAAGCATTAATAGTTTGCCCTACAAGGGAATTGTGTTTGCAGATAACTAATGACCTTGCTACATACACCAAACATACTAAAGGGCTTTTTACTGAAGCAGTTTATGGTGGTGCATCTATAACTATGCAAATACGCAATTTAAAAAGAGGGGTACATATAGTAGTAGCAACGCCTGGCCGTTTGATAGATTTGATTGAGCGTAAAGCGATTGACCTGCAAAAAGTAAAATATGTAGTGTTGGATGAAGCAGATGAAATGCTGAACATGGGCTTTAGGGATGATATCGATTTCGTTTTAAAGAATACCATCAATAGGGAAAGTATTTGGTTATTTAGTGCCACCATGCCTCCAGAAGTGAGGGCAATCGCTAAAAACTTTATGACCGACCCTAAAGAAATTACAGTTGGTAAAAAGAATAGCGGCAACGTAAATATCGATCATCAGTTTTTTATAGTAGCAGCGCACCAGCGTTACGAAACGTTAAAACGTTATATAGATTTTAACCCCGGCATGTACGGTATCATCTTTACACGTACCAAATTAGATGCTCAGGATATTTCTGAAAAATTAGTAAGAGAAGGTTACGAAATTGAAGCTTTGCATGGTGACCTTACACAGCAACAGCGTGATAAAGTAATGGGCCGGTTTCGCCAAAAACATTTACAGTTATTAATTGCAACCGATGTTGCTGCAAGAGGTATTGATGTTGATGGGATAACACACGTTATTAATTACGAACTTCCGGATGATATGGAAGTTTACACACATAGGAGCGGCCGTACTGCACGTGCTGGTAAAACTGGTATTTGTATCTCTATATGCCACAGCAGGGAAAGCTATAAGATTAAACAGCTGGAGCGCATGGTAAATGCACAATTTCATAAGCTGGATGTACCTAGTGGCAAAGATGTATGCCGCAAGCAATTTTTCCATTTTATGGATAAGTTAATGAAAGCCGATATAAGCAACGGAGATTACGAAACTTACATGGCCGACCTGCAAGAAAAGTTTTCTGATGTTAGCAAAGAAGAAGTATTGCAAAGAGTAGCCGCTTTAGAATTTAACCATTTTTTAAAGTACTACGAAAATGCACAGGACCTTAACTCTAACATTCGCGGTGCGGATATGAGGAGCACAGAAAGAAGGGATGGCGGAAGCAGGGAAACCGGCAACCGTGATGGCAGCAGAAAGGAAAGAGGTAATTTTCAACATGATAATGGCTATACAAGATTGTTTGTAAACCTTGGTACCAAAGATGGTTTTTACAAAGCAAGCTTCTTACAATTTATATTAGACGAAAGCAACCTTAACAAAGAAGTTTTAGGTAAGATAGACATGAAGGAAATGAACAGCTGGATTGAAATTGACAAAGCTGCGGCACCTGCGATGATTAAAAGCATTGACGGTAAAAAACATAACGGAAGACAAGTAAGGATGAACGAAGCAGACGGCGGTTTTAAAAGAGCAGATGAAAGCCCAAGAGGCGGAGATTCTGCTGACCGTTCTGAAGGAAGGAAACGCATACCAGTTAGAAGATAATAATTAATCTTCTTTTAAATAATACAAATGCCGGCTTATTGCTGGCATTTGTTGTTTACTAGCCAAGCCTCCCAGCCCTCCGAAGGAAGGTTTCTGCCCCTGCTGATTTGTAATGTTTGATAAATTTGAATACTTCTAAAGATTACCCTTTGGACGCTATCTTTTTTCCAAAATCCTTTATAAAATAAGCAACACTAACTATAAAGCTTTTTAGTGCCGTAGGTACGTTATGGGGATTTAAAAAATGATAAAGCGTACAGCGTGCCGTAAATACACTGTGTGCTTTATGGCAGGGGTTGCAAGCTGCGTAAGCTTTTAGCCAGAGCCTTATTGATAGATTCCAATTCCTTGCATTGCCCGAGTTTCCCTTTCACACGCACATACCGTATCAACGGCACAATAAAAACAAATCGCATCCATTTTTATACCCACATAATTGTCTCCAAAGAGACGGGGCAAAAATTAATAAATGCTGCCACGGGAAAATAATACCCATCAAATTGTGAAGATATGTCCTAACGGCAGGCCTTTGGAGGGCAGGGAGAGGCTTGGCTTACACCAACTCAATAACTGTGATTTCTGGCAAAATACCCACCCTGCCCGGATAGCCAATAAACCCGTAACCACGGTTTACGTAAAGTTTTTGTTTTTCCTCTTCATAAAGGCCGGCCCACTGCTTGTACATATATTGTACAGGGCTCCATTTAAAACCCGGTATATCAATGCCGAATTGCATGCCGTGGGTATGGCCGCTCAATGTTAAATCAATGGCGGGATATAATTGGCGCACTTGGGCATCCCAATGGCTTGGGTCGTGGCTCATTAATATTTTAAAGGGGTATTTTTCTGCTCCTGGGTAGGCTAAATCCATACGGCCATGTTTTGGAAAACGGGCTTTGTTGCTCCAATTTTCAATACCTATCAATGCAATTTCGGCACCGTTCCTTTGTAATGCAACATGTTCATTCATCAGCAGCCTCCAACCAAGTTTGGAATGCACCTGCTTTAAGTTTTCAAGGTTTTGTTCCCTGGTAAGCCCATCTTTATCGGGCCAGCTTACATAGTCGCCATAATCGTGGTTGCCTAATACAGAGTATACGCCCATCGGCGCTTTCAACTTACTAAAAACATCTATGTAATCAGTCATTTCTGTGGCTTTGTCGTTTACCAGGTCGCCCGTAAATAGTATAATATCTGCCTTTTCATTTAATATCATATCAATACCATGCTGCATTGCTTTTTTATCTGTAAAACTGCCGCTGTGTATATCACTGATGTGAACTATACGCATGCCTTTAAAACCGGCAGGCAAATTATCTGCTGTTACCTGAATTCGTTTTACCTGGTATTTATATATATTATTAAAGCCGTACACCAGGCTACCAAAAACGGTACCGCCAAAGCCAAGCCCTACCCAACTTAAAAATACAGAGCGGCTAATGCCATCGCCGCTTAAGTGTTCGCCTTCGGTATTTTTATACAATAATTTACCGGCAGCCCATTGAATGGCCCGGCGCACATCATCTATTAAAAAGAAAATAATGGCGGAAAACTGACCGAGGAACAATCCGATAACGGTTGCAAATAAGTAAGTACGCACCTTTTTAGGCAATAAGTTAGGGCCAGTAAAAACAAACAGCAAAAAGCCAATAATAGCCAGGGCGCTGATAGCCCAGTATGCAATATAAATAATAGTTCGTGTACGGGAAGAAGCCGACTGAGTAATGATTTTAATTGCTTGAAAAACATACGTATTTAATAATAGCATTATTACGATAGCAATAAAAGCACCAAGTGGTGTACGCATAAAAGCGGAGGTTTAAGGTTTAAAAAAGTAAAATTACTTTATTTGTACGGTGATGGTTGTTAAGCAGTGGCTTCTGGCTATTATACAGTTTCTATATTTACCCTTTCATTTGTCCAGGCAATAAATTCATCAAGCTGCCGATTAATTACGTTAAGGGTATTGGGTTCGATGATGTTTCCATTGGCATCCATCAAAGTATCGATTGAAGAAATAGGCAACAGGTTAGGATGGACAGTAATTTTTAAATAATTAAGCACTGCGGCCAAATGGTCGTTACCACGTACATTACCCGCCCTGCCGCTGCTTACGCCCGTTATAAGTGCCTTTTTGTTCCACCAGGCCATTTGTATTTTGCTGTTATCGAAAAGCATTTTCAAAACACCTGGAAAGCTGCCATTATATTCAGGCGAAATAAAAATAAAATAGCCGGCAGGCATCAATATAGCTTTTTCCATGGCTTCAAACGTAGCATTACGGTTTGTTACGTTTACACTTTCCAACGATAAAAGGTTTGCATCAATACCCTTGCCCTTTAATATAGCCTGATATTGTTGCGCTACTTTTAATGTATTGCTGCCCACCCTGTTAGTGCCCGATATAATTGTGTACATATTTTATTTTTGTTACCTAAAGTTGAGTTATTAACAGCTAAGACGCTGCATTGTTGCCAATATTTTAATATGAATATTTATTTTTGAGCCCACAGCGGTAATATTTGCCACGGTGGTAGCGTTTCAAACAGTACCTTTGGAAATTCCAAAAAGCATCTTTAGGGGTGATCATAAAAATAATATATTCCTTCCCAAAGGAATCCATGTATGGCAAGAATAATAGGCATAGCAAATCAAAAAGGCGGTGTGGGCAAAACCACTACGGCCATCAACCTTGCAGCAAGCTTAGCAGTATTAGAGTATAAAACTTTACTGGTAGATGCTGACCCGCAAGCTAATAGTACTACTGGTGTTGGGTTCGACCTGCACAACGTAACGCTTAGCCTGTACGATTGCATGGTAAATGAAGCCATTGCTAAAGATGTTTTATTAAAGACAGATATTCCCAACCTAGACTTGATACCATCTCACATTGACCTGGTAGGTGCGGAAATAGAAATGATCAATTATCCCAACCGGGAAGGCGTTTTAAAAAAAATATTAGAGCCAATACGCGATAAGTATGATTTTATAGTTA
>JANXVN010000027.1 GCA_025351645.1 Ferruginibacter sp.
CCTTGCTCTTGGCTAACAATACGTACTGCAAAGCTTGTTCGGGACTTGCACCCTAGAGTTTATGAACATGCCTGACACACTAAAAAAGCCCCACTTTAAAAAGCGGGGCTTCCATATAAATAACTAATAAAAATACTAGTAACGGTAATGATCAACTTTAAATGGGCCATCTTTTGGCAAGCCTAAGTATTCACTTTGAGCAGGCGTTAATTCATCTAATACAACACCAATTTTTGCAAGGTGCAAACGGGCTACTTTTTCATCCAATACTTTTGGAAGGACGTACACTTCGTTGGAATACTTGCCGGGGTTGCAATACAATTCAATTTGCGCTAGGGTTTGGTTAGTGAAAGAAGCACTCATTACAAATGATGGGTGACCTGTTGCACAACCTAAATTTACCAAACGGCCTTCTGCTAATATGATCACATCTTTTGCTTCGATGGTGTACATATCAACTTGTGGCTTGATGGTATTTTTTGTTGAACCGTACTCGCTGTTTAACCATGCCATATCTATTTCAATATCGAAGTGGCCAATGTTACAAACGATGGCTTTATCTTTCATTAAACGGAAATGTTTTTCAGTGATCAAATCGCGGCAGCCAGATGCTGTTACTACGATATCAGCTTCTTTAACAGCTTCTATCATTGGCTTTACTTCAAAACCATCCATAGCGGCCTGTAGGGCACAGATAGGGTCAATTTCGGTAACGATAACACGGCAGCCAGCACCTTTTAATGAAGCGGCAGAACCTTTTCCAACATCACCATAACTTCCCACTACGGCAACTTTACCAGCCATCATTACATCAGTAGCACGGCGGATTGCATCTACCAGACTTTCTTTACAACCGTATTTGTTGTCAAATTTAGATTTGGTAACTGAATCATTTACGTTGATTGCAGGGATAGGCAAAGTACCTTTTTCCATACGCTCGTACAAGCGATGAACGCCAGTTGTTGTTTCTTCAGACAAGCCTTTTAAGCCGGCTATTAATTCAGGGTAAGTATCTAAAACGATGTTAGTCAAATCGCCACCATCATCAAGGATCATGTTCAACGGACGGTCTGCACCACCAAAGAACAATGTTTGTTCGATACACCAATCAGCTTCTTCCTGGTTTTGCCCTTTCCATGCAAAAACACCAATACCTGCAGCAGCGATAGCAGCAGCAGCCTGGTCTTGCGTAGAAAATATATTACAGCTGCTCCATTTAACTTCAGCGCCAAGGGCAATTAATGTTTCAATTAAAACGGCTGTCTGGATAGTCATGTGTAAGCAACCAGCAATGCGGGCACCTTTCAATGGTTGTGTTGGTCCGTACTCTGCACGTAAAGCCATCAAGCCCGGCATTTCTGCTTCTGCTAAGCGAATTTCTTTACGGCCCCATTCGGCAAGGCTGATATCAGCAACTTTATTTTTAAGGCTGAAATCAATTGAATTTTTTGTTATTGTTGACATATTTTTTTATTTAAGACACAAAAGTAATAAACTAGTAGAATATTCTGCACTTTAATATAACTTTGGAACAAACAACTAGTTAACTAATCTATTATAGTATATAATACTTTTTATACATGGCAACTACTACTTCAAAAGATGAATCAACTAGTACGCAATTTACGCTAGATGACAAAGACCTTGCAATACTGCACCTGCTTCAAAAAAATGCAAGGATAACGGTAAAAGAAATAAGCGATACCATGCACCTAAGCACTACTCCGGTACACGAACGCATCAAACGGCTGGAGGCAAGCGGCGTAATAAAACAGTATGCAACATTGCTAGACCACAGCAAAGTAAAGCGGGGCTTAATGGTAATATGTTACGTATCGTTAAAGGAACATAACAAAAAAGCTGGCGTTAAATTTATTGCCACCATAAATGCCTTAACCGACGTAATAGAATGCTATAATATTAGTGGGGAGTTTGATTTTATGCTTAAAGTGGTGTGTGAAGATATGAACGCTTACTACGATTTTCACGTAAATAAGTTAAGCCAGATGGAGAACATGGGCAAAGTGCAAAGTGTATTTATAATGGGGATAATTAAGCAAACGCATCAGTTGGTTTAATATGATGAGGAGGGGCTACATGGTGGATTTATTGGGAAGAAATATCGTAAATAAAATAACTAACAAGATGCAAAAATGACGTATTGCGTTTATTTCCTCAATACTGCTGTGCATTACTTTTCAAAATTACGGGTGTTATTAATGACTTGTTATTGGTAAACTAATAAGATAGGCTATTGTTATCACTTATACATTTTGATAAAATTTTAAGCTCTTAATGTACTAGACATTTCACAAATAATTTTTATGAGAACAAAATTTAACTTGTCCTGCCTCTTTATACTATTAACCAGTTCAATATTTGCACAGGATAATTATGAAATTCAAGTTTACGGCGCTGAAACAGTAGAAAAGGGGAAAACAATGCTTGAATTACACAGTAATTATACCATTAGTGGAAACAAAGAAACAGGAAAAGTGCTGTTGCCAACTAACCACATTATCCATGAAACCATCGAGGTAACGCATGGATTTACATCGTGGTTTGAAATTGGATTTTATCTATTTAATGCAATTGGAAACAATAACCGTACAGCTTATGTTGGGTCACATATCCGTCCAAGGGTATCTGCACCTGAGGATTGGCATTTACCAGTAGGGCTGAGCTTATCGGCTGAATTTGGGTTTCAGAAAAAAGAATACTCAGC
>JANXVN010000037.1 GCA_025351645.1 Ferruginibacter sp.
GGAGCGTGCCCGCCCCCTGCCCCTTCGCTGTGATACGTGTGGATCGTACGGCCGTCGAAGGCGGCGATGGTGTCTTCGACAAACCCCGACTCGTTGAGGGTGTCAGTGTGGACGGCGACCGAGACATCGTATTCGTCGGCCACCCGCAGGCATGAACGAATGGCGGCGGGGGTTGTCCCGTAGTCCTCGTGGATCTTGAAGCCCGCTGCGCCTCCGAGGATCTGCTCAACCAAGGGCCCCTCGCCAGAGCAGTTGCCCTTGCCTTGAAAGCCGAAGTTGATGGGTAGGTCCTCCACGGACCGGAGCATCATTTCGCTCCTGTCTTCTTTTGGGTGTAGTATCGGGTAATGGATAGAATGCTGTGCCAATGTTTCGCCACTAGCATCAAACGCTACAGCTTTGGTAGATGTGGTGCCAATGTCGATGCCTAGATAATAATCCATGTGCTTGTTGGTGGTTGTTTGTACTGCCACTATTTACAAAAATAAGTTCAAAGCCAATACCGCCAATAAACCGGTTATGCCTACGATAGTTTCCATTACGCTCCAGGTTTTAAAAGTGTCTTTTATGCTCAGTCCAAAGTATTCTTTAAACATCCAGAACCCCGTATCGTTCACATGCGAGCACATTAAACTACCTGCGCCAATAGATAATACCATCAGCTCTGGGTTAACATGCATCGTGGTAAGCAATGGCTGCACAATGCCAGCAGCAGTCAATCCTGCTACAGTAGCACTACCTAACGCAATCCTTATCAGCGTAGCTATTAACCAGCCCAATAAAAGTGGCGATATGGTAGAGCCTTTAAAGTAAGCCACAATAGCATCGCCAGTACCGCTATCAATTAAAATTTGCTTAAAGGCCCCGCCTGCGGCAATCAATAAAACAATTGTGGTCAATGCGTTTAGTGATGCTGAGGAACTATCCATCAACGTTTTCATTTTTATGCCCCTGCCAATGCCTAAAACAAAAATTGCTATCAATAAAGCAAATAACATAGCAATGCCAGGCTCGCCGATAAACTGTAAAATTTTTGCCGATTCGGTTGTTGCGGGTAAAAAGAAGGTGCTTACTGTGGCCAGCCCCATTAAAATAATAGGTATTAAAGCTGTAAAAATACTGATAGCAAAACCGGGCATTTCGGCTGCTTCAAAATGTTTTGTGTTAAACATTTCTTTAGGCGGGTTAGCTTGTATTTTTTTTATAAATTCCGGAAACACAAGACCGGCCATGGTTATAGCAGGTATGGCTACAATAATGCCGTACAATAATGTTTTGCCAATACTTGCCTTAAACAATACAGCAATAGTACTTGGCCCTGGGTGCGGCGGCAAAAAACCATGGGTTACAGAAAGTGCGCTTGTAAGTGCAATGCCTAAATAAACAAGCGGCTGTTTAGTAGTAAAAGCAACAGAAAAAACCAGTGGCACCAGTACTATAAAGCCTGCATTGTAAAACATAGCAATGCCTACAATAAAGCCGGTAAGCACCATGGCATATTTAATTTTTTTAACGCCAAATAAATTGATGAGCCCGGCACTTATTTTTTGTGCGGCGCCTGTTTCAGAAAGTATGCTGCCAAACAAAACGCCAAAGCCAAGTATCAATAAGGTTGAGCCGAGCGTACTGCCAATGCCGCTGCTGATAGCTTTAATAATGCCGGACAAAACCATGCCATTACAAATGCCCACAAACAAGGTGGCTATTATCAAAGAGATAAAAGCATTCAATTTTACCACAGTTATCAGCAGCAGCAATACAATAATAGAAGCGCAAAGGATGAGTATTGGTGCCATTTTATGTAAGCTGCATTCGTTAAAAAATTTAGTTATTTATGGGGGCAAAATTGGCAGTACAATACTGCATGCCATTTAGCTAATGTAATAAAGTTTTTTTGTTGCCCATAGTTTACTTTATGTCGCGGGTATAGTTATTGAAAGCTATAAAGAAAGTAGCCGCTCCGGCTGTTGGTTTGCTGCTTAGGATAATGTTCCTTTTTGCCCCAGCCAATTTAGCAGCTATAGCCTCCCTGCCCTCCAAAGGAGGGTTCCTCACTCTGCCTATTGCGAAAGCTTTCTACATTTGAATACTCCAGAACCCTCCTTTGGAGGGCACGGGGCTGCACGCTTGTACTTTTGTTTTTCAGGCATCTTTTATCAACTTCTGGGGGAGCCTGCATAAGCCAGCTATAATCAATGTAAAAAAATCAAAACATATTCTCCATTACTGGTAACAAATTTATATTTGGGTAACCATAAAAAACTTGCATAAAATTTCAGTAAAAATATATGAATAAATTATTTCGTTGCACAGCTTTACTGCTGGTTATTAGCTTTTCTATATCAGCCCAAAGAATAAGAGAAAACTTTAATAAAAATTGGAAATTTATTATAGACAGTACACATGATTATAGCCAGTTACAAGCAAACGAAAAAAGCTGGCGCACCTTAAATGTGCCACACGACTGGAGCATAGAACTCCCCTTCGATTCAACAAGCCCCACCGGTAACGGCGGCGGCGCATTGCGTGGCGGCATGGGCTGGTACAGTAAAGAGTTTACAGTACCGTTGGCAGATAGCAGCAAAAATATCTCCATCCATTTTGATGGGGTTTATTGCCGCAGTACTGTTTGGTTAAATGGGCATTTATTAGGCTATCGTCCCAATGGCTATATCTCTTTTCAATATGTACTTGATTCTTTTCTTCTCTATAATAAAAAAAATATACTGGTAGTAAAAGTAAATAATAACGAACAGCCAAACAGCCGCTGGTATAGTGGCAGCGGTATTTACAGGGATGTGTGGCTGCAGAAAACTAATAAGGTAGCAGTTGCTGACTGGGGAACTTACATCACCACGCCGGAGGTAAGCAATGCGGTAGCAAAGGTTGTAGTCAACACAAAAGTTACTGGTGCAAGCCCGGATAAAAATTATTCAATAAGGGTGAATATTTATGATGCATCAGGTAATATTATTTTGCGAAAAAATGAAGTTGGATTATTTACTTTAAGTACTGCAACTCATTTTACTGAAGATTCAATAAAAAAGAAGTATAAGTACAAAACTGTAGAAGAGCACTCTTCTTCTTATCTAATTAAAAATCCACATTTATGGAGTATAGATATTCCTTATTTATACAAGGCCGTCACTCAAATAATTGTTCGTGGAAAAATAGTAGATGAATACGAAACCACATTCGGCATACGCACCTTTACATTCGATATAGACAAGGGCTTTATCCTAAACGGAAAATATGTAAAAATCCGTGGCGTATGTAACCACCACGATTTAGGCTGCCTCGGCACGGCATTTAATGTAAGGGCTGCACAAAGGCAATTGGAGATATTAAAAGCCATGGGCTGTAACGCCATCCGTACCTCGCACAACCCGCCGGCACCGCGGCTATTAGACTTGTGCGACAAGATGGGCTTTATAGTTATGGACGAAGCTTTTGATATGTGGGAGAAAGGAAAAAACAAATTAGATTATCACCTGGAGTTTGCACAATGGCACAAAAAAGATTTGGAAGACCAAGTTTTAAGAGACCGGAACCATCCCTCTGTTTTTATCTGGAGCGTAGGCAACGAAGTAGGGGAGCAATGGGGCGATTCCACAGATGTAAGCGGCAAACGGATTGTTGCAGACTTAGTGAAAATTGTGCAAAGCCTGGACACCACAAGGGCAACAGTTACCGCTAATAACGACATCAGCCTTAATTCAAAATTACTGCCCGGCGAGCCTACAAGTTTAATTGGCTATAACTATAACCACAATGCATGGGCGGGTGTTTTTGCCCGTTGGGGCCACAAGCCTTTTATAAGTACCGAAGCTGTATCGGCCCTGCAAACAAGAGGGCATTACGATATGCCCAGCGATAGCATGCGCCGCTGGCCTACCCAGTGGGATGTTGCCTTATCAACAGGCAATGCTAATTTAACTTGTTCTGCTTATGAAAATTGCTCCACACCATGGGGCAGTACGCACGAAGAAACATTGAAAGTATTTGAAAGCCAACAGCATGTTTCCGGCATGTTTGTATGGACGGGATTTGATTATTTAGGCGAACCAACGCCATACCCATGGCCCGCCCGCAGCAGTTATTTTGGCATTATAGATTTAGCTGGATTTCCTAAAGATGCCTACTATTTATACCAAAGCGTTTGGACGGATAAACCAGTGCTGCACCTGCTACCGCATTGGAACTGGAAACAAGGGCAAACCATTGATGTTTGGGCTTACTATAATAATGCCGATGAGGTGGAACTGTTTTTAAACGAAAAATCTGTTGGCATAAAAAAGAAACAAGGCGACTCGTTGCATGTGATGTGGCGCTTAACATTTGAGCCTGGAACCATCAAAGCGGTTAGCCGAAAAAATGGAAAAGTAGTGCTTACCAAAGAAGTAAATACAGCAGGGCCAGCCTATAAGATTGAGCTAATAGCAGATAGGAGCACCATTTCTGCCGGAGGCGAAGATTTAAGTTTTATAACAATAAAAGTAGTAGATAAAAAAGGCAACCTGGTACCAAATGCAGCTAACCTTGTTCAGTTTGATGTTAGTGATGCAGGCAGCATTACAGCTGTAGATAATGGCAGCCAGACAAGCATGGAAAGTTTTAAAGATAACAAGCACAAAGCCTTTAATGGCCTATGTTTGGCAGTAATACGTTCAAATGAAACAAAGGGCATTATTATAGTGAAAGCTACGGCAGCAGGGTTGCAGCCGGCACAAATAAGCATACTATCAAAATAGAATTGTGTAGTTGCCTTTAATGGGCGGTTAAAATAATTGATCATAAAAAAAAGGCTTTTATAACTTTTTTGTTGATAAGCTTTTGCCTTTTAAGTATATGTGGTATTAGGCAAAAGAATACGTTTTATCAACCGGGTAATAGGTTGCTGCATACCATTGATAAAATCGCCTTTTTACTTCATAACAATATAAGATTTTGATACAGGCATTTGCACGCTGATAGCTTTTCTCAAACATATTATCCAATAACTGGCACATACGCCTTTAAAAATTCAGGCCGGTAGTGCAGTGCCTTTTGCCCCGGCAAATTATTGCTTATAAATCAACTAATACAAGGCGCTGTTTTAAAACAACTATGCAAGATGCGTGTTGGCCTTACTTGAAAAAAGAACAACACAATAAATCTACCCACGACCCTGGTTTTGAATTTATTGGAGATTTGGCTAAATACTTAAAAGTAGCCGCTCAAATCAGAACTCCGCTTTAGCTGAGGAATATTTAGCGAATGCACGAGAAAATGTTGGCTTTTATTAAAGTATAGTGTAGATAATATACCCCATAACCCAAGTTGATACCACTTTAACTTATGCAGATTATTATTTTATTGAAGCAATGCTGCTGTATAAAAATAAGTTTCGAAAATAATGAAGCAGGTAATCACAGGTTGCAAAAATGTGCAAGTTTATATTTTATACCCAACAAAAAAAGATAATCGCCTAACAAATACGTGTAACTACTTTCATCATGTGTTTTATATTTATTTTATATCTGGATAAGATTATATGAATCTTAAAGACTAATTATTTAGGACAACTTTTAATTAGTTTATGATAGTTAATTGGTTCGGTTATTGCCCGCTGGTTTGTAAGTTTTTGTTAAGTTCTGGTTATAGATATTGCAATTTATTGTATGTCATTTCTAACCCAGAATTAAAAGGCACCTTAAAATATTGAAACACTGAGAGATGACCAAACTTTTTTTTCTTTTTCTTCTTTTTTCTTTCGCTCTAAATGCTAACTGCCAAACAGTTGATTTTACAATTTTAACGAGTAACAACTTATTTTGTGCTCCTTCTACAGTAACATTCACGCAAGCCAGTACTGGAAATCCTATAAATTTTATTTGGGATTTTGGTAATGGTACATATGGTGACCAGCCTAGCCAGCCTAGCACCTACACCACCCCAGGTTCTTATACTATAAAACTAGTTGCAATTTTTAAAAATACAAGCTTAAGTGTTTCTAAAACTATTTTTGTAAACTCAGCAGGTACGGCAAGTATTGCTGTGGACAGAAATTATATTTGCCAGCCAGGCGTTATTAATTTTACCGGCACCGGCAGCAACCCAATAGCCAATTACGAATGGGATTTTGCGGATGGCACTCCTGTTACCGATATTGCCACAAACACCATAAGCCATTCATTTGCGGCTTATGGTACCAATAATGTTACATTAAAAACTACGGATAATGCTGGTTGTGTTGCCACTGCCAGTAAAAGTATTGCTGTAACGCAATTGCCTGTTACCGGCACAACAAACAGGACTAATGGGTGCATACCGGCAACGGTTAACTTTACCAGTAACGTCACCTTGCCTGCGGGTTCTTCCGTAACAAGTTATACATGGGATTATGGAAATGGTTCTTCTTCCACTACACCTACGGACTCAACATCGCAAACATATGGTTTGGTGGGCGGCTATTATCCAACTTTATCAGTAATTACCAGCGAAGGCTGTTCCAACACCTATAAATTTAACCAGCTATATTTTGGTACGCCCCCAATAAATGGTGTTGCCTATCCAAAAAAAGATTCAGTTTGTGGTTCCGACAGCGTAGTGCTTATTGCAAAAGCTACTAATGCAAATAGTTATTATTGGCAGTTTGGAGATGGAACTCCAAATGTAACCACTACTGATACTATTGTAAAACATAAATTTACTACAGTGGGTATTAAAAATATTGGCGTAAGTTCATATTTTAACCGTTGTCCAGGCACTTTTTTAAGAATTAGAGTGGTAGTTGTAGGCGTAATTGCAAAATTCTCTTATGCCAATACCTGCAGCAATAAAAATACTTATTTGTTTACCGATACAAGTAGTGGTAAATCTACCAGCAGGTTATGGACGTTTGGCGATGGAGTATTTGCAAATGATTCAATTAAAATACATCCTTTTCCAATACCAGGGATGTTTGCAACAAAGCTATTTCTTAAGGATAGCGTTAGTGGTTGTATTGATAGTATTACAAAAACAATTTACACAGCCACACCATCTCTCACAAGCCCAGATACTGCTGTGTGCAAAAACAGCAATGTAAATTTTTCTATTAGTAACAATTATACCAATACCAGCGCGCAATATACCTGGAGTGTGGTAGGCACAGCAGTTGGCCCGGCTTCCAGCGATGCTATAGTGGTAAAAGCCACCCTGCTAGGAAGTTTTAATAATAATTATGTTGTGATAGATAACGGCCAGGGCAGCTGTCGTGATACCATTAATTTAAACAGGCAAATACTGGTAAAAGGCCCAAACCTCGATTTTACAGTTCCTGCATCCATTTGTTTAAGCACCCCCTTAACCATCACCAATAATTCAAAGCCATTTATTGCAGCCGACTCTATACATTTATGGTATTGGAACTTTGGAAATGCTGTTGTAAATGATACGCTTTACCAGCCGGCACCATTGCAATATGCAAGTGGAGGCAGCTACAATATAAAATTAGTTGGTATAGATATTAATGGCTGTAAGGATTCATTGATTAAAAACGTTACTGTTTTTTCAATGCCTTTTCTGCACCTATTATCTAAAAGCGATACCTTATGTTATGGCTTAACAGACACATTAATTGCTTTTCATAATAGCCCATTGTTATGGTCGCCGGCTGCTGGGCTTTCGTGTGTTATATGCGATACCACACTGGCAACACCGCTGTCATCTACAACATATTATGCTACTTCTACCAATGCCAATAATTGTAGCGTAAAGGATAGTATCAGCATTATTGTAAGCGTGCCATTTACTGCCACTATAACGCCGGGTATTGTATTTATTTGCCAACAGCAAACAGCAACTGTTGAGGTAAGCCCTAAAGGAAAAGTAATTGTATGGTCGCCGGCAAATGGCTTATCAAGCACATCAGTTTACAGCCCATTAATATCTCCAGTACAGAACACCACCTATACGGCTACACTAAGCGACTCTGCGGGTTGCACATCCAATAGTAGCAGTGCTACAGTAAATGTAATTGTAAAGTCGAGCCCAACAGTTAATGCCGGTCCCGATGCAAGTTATCCCAAAAATGCTACCTATAGTTTTGCCCCAACTTATAGTAATAATGTAAGCACTTACCTTTGGACGCCATCTGATTTGCTAAGCTGTAATAATTGCAACATACCAACCGGCATTGCAGCCCGCTCGCAGGCATATGTGGTACAAGTAACTTCAGATAGTGGCTGTGTGGCATTTGATAGTGTTGTAATTTCTGTAGAATGCAGGTATGCTTATTTATTTATCCCTAAGGCATTTACGCCTAATAACGATAATTTAAATGATGTGTTTTACCCAAATACTTTTGGCATAAAAACCATTTCTAAATTCATCATCTTCAATAGGAGTGGCACGGTAATTTTTCAGCGCAATAACTTTTCTCCAAACGATAGGAGCATGGGTTGGGATGGTACTTACAAAGGCTCCCCACAAGCTGCCGGAACCTATGTCTATATTATGGAAGCTATTTGCGACATTGGGGAAAAGCTATTTAAAAAAGACAGCTTTATTTTGCTCCGGTAAGCCACCGGTTACTTTATTATTATTGTTGTTACTATTAATTAAATAACACCAAGGCATACCTGTAAATTCTAAAACAATAAGTACGGACAAATAATTTTTTCTGCATAATTTCGCTGTTTACACTATAAGTTTAAGCCAGTGGCTTACGTTAAAAAATCAATACATGGCAACACCAGATTATTATCTTCCTATAATGCCTTATTTAATTATTGATAAGGTACAAGAGTTTATTGATTTTATGAAAGCAGTCTTTAATGCAGAAGAACGCATGATGGTGCCAAGAGAGGGCGGCGGGTTAAAGCATGGCGAGCTGGTTATTGGCAAAGCAGTTATACTTTTTACTGATGCCACAGGGCATTATTCGCATTTCCCAGCGGGGATGTATTTGCTGGTTGACAATATAGATGTAACATATCATTTAGCAATGGCAAATGGCGCCGTTTGCCTGCAAGGCTTAGCCGACAGGGAATATGGTCGCAGCGCAGGTTTTCAAGATAAATTCGGTAACCAATGGTGGCTTACAAAACCAAGATAATACAGCCGCTGATATAATAGGGAGGTGAGCTTTTCAATTTTTTTGTCCTGGCAAATACAGCAGCTTTGGTGATCATTGTAGCCCGTCCGAATGGCAGCCGGGCGGATGTCACTCCCTTTTACGGCATACCTTTTTGCAGCACCTCCTCAATTTGCTACCCTAATTATTAAATCCGTTAATCCAAGAAAAGGGCGAAACTTTTCTTCAAAATGCAAAACGTTTCTTCGAAATGTAAAACCTTTTTGAAAAAAACGAAACTTGCTTCTCTATAAATAATTGCGGTAAAAGATGCCTGAAAAACCAATGTAAAAGAGTGCGACGCCTATGAAGCTCCTTGGGGCTTTGTATTAGCTGGCCCAATAAAAATGCTACTTATAAAATGTACAGCTATTTTTTAAATTATTGCCTAGGCCTGCCCTAATATACCGTTTATAAATTTTCGGCATGGGTATAGTTTTTGAGCTTTAACTTAGTAGTAATTTAAAAGGCATGAAAACAAGCGACTCCATAGCATTATCTTATCGCACCATAAAGAGCAACCGTTTGCGTACGGCCATTACCGTAATTATTATTGCGTTGGGTATTATGGCACTTATAGCCATTATTACCGCAATACAAGCGATTAACCAAAGCCTTACCCAAAGTTTTTCAACCATGGGTGCCAATGCCTTCAGCATACGTTTTAAAGAAAGGAATATTCGTTTTGGCGGTGGGCCGGGCAGGGGCGATGCAAAAAAATCGAACCGTAAAGAAGTGGTCCGCGCATCAAGCGAAGGAAAGCTTATAACCTTAGATGATGCACGCGCTTTTAAAGAAAGATATAGCTTTCCGGCAAAAGTGGGTATAGCTTTATCTGGACCAAGCGGCGTAATAGTTAGCAACGAAACAAAAAAAACAAATCCTGATATACGTGTAACAGGGGGCGACGAAAACTACCTTGCACTTAATGGGTACGAGCTATCTATAGGGCGAGATTTTAATGAAGCCGATGTGGAAAGTGGCAGGAGCGTATGCGTACTCGGTAACGTAATTGCCCAAAAATTATATGGAGAAAATACAGCGCTGGCATTGGATAAAATGATAACTGTGGCCGGAAATAAATACCGTGTAATTGGAATATTAAAAGATAAGGGCAGCAGCGCTTTTATGAATGCAGATAAGGTGGCGATAACAACGTACAATAATATTCGCCGCATTTTTGGTGCAGAAGGCCAATCTTACAACATAGCAGTAATGGTGCCCGACCTCAAAATGATGGAGGTGGCAATTGGTGAGGCCAAGGGTATATTTAGGCCTGTAAGAAAACTTGATGTAAAAGAAGAAGATAATTTTTATGTAGACAAAAGCGATAGCATTGCGGAATCGCTAATGAAAAACCTGGGCTTTTTACAATATGCCACAATGGCTATTGCCCTAATAACCCTAATAGGCGCGGCTATTGGCTTAATGAACATTATGCTGGTAGCAGTAAACGAACGCACAAAAGAGATTGGGCTAATAAAATCGTTAGGAGGCAAGGCAGCAGATGTAAGGGCGCAGTTTTTATGGGAATCAATATTGATAAGCCTAATGGGTGCCGTAGTTGGTATTGTTGCAGGCATACTATTTGGCAATATTGTTGCGCTTTTATTAAAAACAGGTTTTGTGGTACCATGGCTATGGGTAATTGCTGGTGTGGTTGTATGTACATTAGTGGGTTTAATTGCTGGGCTTTACCCTGCCTACAAAGCAGCTAAGCTCGATCCGATAGTAGCTTTGCGCTACGAATAAAATTAAATAATTTTAATATTTATTTTGTGATTGCTCTTAATAATTATGTAGCTTTAGTTTCTTAATAATAGATAACTATTTGTTCAAATGCTTGTCCAAACTTTAAAATCCAAAAGGTTCCCCATCTTCCTTACAAAAACTTATAAAATTAATTCGTCAGGGTTGTTTCATTCAATTATTTTATTAACTTGTGCTTTATCAAAAAATATTATTCTATTAATATTGATTGCTGAAATACTTTTTTTACTTAGCATTGCAAAACAAAACTTTAAGCAAACAAAATTTACACTAAACTTACTAAAAATTGAACGTCATGGCAGAAACAAAATCAACTGCAACTGTAAAACCATCAACATCGGTACAGGCAAAAAAGTCTGGTAATTCTATTTCTTGGGTGGCACCTTTGGTGTGTGTATTAGCTGGATTTTTTATCTGGAGGGTAATACTTGGAAATGCTTCTAACTTTGCACGTCCTGGCACTGGCTGGTTCTGGCCCGATCATTCAGGTGCTAAGAATTCGTTGTATAATATGTATTTAGGAGGTATTATCGTGCCGATCCTTCTTGGATGTTTCCTTACTGTTTTAACTTTTATCATTGAAAGGTTTTTAACTATTTCTAAAGCAACAGGTACTGGCAGCAATGCAGATTTTATCCGCAAAGTGCAATACCATTTAGCTAACAAAAATGTTGATGCAGCAGTTGCTGAGTGCGATAAGCAACAAGGTTCTGTAGGTAATGTTATGAAAGCTGGCCTTCATCGTTATAAAGAAATGATCAACAATACTGAATTGGATACTGATCAAAAAGTAATGGCTATACAAAAAGAAGTAGAAGAAGCTACTGCGCTGGAATTGCCTATGCTTGAAAAAAACCTGGTTTTCTTATCAACTATCGCGTCTGTTGCAACTTTGTTAGGTTTGTTAGGTACGGTATTAGGTATGATTCGTTCTTTCTCTGCCTTAGGTGAAGGAGATGGTGGTAGCGGTGCTGCTGGTAAATTGTCCCAGGGTATTTCTGAAGCCTTGTACAATACAGCATTAGGTATCGGTACATCTGCTTTCTCTATTATTTTCTACAACATCTTTACTACAAGGATAGATGGAATTACTTATGGTATAGATGAGTCAGGTTTTACTTTAACACAAAGTTTTGCTTCTCTTTACAAATAATGTATGGAAAAAAGCAAATTTTGTTTCTTAGTAAATATTAAAATCTATAAAAATGTCAAGAGCTAAATTACCGCGTAAGAGTACGCATATAGATATGACTGCGATGTGCGATGTTGCGTTTTTGTTGTTGTCGTTTTTTATTTTGACAACAAAAACCAAGCCCCCTGAAGCTGTTGCTGTAATGACGCCATCTTCAGTATCTACCAAAGTAGCTAGTGATGAAGCAATACTTGTTACACTAACAAAAGAAGGTAAAGTTTTTTTGCTTATAGGCGATAAATCGCATAAAAATGCTATTATCGACAACGTAAACACTGCTAAGGCTTTGGGATTAAACGCTGCGGAAATAACCAAGTTAAGGAAGCTGGATTTTATAGGCGTTCCATTTAGCCAGTTAAAAAGCTACCTGGATTTGGCTACACCACCTTCTGCTGCACAATTACCAGGTATACCTATTGACAGTACAAATAATGAACTGACAGTTTGGATACGTGGGGTGGTTGATAGCTATAAGGGTGAAAATATGGATAAGCTCAACTTGTTAGTAAAAGGAGATAACCAAGCTAAGTACCCAAGTTTTAAAGATATCAAAGAATCTTTTAAAAAGAATGATATCTACAAGTTTAAGGTTGTAACCAATTCGGAAGCACCTCCTGCAGGCTCAGAATTGGCAAATGCATCAGCAGCAGCTAATAAAAAATAATTGTAAACTTTTGCCTTAAATTATTTTAGGCGAATAAAAAATTACCGATATGGCAGAAGTAGATACTGGCGGCGGTGGGCATAAAAAGGGGCCCGGCGTCAAAAAGGCAAAAAAACAATCTACCAGAGTAGACCTTACTCCAATGGTAGACTTAGGATTTTTATTAATTACTTTTTTTGTATTCACCACTACCATGAGCCAGGCAACTGCCATGAATTTGAATGAGCCAAAAGATGATCCGGAAAACCAACAAAAAGTGAAAAACTCTGGTGCCATGACTTTATTATTAGGCAAAAATGACCAGGTGTATTACTATTTTGGAGAACTATCGCCAACAGAAGCATCAACTCAATTTAAGACCAGCAATTTTAAAGATATTAGGGACGTAATCTTAACAAAGAAAAAGTCTACTCCAATAGGAGATTTGATGTACATCATTAAATCTGATAAAGATGCTACTTTTAAAAATGCGATTGATGTGTTGGATGAAATGTCTATAAATCAAATACCGCCAGGCCACTATGCAGAAGTTGATATGAGTGATACGGAAGCAGAGTTAATAAAAAGGACTGAAGCGGCAAATGGCATCAAATAATTTATGGAATTTGTTGAATTTAGAATCTTAACACAAATCATTTTAAAATGGATATAAATAAAATTTTAAGCGCAGATATCCTCGACATTATTTTTGAGGGTAAAAATAAGCAGTATGGCGCTTATGACCTTAGAAAAACATACAACAAACGTATTACAAAAGCTATCTTAATAACTAGTGCTGTAATATTTTTAATTATAATAACGTTTGTTTTGGTTAAGGGTATCAACAGGAATAAGCCTGAAGTATTAGAAGTGTTGGATACGCAAATGGCAGATATCAAGAAAAATGATGCACCACCACCACCGCCACCGCCACCGCCACCAAAGGCGCCACCACCACCGGAAATCAATCAAATTAAGTTTACACCTCCTAAAATTGTAAAAGACGAAGAGGTAAAGGCTGATGAAAAGATTGAAGAAATTAAGGAAGATGCGCAAATAAGTACAAAAACTGTAGAAAGCGAAAATAAAGTAGCCATTGTTCAGGCACCGGTAGAGGACAAGGGTACTCAAATTACAGAAGCGCCTAAAAGCAACGATGAAGATAAAATTTTTACCAAGGTAGAAAACGAAGCCGCTTTCCCAGGTGGTGAAGCTGCATGGCGCAGGTACCTCGAGAGAAACCTTAACCCAAGTGCTCCTGTTGACAATGGTGCGCCACAAGGTACTTACCAGGTAATTGTAAGGTTTATTGTTAGTAAAGATGGTAGCATAAGCGATGTTACCCCGGAAACGAAATTTGGATATGGAATGGAAGAAGAAGCTGTAAAAGTTATTAAGAAAGGTCCCAAATGGACGCCTGCTTTACAAAATGGCCGTAATGTTAACGCTTACCGCCGCCAGCCAATTACCTTCCAGGTTCAGGAAAATTAATTACCGTACATAATACAATGCCGTTAAGTTAAGACCTTTCCTCTCCTTTGGAGAGGGTTCGGGTGAGGTAAAAACAAACATATAGATCCTTAACTTAACGGCATTGGTACATAATAAATAATAAAAAAATCCCTTTTCAGCTGTAAAGGGATTTTTTTATTACTAAGGTTTAATTCCCTTAACTTGAAAGCTTCCTTTTTCTTTGGAGTGGGTTATGGTGAGGTAAATACAAACATACAAATCCTTAACTTAACAGCATTGATTGTACATAACAAGTAATAAAAAACCTTTATAGACGTAAAGGTTTTTTTTTACTTAGGTTTTAAAGTATTTTTATGAAACAAATTAGCAGTTTTAAAAATCCAATTTTGAACGGATAAACATTAATTATGCTTTTTCATTTGCTGGATCAATGCACGGATATCTTTCGGCAGCTCTGCTGTCAGGTCAAAATTATTGCCCTGCTCATCTGTAAATTTAAGTTCGTAACTGTGTAAGGCAACCCTGCTTAACATTGGCCTTTCTTCTTCGTCGTGCTTGCTAAGCTTAAATTTCTTTTTAATAGCAGAAAGCAAAACAGGCTTACCATCTCCATATAAAGGGTCGCATACAATTGGGTGCCCAATGTTTTTTGCGTGTACCCTTATCTGGTGTGTTCGTCCGGTATGCAATTGAAATTTTACCAAAGAGTACTTTCCCAGGTTTTCTATTACTTCATAATCGGTTAAAGAAGGCTTGCCTTTTTTGTTGATTACCATTTGCCCTTTAAAAACTGGATGCTCCATTATAGCAGCATCTATACTACCAGCCTTATGCGTAGGAGCGCCATGTACAAGGCCCATATAAAATTTCTCTACGCTTCTTTCTTCAAATTGCTTGGAAAAAAATTTGTGCGTTGCTTCATCTTTTGCAAATAAAATAATGCCGCTGGTTTCTTTATCCAACCTATGAATAGTAAATATGCTGCCGTATTTTTCCAGCAATTTATCTTTTAAAGAAGGCTCGCTCTGCATCCTATCCGGAATAGATAGCACACCTGCGGGTTTGTTAATGGCAATAAAATAGTCGTTCTCAAAAATGGTAATATCACTTAAGTTTTTTAATGCGGCAACTGGTGCGATTGACCTTTTTGGCGCACTAATATTTTCTTTATTTTCTTTAGTCATCGCCCTTGTTATTTGCAGCTTTATCTTTTGGAATAATTTTTTTATGGGATGCGTTCAGGTATTTTAATAAGCGCACTTCTTTTTCTGCTAAAAAACGCCATTTGCCCCGTTCCACATTTTTCTTAGTAAGTGTGGCGTACATAACCCTGTCTAATCCCTTTACATCATAGCCTAGATGTTCAAAAATACGGCGCACGATCCGGTTTCGCCCGCTATGTATTTCAATGCCAATAACCGATTTATCCTTAGCATCTGCATAAGCAAGCGAATCTGCCTTAATGATGCCATCTTCCAAAACCAAACCGTTTAATATTTTATCAAAATCAGCCTTAGTAAGGTTCTTATCTAATTTAACTTCATACACCTTTGTAATATTATAACTTGGGTGCGATAACTTTTGGGTAAGCTCCCCATCATTCGTTAGCAATAAAACGCCGGAAGTATTCCTGTCTAATCTTCCTACAGGGTAAATCCTTTCTGTTGTAGCCATTTTTGTAAGCTGTAAAACAGTCCTTCTTCCCTGAGGGTCGTCTGTTGTAGTAATATAATCTTTAGGTTTGTTCAATAAAATATAAACAAGGTTCTTGCTTACAAATAATTTTTTACCATTAAATTTCACCTCATCCCTTTCTGAAACTTTAAATGCAGGTTCAATAATTACAGCATCATTTACTTTTACTTTTCCTTCTTTAATAATGGTAACCGCATCCCTTCGGCTACACACGCCACAATGTGCCAAAAATTTATTAAGGGGCATTAATACGTTGCTGATGGCAACAGGCTTACCGGAAGCTGTTTTTTTAACAGGCGGCTTTACTTCTGGCTGGGCATATTCCTTTTTAATATCCGCTATCTTTTCTGTCTGTATAAAATTACTTTCAATAGAAGCTATCTTGTCTTCCTTTTTTTGAGCAATAGATTTTGCAGGTGATTTTGAAGCTGTTGGCTTAGCAGCTTTTCCTTTAACAGGGGCGGCACCGCTTTGAGGCAATTGCGGTGCATTTCTTGCAGCAGCTTTCAACCTTCGTTTCTCTTCAAAACGAGCATCGATAGCTGTTGCCCTTTCTTTTTTTGCTTTCTTTTTTGCTTGCTTAAATTCTTCTTTAACTAAACTGTTCTTCTTTTTTGGAACGAACTTCTGGAAGTGCGACTGGCTCATTTTTGTAGATTTTTACTGTTATTTCAACAGGAGTGAAACACAAAGGTATTAAAAAATAAGTGTTCAGACGCTACAAAAGCTATCCCCAGGCATTTTAGCCTTACAAATAAACGGGGGCATATGCTATCAAAAAAAAACAAAAAATAAATCAAAGTATTTTTAAGTTCATAAATCAATAATAAATTTGATATTAAACCTCACCCGTAAATATCTTTACCACCAACGCAAATAAAAAAGCACACCCTATTGGGGGCATGCTTTTGTGGTAAGAGGTTTACATATATTTTTCTTGCAGGTACGTAGTAACAGAGGCAAACTTACTATTTGGCTTGTTTCGTTTCCATCCTTGCTTTTTTTATTTCTTCCATTTTTGAAATTTGTTCAGGAGTTAAAATGCTTTTAAAATTATTTTTATTTTGTTCCCGCAAAGCCATCATTTGGTCTTTCTTCTCGGTACGGCTTAAATTTTCATTTTGTGTTATGGCTTTAAACTGTTCATGTTCAGCTTGATTTGCTGCACTAATTTTTGCTACCTGCTCATCAGATAAATTAAGCTTTGTTTTCATCTTATCCAATCTTTTTGCTGCCATTGCTTGGTGTCTGGCTTGCCTGTTATTTTTAATTTGCTCCAGTTTAATTTTTTGGTCAGGGGTTAAAATAGCCATTATCTTTTCTTTCTGCCCTCTACGTAAAGCGTCCTTCCTGTCCCTTGATTCTTTAACTGTAATAGCCTCGTTTTTATTTAATTCGCCCAGTTGTTGTTTATAACTTTCGTGGCTGGTTTTTAGTTGAGCTTTTTGGTCGGCGGTAAGGTTTAATTCCTTCATCATCATCCCTTTATGGTGCTTGCCATAGTGCTGGCTATTGTGCTTCATTGGCCTTACTTCTTGTGCGTTGGCACTCATCATAAAAGCCCCGGCTATCATCATGCTAACTATAATCTTTTTCATAAATTCTTATTTAAATTGTGTAAAGTGATAGACCCAGCACTACATCCATAGTTTAATAATAAACTCTAATTATTTGTTAATCGAAAAAATAAATTATTAAAGTACCCGCTACAGCTAAACTCATAACTCCTAACTCCTAACTTATAACTAATTGGTGCGCCCCCTCGGCCGGGCTATTCACTATAATATTTTTTTACGGGCGGCCCCACAAAAAAAGGATTTTCGTTACTATCCCCGTCCGAACCGGTTCATCCGGGCGGGCCTGGCGCTTCAAACAGCATAGTATTATTTTTAACAATAAAAAAATGGCTCAACTGTTTGCAGTGAGCCATTAATATATTAGTCCTTTAATTTTTAAGTTATCCTTTATTAGCAAGCTGCCCACAAGCGGCATCAATGTCTTTGCCACGGCTCCTTCTAACCCTTACGTTAACACGATTTTTTGCCAGGTGGTCTGTAAAGCGTTGTGTCGCTTCTTCATCGGGCTTGGTAAATTTGGCGCCTTCTACCTGGTTGTATTCAATTACGTTTACCAAATGCGTAGGTATCTGGCGGTACACTTTTATCAAGGCTTCCGCATCTTCCATAGAATCATTCACGCCTTTAAATAAAATGTATTCCAGCGTTATGTCATTCTTTGTCTTATCGTAAAAATAATTTAATGCTTCAACCAACGCGGCAATATTGTTGGTTTCGTTAATAGGCATTATAGCATTTCGTTTTTTATCATCTGCCGCATGTAAAGACAAGGCCAGGTTAAAACGGACTTTATCATCACCCAATTGCTTGATCATTTTAGCCACGCCAGCAGTAGAAACAGTGATCCTTTTCGGGCTCATCGCCATGCCATCGTTAGCAATTAATTTATCTATGGCCTTCAAAACGTTTTTATAATTAAGCAAAGGTTCGCCCATGCCCATAAAGACTACATTAGATAATTTTTTATCAAATGTCTTTTCTGATTGTTGGTTAAGCAAAGCAACCTGGTTGTATATTTCATCATAATCCAGGTTACGTTTTCTTTCCATAGTACCTGTAGCACAAAATTTGCAACTAAGGCTGCAGCCAATTTGAGAGGATACACAGGCAGTATTCCTTTTTTCTGTAGGTATTAAAACACCTTCTATCATGTGCCCGTCAAAAGTCATAAACCTTGATTTAACCGTACCATCACTACTAAATTGAGTGGCATTTACAGTAAGCGCCGGCATTGTAAACTTTTCGGCTATCTTTAAACGAAGGTCTTTTGACAAGTCTGTCATTTCATCAAAGCTTTGTGCGCCTCTTTTCCAAATCCACTCATAAACCTGCTTGGTACGGAATTTTTTTTCCCCGATTGTCTCAAAATATTTCACTAATTCATCCAAACTTAGGTGGCGGATGTTCTGTTTAACTGCTGTCATTTTGCAAATATACCGTACTGTAGCGGCTTTTTGAAATACAAGTTATGTTCGATAAGGTTAAAAGTAATGACCAGCAAATTTATTTTGGTTTAATAAATACTTCAATATTAGGCCTGATTATGTAAAAAAAGCTGCATCCTAGCAAAAAATAGCATAAAAGCTATTGCTTCCAAAAACGAAAAGGGGTTCATAATTAAAAGAAGTTAGCGGCAATGAGAAGGCATAGCGCCAAATTTTTAAAGAAGGCTTTAAAGCTTGTACAACAGTTTTTTTACTAAACGATAATTAACGGCAATAGACAATACAAGAAGCCCTAGCGCAATTACTACTACGCTCCAATCTATAAAAAAAGAAAGTTCATCTCTTGTAGGCATTACAAAATGTTGGAAGCTCCAGTGCAATATTTCGGTTAAAACCAAAGCTACAATAATGATGGTTACATATACCGGCACCCATTTTTTTGCTACCGTACGGCTTAGCCACTTGGGCGAATACCCTAGTGTGAGCAGCAGTTGCAGGTTATCTTTACTTTTTGCAACCATCAGTTGTAAATAAAAAGAAAATAATACCATGGCCAGTAAAATAACTAATACGCCAAAACCTGCCAGTCCGCTAACTATAGATTGCAATACGCCTTTTACCCTGCCAAACTTTGTTTTGTCTTTATTTACATGGTAATTTTTTTCGGTAAGATAGCTAAGCAGTTGCGGATTATTGGCATCGGTTGTTTTTAAAAAAACACGGCTTGCTGTTATATTTTCTATGCCTTCTAGTTGTTTATTTTGTAGCCCTAAAAAATTTTCAGGCACCAAAATGCTATTTACCCTGTCGCTAAAACCAACTATCCTCGCCCGGTATTGCCTTTCTCCATTGTGCCCATGGCAACGTAAAAATATCGATACGGAAGAGGCAGTTTTTTCTGACATCTGCGGCAAATCCCAGCTAGGCGCAAATACATTGTACATCTCTAAAAAATCGGTAGAAAAAATGATAGGCACCATTTCATCGCCTTCCTTCCAAATAAAGCTCGCCGGCACCGTATCTATAAATTTATCGTTTAATGCTTCCACAAAAATATCTGTGCTAAAAGGAATAAGGTTGCCTGCGCCAGCGGTTACTTTAAAGGCGTTTGCTTTTAAAGGTGCGGCATCTTCAATAAAGGGCTGGGCTTTTAAATCCTGTATATCCGCCTCATTAAAACGGTTGTCTTTGCCCATATTTTCGTTCGTAATGGCCTTAGTGATGGATATAAAATCAGCGCCATTTTTACGGGTATTTTTATCCCTTATTAAATGGTTTATATTGCTGTACATCTGCACAGAGCTAAGCAATAACAACACGCCCACGCCAAGCCCAATATAGCTTAACCAACGGCTCACTGTACTTTCGCCTGCACTTAAAAAAGGAGCAATATTCTTGTAAGACAAAGCCATCAGTAATTAATAATTAAAAATTAAGTGAATTAACATTCTTTCGGATGAAAGCATGGTTGATATTGTTAGGGCACTTATAACTATTCACTTGTTATAATAAAAGTTAGTAACTATCCAGGTCTAAAAGTAGCGATTAAATATATCGTGTTTAATACGTTATTACTGGA
This sequence comes from Ferruginibacter sp., assembly GCA_025351645.1. Lineage (GTDB taxonomy): Bacteria > Bacteroidota > Bacteroidia > Chitinophagales > Chitinophagaceae > Ferruginibacter. Next base: position 20,472 of record JANXVN010000037.1, read on the forward strand.
TTTATGTTTGTGCCTATTAAAGGCTTTTGGATGGTAAATACATTTGCTTTTCCAGTGACTTAAATTGCCCGGATATTTTTCGTTTATTTTAATATTCCTTATTGAATCTCTTGATTATTATTGTTAGCCAGGCGTATTTAAAGTATCTCTTGTCCCCCATATTTTAGTTCTATTACTGCTAACCAACAATGATACTGGTTTTAATTTTGTAAGGCCTTGTATAAATTCACTTTTACTTGCATGCTGAATATAATAAAACAGATGCCAATGTTACCTAAACGAGAACAATTGCCAAAGCAATACCCCATCGCTTAAATTTATTCATAAAATACACAGGTTGTTTTGGCTGATAAGATTTTTATTATTTTTTACAATATTGGTTTGTTTGGTTGGCTTATGCTGGCAATAAATGTTTTTTTATTTTTATTTTTATATATTTCGCAGCAGGCATATTGCTTTCACCCACTACATTATTGATAGACAACAACACGTTGGTTTCTGGAAAATAGGTAACGGCGTTGCGTTCAGGGATGGGATATGGAACTACCACAAATAACCTTGCGATACGCTCTATGCCATCATCATAATTAAAAAGGTCTACTTTTTCTCCTTCGGCAAAACCATCTCTCTGCATGTCTGCTCTATTCATAAACACAACGCGGCGTTCGTTTTTTATCCCCCTGTAACGGTCATCCAGCCCATAAATAGTTGTATTAAACTGGTCATGTGTGCGGGTAGTTGCCATTACATACTCATCATCGGCTAACAGGTTTATAGGTAATTTTGACACTGTAAATGGAGCGCTGTTTCCATATTTTTCTGTTATAAACTTACCATCCCTTGCATTGTTCGGTAAATAGAATCCCCCTTTTTGACGGATTTTAGTATTATAGTTTTCAAAACCTGGAATACACTGTTCAATTACATCCCTTATGTCGTCATAACTATTGGCATATCGTTTCCAATCAATTACAGATCTGTTCCCTAGCGTTGCCACGGCCAATCGGCATATAATCTGGGTTTCATTTATAAGGTTATCAGAAACAGGTTCTAAAATACCTTTTGATGATTGTACCACGCCCATAGAGTTTTCGGTACTTATAAATTGCAGTTCGTTGTTTACTAAATCTTTATCGCTTCTGGATAAGGTAGGCAATATTATTGCCTCTTCCCCATGTACTAAATGGCTACGGTTTAATTTAATAGAAACGTGTACGGTAAGCTTTAATGTACGAATTGCTTTTGCCGTATAAGTTGTATCGGGCGTAGCTGATAAAAAATTTCCACCCATAGCAAAAAACACTTTCACCTTGCCTGCATCCATTGCTTTAATGGCATTAACCACATCATATCCGTGGTTTCGGGGTGGCTCAAATCCAAAAACTTCTTTTAAACGGTCCAGCTGTATTGGTGTTGGCTTTTCGTTGATCATCATGGTTCTATTACCCTGCACATTGCTATGGCCGCGTACGGGGCAAAGCCCGGCGCCTGGTTTGCCTATGCTTCCTTTCATCAAACAGATGTTTACAATTTCTCTTATCATGTCAACACCGTTTGGCTGTTGGGTCAATCCCATTCCCCAGCAAAAAATAATCCGCTTATTAGTGGCTAGCATATCTGCTGCCAATAATATGTCAGATATAGAAATACCTGATTCTATTGCCAGGCCTTCCAATTCATATTTATCAAACTGTTTGGCAAAATCATCAAACCCTACGGTATTAGCTGCAATAAAATCATTATCAAGAACTTGCCCGGGGGCATTTTTTTCTGCTTCCAGCAACAACTTTTCAAAAGCTTTCAGCAAAGCCATGTCCCCATTTATTTTAACTGGCAAATAAAGGTCTGCCAATTGATCCCCTTTTCCTAAAACGCCTTTTATTTCCTGTGGGTTTCTAAACGCCATTAAGCCAGCCTCTGGCAAAGGATTTATAGCAATAATTTTCGCCCCGTTCTTTTTACCTTTTGCAAGCGCTGTCATCATGCGGGGTGCGTTGGTACCTGGGTTTTGGCCGATAATTACAATTAGGCCTGTATTATAAAAATCTTCTAATGTTACCGTTCCCTTTCCAATTCCTATTACGGGATTTAACGCAGAGCCAGAAGTTTCATGGCACATGTTTGAGCAATCTGGCATATTATTGGTCCCAAATTCTTTGGCGAACAACTGGTATAAAAACGACGTTTCGTTTGCTGTACGCCCGGAAGTATAAAATACGGCTTCATCCGGTGATTCCAATGCATTTAGGTGACTAGCTATTTTTGTAAAAGCCTCCTCCCAACTAATTGGTTCATAATGCGTTCCTCCCTTTGGTAAATACATGGGCTCTGTTAACCGGCCTTTTTTACCTATTTCAAAATCGGTCAATTTTGCAAGCTCAAATACGGAGTTTTTTAAAAAGAAATCTGCTGTAACCTTTTTAGAAGTGGCTTCTTCGGCTAATGCTTTTGCGCCGTTTTCGCAATATTCACCGGCAGCAGAGCGTTCGTCATCCGGATCGGGCCAAGCACAGCTTGAACAATCAAAGCCTCCCTTTTGGTTCATGGCAAACAAGGCTCCGGTGCCTCGCAATGGAATACCTTCTTCTATTACATCGCTTAGTGCCGCCAACACAGCGGGTATGCCAGCGGCCCATTTTTTAGGCCCTGTTGCTTTTAAGTTTAGTAACTTTTCCGGATTTTCGGCAGATGGTACTTTTTCGTCTGAAGGCATAGTTTGATAATTGATAAAATGCTTTATAAAATTACGTATTATAACATGATAAAAACAATATCCGCGAGTGCATTGTTTAATAAAAATGGCTGTTAAATACATTTTTAGGCATAGGGAATTTTTTATTTTATTTTACAGGATTAAAATAATGGTTTTGTTAGATTTGATAATAAGGTTTAACCACTGTTGCAGCATTTTTAATGTTAATTATAGCAGTTATCCTAACGATCAATTAAAATCTTATTGATTGATTTAACAGTAACCTTTTATATGATTGTTTCTCCTGTTTTAGCGCTGATAAATACGACTTAATTTGTCTAAGTGTAAGCGATTTAAAAATGTACCGGCTTGCTTAATATCATCCACATATGGCATCATACCATTACCAATATTATATTTGTCATTTGAAATTTAATATTCTCTATGCAATTGAAAAAAAGGGAAGCTAAAAGTTATCGTTGTAAGTTTAAAACCTAAAGCTCAATCATTAATTATAGTAAATTGGCCACATAGGAAAACAGTACCTTTAACTTCCGATTGAATCGCATTATTAAAGTGTTATGCTAAAAGAAATATCTACAAAACAATCCTCCATTATAAAAGTAAACGGCAAATTGTGTGCAGCCCAAATAGATACTTTAGCCATTGAAGAACCCTTGGAAATTAGGTTATGTTTTGGGCAAGCGCCCAATAGAATGGTTAAAAATATTTCGGTAACCATGCGTACACCGGGAAATGATGTGGAATTGGCTATCGGTTTTTTATTTACAGAAGGCATTATTAAGGACAAGCACGATTTAAAAGCCGTTAACCATTGTTTTATTGCGTGTGCCGAAAATAAAGAAAATATTATTCAGGTTGAATTAAACGACCACGTTGAACCCAAACTGCAACATGCCGATCGAAACTTTTATACTACTTCAAGTTGCGGGGTTTGTGGCAAGGGATCTATCGATGCCATTAAAACAGTTAGTAATTATCTGCTGGATAAGAATACCGATTTTTTTATTTCTCAAGAAATATTGTTTCAACTACCCAATAGTTTGCGCTTGCAACAACAAATATTTGATGCGACCGGCGGTTTACATGCCTGTGCATTGTTTAATAAAAATGGCGCACTTATATTGCTACGCGAAGATGTAGGCAGGCATAATGCGCTTGATAAATTGATTGGCTGTGCACTTGAAAAAGGCCTGTTGCCTTTAAATGATTCCATATTATTATTAAGCGGAAGGGCAAGTTTTGAGTTAATACAAAAAGCGGCGATGGCAGGAATTGTAGTTGTTGCAGCAGTTGGTGCACCTTCGAGTTTGGCGGTTCAGCTTGCCGATGAATTTGGAATGACCTTGATTGGGTTTTTACGGCAACAAACATTCAACATTTATACCAACGAACACCGGATTTTAATATCACAAAATACGTTATGAAAATAAGGATTAAAGGAAACTCACTAAGGTACAGGTTAACCAGGTCGGATATATCGGCTTTAGCAATAAATGGTAGTTTAAAAGAGCAAACAGATTTTTTAGAAAAATCGCTTATTTATGCGTTAACAACAACGCAAAAAAATGTGATGACGGCTGAATTCATTGACAATACTATTACTCTTTATTTGCCTGAAACAATGTTAGATAAACTAGTAAATACAGCAACAGTTGGGTTCAATCACACTGATGAAAAATTAATTCTTTTGGTTGAAAAAGATTTTACCTGCCTTGACAATGTAGTAGAAGACCAAAGCGACAACTATCCAAACCCGTTAGCCATAGTAAGTTAGGGCTGTAACAATTTATGGGCTAACCTATTGCAAAATATTTTTTTAAGTTTTAAAAGGGGTTTCATTTAACCAAGCGATTAGCCTAATGGCATTAACGGCACTATAAATAGATAGAGCTAACAACCAAAATATCAAGCAGCATCAACCATTACATTGTTATTAGGGAATAATAAGTATTGTGTTGACAGTAATTACATTAAAAGCCTTTAAAGCATTATCGCCAGCTATTTGTACCGCTATAACTACAAAATATTTTAAGTAAATTGCCACTAAAAAAATGGCACATTCCCTATCTATGTTTACTATAAAACCTGTTGCCTTACGGGCAGTAGAAATAGAAGTAGCCAACGCAGTTGAAAGCCTGAGAAAATTAATGGTTACGCCTGTAAAGAGCGAGTTGGAAGCCATAGTAGCAGAAGAGCTTCATTACGGCCATTCAGATGGCGAGCTTGAAGACCAGGCTACGTTTATAGAAACTTTGATAAGTAAAAAGTCTGATTTTTTATCCATCACACTATCCGGGCAAACAATTAATGTATATGATGGTACTGCAGTAGTAAGGCACATATTACAAGCACAAACTAATGATGCACAAATACTTCGCAACATAAAACTAATGATACTATCTGTATGGCATCAACAAAATGGCAGCTGGAAAATAGTTGCAAGGCAATCTGTAAAAGCTACCTAAAAAAACGTAGATATAACAACAGCAACCTTCTGTTATTTTCCCTAAGTTATTATCAACTCAATTTGAAAGATTTAGTTAGTAGGATATAAGGCACCTTTTTAACTTTATTTAAAACAATAACGGGCTGTGAAGTATAACATGGATAAATTTCTTAAAATAGGTAGGTATTATATATATAAATATTATGCTTGTTTAAAATTTGTTTTGGTATAATTTTATCTTTAAAACATAAATAATACTAACTTTATATACGATTTGATTGCCATGACTGAAAAAAATAATTTTGATGCTGCTATAATTGCTGAACTACAGCATCATATTGTTGTTTATGAAGATGAGAGTGCATATAAAAAATTATTTTTCCTTCTATTTTTGCCACTTAAAAGTTTTTCCTTTTCCATCATAAAATCAAAAGAGACTGCAGAAGAAATAGTATCTGATATATTTTTAGATATATGGATAAAACGCAGTAACCTGGCTACTATAGACGACCTGAAAATGTACCTCTACACTGCCACCCGCAACAACTCGCTACGCAAGCTTCATAAAAATAAAAAAGTTACTTTTTTTTCATTGGATGAAGTGCAGGTTGAATTTACTTCGCCTGATGAAAATGGAGAAAGTATTTTGGTTACCCACGAATTATCCCATAAAATAGAAGAAGCTATCGAAGGGTTGCCTGAACGTTGCAAGCTTATTTTTAAGCTGGCAAAAGAAGATAAATTAAAATATAAAGACATTGCCGACTTATTGCACATCAGCATCAAAACTATCGACAACCAAATAGCTGCCGCATTAAAAAAAATTGCATCTTCTCTTGAAATTACTATAAAAAAAGCCTCCGCTTAAATTCGTTAAAATTAATTTAACGCCTTATAGGGGATTTGTTAAATTTTTGTCTCTATCAATATTACAGGTATGAGCAAGGATAGGATATACACGATATTGTCAAGAAAATTAACAGGCGAAGCAACTCCATCTGAGTTAGCCGAGTTGGATGATTTAATTAAAACCTATCCCGATAGCCATTTGCCCGCGCAAATAATAGAAGAATTTTGGCAAGCCCCCTCCGAAAAAGACGCAGACTTTTTAGAAGCTACTTATTATTTGCATTTAAAAAGGCTTAAGCAAAAAGAGCGAGAGGTAAATATTGGTGCAATAAAAGATACATCATCTGTTAATCCAAGAATTGCTTTTAATAAACGGAGTAAACAATTAATATTTTCCAGTATAATTATCGCTGTAACCAGTATTGTTTTTTTTGCCTTTTTTTTACAGCAAAAAGCAATAATCAATAATAAAGAAGTAAAAAATCTTGAAAGCGTAGTTGCTACAAAACAAGGCTCCCGAACTAAAATACTTTTGCCAGATGGCACTTCAGTTTGGTTGAACGGCAACAGCAAACTAATATATAATAACCAGCATTATGGCGAAACAATACGGGAGGTTACTTTAACTGGCGAGGCTTATTTTGATGTTGTAAAAAATGCGGCTAAGCCATTTGTAATACACACTATAGCCATGGATATAAAAGTATTGGGCACAGCTTTTAATGTAAAGTCTTATGCATCCGAAAAAACATCCGAAACTTCTTTGATAAGGGGTTCTATTGAAGTAACGCTTATAAATAAGGCTAATAGAAAAATAATGCTAAAGCCCAATGAAAAAATAACTGTGCCTAATACAAAAGACGCAGCAATAAATACTCATTCAATTGCCATGCAATTACAAAAACAAGTAGCCGATACCTTTAAGGATGTAGCTGTGGCGCCTTTAAAGTTTGATGCTAAGGAAAATACATTTAAAGAAATTGCGTGGAAAGAAAATAAACTGATGTTCAAGAAGGAAAGCCTTGAATCTATAGCTGTAATGCTGGAAAGATGGTTTGGGCAGCCTGTAGAAATTAGGGATGAAAAATTAAAGCTGCTACAATTTACAGGTAATTTTCATGATGAAAATATCACACAGGTATTACAGGCTTTGCAGGCATCTTACAATTTTAATTTTATCACAGAAAATAAATCAATCATCATCTATAAATAAAAACAATTAAACAAACAATGGGGAAAAATAAAAATACCCTTTACCAAAACTGCCAAATTAGATTTTCTGTAAAAAAATCATCAAACATTCATCTACTAAAAAAAACAATATGAGTATTGCCAAAAAACTAACTGTATCCTTTAAAGAGGGGATTTGCAGACAAAAAATCTTAAGGAGCATGAAACTACTTTCTCCATTACTGCTCATTTGTATGCTGCAGCTATCTGTGTTGGCCAAAAGCCAAAACAAAATTACCGTAAAGCTTAAAAATGTAGCATTAACCCAGGCCATTACGCTGTTGGAAGAAAAAAGCGATTATCGTTTTGTTTACAACAACAATATTTTACCCGCAGGCAAAGCCGTAAATGCCAACTTTAGAGAGGCTGATTTACCTGAGGTTATGGCCATGCTTTTAAGTGGCACAAACGTTTCGTATAAAATGTTGAAAGACAACTTGGTAGTGGTGTACCAAAGAGAAGACGACGTAAAAGATGTTCCCGTAAAAGGAATTATTACCGATGAAAACGGTAAAGCCCTGGAAGGGGCCAGCATTAAAATTAAGGGTAACAATGCGGGCACTTATACATCAGCCACAGGAGAGTATTCTTTAACCGTGCCAGACAATTCTATCTTGGTAGTATCTTATGTTGGGTACGAACCTATAGAAATTCCTGTAGGCGGCCGTAGCAGTATTAATGTAACACTAAAGGCTTCTTCTCAAAAAATGGATGAAGTTGTTGTAATTGGTTATGGCACTGCTAATAAAAGAGACCTTACCGGCTCGATAGTAAAAATTGCCGGTAAAGAAGTTGCTGATAAGCCAAATACAAACCCAATTGCCTCTTTGCAAAGCAAGGTTGCAGGGCTATCTGTAGTTAACAATGGTACGCCTGGATCTGCACCTGATATACGTATCCGTGGTACCGTAAGTATTGGTAACGTGCATCCGCTATATGTAGTTGATGGCATCTTCAACGATAATATCGATTATATCAACCCTAACGATATTGAGTCTATTGAAATTTTAAAAGACCCTTCTTCACTGGCAATTTTTGGTGTTAAAGGAGCAACTGGTGTAATTGCGATTACTACTAAAAAAGCAAAAGCCGGGCAAATAATTGTAAACTTTAATACCAGTTACGGTACAAAAAAGTTGGTAGATAAAATTAAGCTGGCGAACGGCGATCAGTTTAAAACTTTGTTTGCAGAAGAAAATTTAAATGATGGCATTACCACACCATTTAATTATACCGGGCTTACAGCTAATACAGATTGGATAGATGCCGTTACAAGAAGAGGCGTATTTGCAGCTAACAACCTGAGCGTTTCAAGTAGTACAGACAAAAATCGTGTTAATTTTGGTGTTGGTTTTACTTCCGATGAGGGCATAATTTTACATGAAAAACAACAAAAGCTTTTGATATCATTCAGCGATGAATTAAAATTAAACAAGGCAATTAAAATTGGTGTAAACTTTAATGCATCAAGAACCAAAGCTCCATATAATGCAACAGCTGTTTTAGACAATGCTAGAAAAGTAGTGCCATTAGTATCTTCAGGCACAAAGCCATATCATTTAAAAAATCCTTACGGAGGAGATAGTATAAATGTAAATGTTTATTCAGGCCTTAACACAGGCTTGCAAACTTCTGGTGTAGTAAACCCGTTATTATCTGTAGAAAATGAATGGGATAAAACAATAAATTTTGAAAATAGGACAGTAGGTAGTGTTTATGCTGAAATTAATTTCCTTAAAAATTTCAATTTCCGTTCTACGTGGTACGCTGATATGAGCACCGTGAATATAAGGCAATATACACCATTGTATTATGCTTATAATCCAGTTAATGATAGCGCTTATTTATCGAGCGATGCAACAAAACTTTCAGAAGATGACCATAACTATAAAAAGTTTCAGCAGGATTATATATTGAATTATAAAAAAAGTTTTGGTGACCATAATTTTGCTGCAACAGGTGGGTTTACTACTTATTATTTTGGCGATTTCGATAGAGTAGGTTCTTCAAGCCCATCCCGTACAGGAGCCGCTATTCCCAACGATCCCAGGTTTTGGTATGTAACAAATGGTTTTGAAGATCCTACTACCGCGAGTGCAAGTTCGGCTCAAAGCGAGAATTTCACCGTATCCTATTTGGCAAGGGCACTATATAACTATAAGTCAAAGTATTATTTAAATGCTTCTTTTAGAGATGATGCTTCATCAAAAATACCCGAAAAAAATCGTCATCAAAAGTTTTGGGCCCTTGGTGCTGCATGGGATGTTACTAAAGAAAATTTCATGGCTAATCAGCACACCTTTAATTTTTTAAAGTTAAAAGGATCGATAGGTGTATTAGGAAATCAAACGGCCTCGTATCTTGATGGTACCCCTATAAATTACCCCGCTTATCCTAATTTAAACACAGGGCAAGTTGCTGTTTTTGGTAATGTTGTTCACCCTGCTGCAGTTTCTGGTTATATACCCAACCCAAATTTAAAATGGGAAACCGTTAACGCACAGGAAGTTGGTGTTGAGTTAAATGCTTTTCAAAACCGCCTGCATTTTGAAGCAAATTATTTTGTAAAAACCACTAAAAACTTACTTACTTATGTTAGCAGGTTGGAAATTGGTTTGAAGAATGAATTAATAAATGGTGGCAGTATTAAAAATTGGGGAGAAGAATTTACCGCCAGTTGGACACAAAATTTTTCCAAAGACCTTTCCTTAAATATAGGAGGAAATATCACGTTTCTTAAAAACAAGGTGCTTAGCCTTAGCTCAGATTTACCAACCGGAATACTAACAAGGAGCTTTCAAAATAATCAAGCAGAAAGCAGAACGCAGCCAGGCATGCCAATCGGCTATTTTTACGGTTATGTAGAGCAGGGCATTTTTCAAAGCTATGCAGATGTATTAAAATCTCCTGTGCAATCTGCAATTGATTCTTACGGGCCAGGGGATATAAAATATAAAGATGTTAATGGCGATGGCAAGGTATCATCATCAGACAAGACCATGATTGGCAACCCTACTCCTAAATTTACATATGGTTCTTCAGTATCGCTCACCTACAAAAGTTTTAATTTAGGGGTTGATGTGGGAGGAGTATATGGTAACCAGATATTTAGAAGTTGGGGTGCATTAGAATCTCCTTTTCAAAGGGTAAATTATGCGGCTGATAAAATAGATCGCTGGCATGGAGA
>JANXVN010000071.1 GCA_025351645.1 Ferruginibacter sp.
CTCTATACACCCAATACCTGCATCAGCCAGGCGCTTTAGCCATTGCAGGCCATACAGGCGAATGGCTGATATACGATGAGGTTAAGGCAGCTTACAGTAACCCGGATATAAAAACCAGCCTTCCGGGATGGTACCACTTTCATAATAGCAATACCGATGCGGCAGAATTACTTTTGCTGTCCGATATAAGAGGGCAAAAAGAATGGTTTTACTGGAACCTCCATTTTGAACGGCAGCAGCTACAACCCCGAATGCAGGCGAAAATATTGCCTAAAAAAACCGAGCCTCCTTGGATGAGTACCAGCGATACCGCCATCCGTTTTTTTGTGCATCGGTTTGAAGATATAAAAGTGAAGCATATTTATACAGAATATACTATGGCTAACAGGCATGGCGATACGCTGCAGGAAATTGTAAAAGCGATAGAAGGACTGCTTGATGCAGAAGAGCCTGTGCCAATTGCAAGCAACCCCAACTGGAAGGATGCTATTATGCTGGCCTTAAATACTTACCGTTGTAAAAAAACATAGAAGCATTGCCATTGGCACTGGAGCAATACCAGCTAAACGTGCAGATGGGCATTGCTTTTTGGTGTGATAATAAAGGCATTTATGATACTATACGACATGTGAAAATGGTAAGTATTTTGCATGGGCGCACACTAAATGGCGAAGCCGAAAATTTAGATTTTTAATGCCTTTGTATTATTTCCATATAAGTATTTACATTAAGCAAGGCGCGGTATTTTATAAAAAATTTATAGGACAAAGTAATACATGTGCTACCCTAAGCCGGCCATGACACTACTTTTTTATGCGGCAATACAATAAACAAAAATTAGCTTAATTATATTTATAAAGATTTAATAACACGCTACCCGCTAAAAAGAAATAAACTACCGCTACCTTTACTTTCCATTTAATAAACTAAAATAGTTATGGATAATCGCAGGGATTTTCTAAAAAAGGCATCGTTTTTAGCCGCAGGAACAGGTTTGGCTGGTGTGCTACCAATAAGCATCCAACGTGCCATGGCCATAAACCCCGAACTCCACAGCACTTACCTTGATGCGGAGCATGTAGTAATACTGATGCAGGAAAACCGTAGCTTCGACCATTGCTATGGCTCGTTGCAAGGCGTACGCGGCTTTAACGACCCCAGGGCTATTTCATTGCCAGATAAGAATGTAGTGTGGATGCAAACCAGTAAAGAAGGCGAAACTTATTTACCCTTTAGGCTTAACATAAAAGATACCAACGCTACCTGGATAGGCTCGCTGCCCCATGGCTGGGATAATCAGACAGATGCCCGCAATAACGGCCGCTTTGATAAATGGCTGGATGTAAAACATACTGACAGGGAAGGCTACGGGCACATGCCGTTAACGATGGGCTACTATAACCGCGAGGACATCCCATTTTATTATTCCCTTGCAGATGCGTTTACTGTATGCGACCAAAATTTTTGCAGCTCGTTAACAGGCACAACGCCCAACCGCCTATATTTATGGACAGGCACCATTCGCGAAGAACAGCATGAAAAATCAAGGGCCAATGTATGGAACTCGCAGGTTGATTATCCATCAGAAGCAAAATGGGCTACCTTTCCGGAGAGGCTTGAAGATGCCGGCATATCATGGAAAATTTACCAGAACCAACTAAGCGTTGGCGTAGGCATGAATGGTGAAGAAGATGTATGGCTTAGCAATTTCAGCGATAACCCTATTGAGTTTTTTAGCCAGTATAATGTGCGTTTTTTACCCGCTTATGTAAACCATCTTCACCAGCAGATAAAAGATATTCCCGGTGAGTTAACTACGTTGCAACAAAAATTATCCTCCCTATCGGGTAAAGAATTAGAAGATGCCAACAAAGATATAGTTCAAAAACAAGCAGCATTACAAAACGCAAATGAAGGCATCATAAAATGGAGCCCTGAAAATTATGCAAAGCTTTCGCAGCGGGAAAAAGCCCTGCATGAAAAAGCTTTTTCAACAAATATTAAAGAGGCGGATTACCACAACCTTGTTCCTTTAACATACCAGGATGGTAGCAACGAACGTACTATCAACATTCCCAAAGGAGATGTGCTATACCAGTTTAGGGAAGATGTACAGACAGGAAAATTGCCGCTCGTTTCCTGGATTGTTGCCCCTGAAGCTTTCTCTGACCATCCCTCATCGCCCTGGTTTGGCGCCTGGTATGTTAGCGAAGTAATGGATATACTTACTAAGGATCCCGCAGTTTGGAAAAAGACAATCTTTATACTTTGTTATGATGAGAATGATGGCTATTTCGACCATGTGCCACCATTCACCGCACCACATCCCGATAAGCCAGAAACCGGCGCCACCTCTAAAGGGTTAAACAGCCGGGTAGATTATGTAACGCTGGAAGAAGACCTGAAAGTAAAGCCGGATGAAGAGCAGGCAAGAGAAAGTGCAATAGGCCTTGGCTTTAGAGTACCGTTGGTTGTTGCTTCGCCATGGAGCCGCGGCGGTGCAGTGTGCAGCGAAGTTTTCGACCATACATCTATCATACAGTTTATGGAAAAATTTCTTACCCATAAAACAGGCAAGCCAATTAAAGAAACCAATATCAGCGATTGGCGGCGCACCATTTGCGGCGACCTAAGCAGCGTATTTACGCCATTTGATGGCGAGCGGATGGATCATAAAGAATTTGTTGCAAAGGAGGCTTACATAGAAAGCGTGCACAAAGCAAAATTTAAACAAGGCCCGCATGGCTTTAAAAAGTTAACAGCCGCAGAAGCTGCGCAGATAAGCCAGCAGCCTTACGCTTCACCACTAATGCCGAGGCAGGAAAAAGGCATACGAAAGGCCCGCCCCCTTCCCTACCAGCTCCACACCAACGGAAAATTAAGCGATGATAAAAAAGAATTTATAATAGATTTTGAAGCCGGGGATGAACTGTTTGGCAAACAATCCGCAGGTGCCCCGTTTAACGTTTACGCTCCAGGCAAATATTTAATTGAAGGTAGTTTTGTAGAGGTGCATGCCTGGGCTTTTGCAGTAGCAGCAGGCAATACATTAAGTCGTGGCTGGCCGTTAAATAATTTTGAAAACAATCAATATCACTTAAAAGCCTATGGCCCAAATGGTTTTTTCAGAGAGTTCATTGGTACAGCGCAAGACCCTTCCATTGACGTAAGCATTGACTACGAGCTCAATAATAAAAAAATACCTACGGGCAATATTGTTGTAAAAATTACCAATCATCATCCAACAAATAAGTATAATATTTCCCTTAAAGACAATGCTTATAAAACAGGCAGCAAACCAGGCAAAGTAGCCGCAGGCAGCAGCACGGCCATTGTGTTAGATTTAAGCAAAAATTTTGGCTGGTACGATATTAGCATTGGCGTACAAGGCGCCGGTACTTTTGAAAAAAGATATGCCGGCCATGTAGAAACGGGCAAAGCAAGCTTCACCGATCCGGCAATGGGGAATATAATCTAGTTTATACTTTTTTTTTTGTTGGGCTACCATATGGTGGCGGCCTTTGCTGGCAACACGGCACGAACAAATTCTTAATTTTTAATTAAATTTTGTTGCCCAGCCAATACATAGCTATGTGGAGCTTCATAGGCGTCGCACTCTTTTACATTGGTTTTTTAGGAAGCTTATATTATGCAGTATGGGGCGTATGCAGTGGGGTAAATTTCACTGCGATAATTAATTTTTTAGAAAGTTTTAGTTATTTTTCTATACAGGTTTTTAAATCTACCAATCGCTGTTTTACACTTTTTTCAAGCTGTGCTTCACCAAATAGCTTACCACGTTAAAAGGAAAACGCAATTGAAAAGCATTTAGGGAGGAATACAACTTCTGTGGTGTTATTTTCTAATTCCGTAAACGTCCACGAACTTAAGAATGACTTGAAAAAAAAGTCTCTTTCGTTCATTTTTTAAACGGTCGCTTTTAGTGGTTAAAAGTAATGTATTCAGTTTCATGCCTAACCTGTTATGCGCCACGCAATAATCTTTTACACCTTTGCCAGCGATGGTTGCACCTTTAATCAGCTTAGCACTTTTCAAATAAATATCCCACACAAGCCGATTGTTATAATCTTGCGTGCAGGCAAAAATTACAGTTGCGGTTTCTTGTACCAATATTTTTTCACTAAACTTTATTGCAAGCATGTTGGCGGCGCCTTAAGTTGCTAAATAACAGTTATATATTGTAGACAGTGGTCACCGAAATACTAAATATTAAAATGTTATGGTATATTAATAATAATCTTACCCATAATTCGTTACAGCCATCCTTTTATAACCTTATTACCTATCCCTATAAAATAAACAGCTATAATTATATTCGGTACAAAAAGCAAGCAGCTTTCAAAAGAATTTGTAACAGACAAATGCCTTAACTGCGGCACGCAGAACAGTATTGAAATGTATGTTTTTCAAAAATATGTACACTTATTTTGGATACCTTTTATACTAATTGGCAAAACTGCCGTAAGCCAGTGCAGCCACTGTAAGCTGGTACTTAAACTAAAAGAGATGACGCCTGCTTTAAAAGTAATTTATGAACAGGCAAAATCGAAAAATAAAATGCCCATCTGGACATACTCCGGCTTACTTTTATTAGCTTTAGCCATCACCATTGGTGTAATTGACAACAGCAAAAAAGATGCAAAAAATGCCGTCCTTATCTTACCCCTAGTGCAGGAGATGTGTTTGAAGTAAAGTCTGCCAACAATCAATATACCTTGTACAAAGTAGCCGAAATAAAGGGTGACTCTGCCTTATTAAGCATTAATAAGTTTGAAACAAATCTGCGGTCTGGATTAAGCTACCTTGTAAGCATAGGCGATACGTCATATTCAAAACAAGTTTACGCTTTCGCAAAAAAAGATTTGAAGTCGATGCTAGACAAAGGGGAGATTATTGATATTGATAGAAAGTAAAAAATTATTAGCCACGCTAAATAACCCTTTTGTTGTTGATATGTTAACAGCATGGTAACGGCAATATTAATAAGCGCTGGATATATTTGTAGTTAAATTTTTGCCAACATCATGAGCGACATCAGCGATACCATCCAGGAACCTATTGAACAGGCAGGCAAAAGTAAGATTAATTCAAGGGTTGCTTTACTAGTGGCTATTACCGCAACTTTTATGGCGCTGTGCAATGTAAAAGATGGCAATATAGTACAGGCCATGAGCCAGGCACAGGCGCACTCAATAGATGCCTGGAGCTACTTTCAGGCAAAAAGCACCAAACAAGCTATAGCGGAAAATTCATTGGAAATGTTGAAGCTGCAACACCTAAGCACCAACGATACTGCCATAAAAAAATACGAAATACAGATAGCCCGTTACGAAAAAGAAAAGATGGTTATTAAAAGCCAGGCTGAAGGGTACGCAAAAGAATATGATGCTATCAATTTGTTTGATGACCAGTTCGATATGACTGACGCAATGCTAACTATCTCCATTGCAATGCTCGGCATTACCTCCCTTACACAAAAGAAATGGCTGTTATATTTTGCCGGTACAGTAGCAGTATTAGGCTTTATATTTGGATTTACTGCTTTTTTAGGTATTAGCCTGCACTCTGACCTTGTAGCGAAAATACTAGGATAAAAATATTTGCAGCATGTAGTATCTTCATAAAAATAATTTAACGGCTTTTACCTGGCATTAACTTTTACTGTACGGGGCTTTGCGCCTGTATTTAAAAGCTACTAAAGGAAATTAATATCTGGCAAATACAGCAACCAACGTTTGCTGGAATATGGCAAAGGTTGAGAGCACTAGATATAGGCTGATTTTACATAGAAAATATACTTCAATAAAGCAAATATTTGGATTGCGAATGGCGACCAGAAAACAGCTGATAAGCCTACCAATCGTGGCTATTGAGCTTTTTAACAGATAAGTAAGGCTTACTACGGCAATACAAAAGATAAGCAGCAAGCGATATATGCTATGCTGCACATAACTGATTATAAACAGTTTTTAGAATACAGTAAAATAGATAAACAGTTTGGCACCGATGTTACAGTACTTATACCGCTGCAAAACGATAAATAACTCAGTTAGAAAAATATACTAACTTTATACAAATGGTATTTGTGCGATATTAAAAGGTGCTGCACACGCATTCCTCGTCCTTTTGGGGACGGTATGTTGGTTAAAAGAAATTGGCATAATTGTATTTAGCGCCCTATGTACGTTAGGTGCTTAAAAACGGCACCAAAAAATAAAAAGGCAATAATTTTAGTATTACGGTCTAACGCCCTCATCTTACCGTATTGCAAGCGGGCTATTATTATAAAAAGTAGAGTGTAGCAAATTGAGGAAGGGTACCACAAAGATTTGTCGTAGAAGGGAGTGGCTTACAACCCCGTCCGACGGGCATCAACTTGGCGGGAATGTGACAGTTAGCCACAAGCATACGGCGGACCAGACAGCGGACAACAATAAACACAATTTTTGAAAAATGACAGAAATTTTTGTAGGTAGCAAACAATTAATGATTGAAGATAAAATCAAAAATATTTCATTTCCTGTTTTATTGCAGTACCCGACCCTCGAATCATCAAGGCCTATTTCATTTGGGCCTTATACAATGAATGTAAGTCCTGACGCAAAAATTATAGAAAGACAATTTCCACTTATAATAATTTCACACGGCAATGGAGGTTCACATCTTTTGTATAGGACAATTAGTACACATTTAGCAAAGAATGGTTACATCGTTGCTATGCTTGAACATTATGGCAATAACCGTAATAACAATAAATTAGAGAATACGACCGAAAATCTTGTAACACGACCAAGACATGTTAGTTTGACAATTGACATTTTACTTTCTGACAAATGGTTTAGCAACTATATTGAACAATACAAAATTGGGGTTATAGGGCATTCATTGGGGGGGTATACTGCTTTGGCATTGGCAGGTGGCGTTCCACGCACAAAAGAAGGACTTGTAATAAAGGTCGCATCAGATTCCCGAATTAAAGCTATCGTATTACTTGCCCCGGGGACAGGTTGGTTTATGGACTCATTGACCAAAGTAACAATTCCAATTCTTATGTTTACTGCTGAACACGACCCAATTACACCCAAATGGAATGGGGAAATAGTGCTAAATTATGTTCCTGACAAATCAAAAGTCACATTTAAAGAAATAGAAAATTCAGGACACTTTTCATTTTTAAGTCCATTTCCAATGACAATGAAAAATGAAAATTTTCTGCCTTCAACTGACCCAGTTGGGTTTGACAGGGAAAAATTTCATAGTTACCTACCGACAGACATACTTGACTTTTTAAATGATAAACTAAATGGGAATTAAGTCCGCAGACAAAAAGCCTGCCGCTTACATGTAAATTGGCCAGAGCAACATTTAGGCTGTTTATCCTGCTACAGAAAACCATTACGGTTAAAAAATTATGACTTAAATTGAGTCATTATTTTATAAAACTATCCTCATGCAGTTATTATTTCGTGGCGCTGGCGTTGCCTTTATACTGATAACATTGGCAAGCTGTAAAAACAATACAACCGTTGCTGGTGGCGATGGTGCGTTGGCTGCTTTTAGTGCAGATAGCCTTGGCAAACATATTGCCACATTAAGTGGTGACGACTTTTTAGGCCGAAAGCCTTTTACCGCCGGCGAAACAAAAAGCATTGCCTACCTGCAGCAGCAATTTGCAGCTGTTGGCTTAGAGCCGGGCAATGGCAGCAGCTTTTTACAAGAAGTGCCGATGGTAAATATTACTACAACTGCCGCACCAACGATGCAGGTACAAAATGCCAAAGGAAATTTTGATTTAAAGGGCCTGGATGACTATGTTATCTGGACAGATAAAACGGATACTACCGTGTCGTTTAACAATGATGAAGTAGTATTTGCCGGTTATGGCGTAGTAGCACCGGAATATAACTGGAACGACTATGCGGGGCTGGATGTTAAAGGCAAAATAGTACTGGTGCTGGTGAATGACCCTGGCTTTAATGCCGGTGACAGCACTTTATTTAAAGGCAAAACCATGACCTATTATGGCCGCTGGACCTACAAGTTTGAAGAGGCCGCAAGGCAAGGCGCAAAGGGCTGCCTGATAGTGCACAACACCATTGCAGCCGCTTACCCATTTAAAGTGGTACAAAATAATTGGAACACTAGCCGCCTGCATTTAGATGAAAGAGGAAAAGATAAAAAGTACTCGGATGTTATTGGCTGGATAAGTGGAGAAGCTGCAAAAAAATTAGTAGCCGCAGCTGGTTTTGATACCACACTATTTGCTAAAGCAGATAAGCCCGGATTTAAAGGCGTTCCCCTAAATATTAACCTAAAAACAACCATAAAAGTAAAGGCGCAATACAATAAATCCTATAACGTAATTGGTAAGATAACAGGTACAAAATACCCGGACGAAACGATAATTTATAGTGCCCATTGGGATCATTTGGGTATTGGTGCGCCGGATGCAAAAGGCGATAGCATTTATAACGGCGCCTTAGATAATGCTAGTGCCACAGCGGGTTTGCTGGAACTGGCGCGTGGCTTCAAAAAGATGGATACCTTGCCAGAACGCACAATTATTTTCTTATCAGTAACGGCTGAAGAACAAGGCCTCTGGGGATCAGCCTATTATGCGCAGAACCCTGTTTACTCAATTGCTAAAACAGTAGCCAATATTAACATGGACGGGCTTAATTGGTACGGCAAAACAAAAGATGTTATCGTGTTAGGAAAAGGACAATCCGATCTGGAAGACATACTGAATGAAGAAGCTACAAAAGCAGGCCGTTACTTAGCTTTCGACACACATCCCGAAGCCGGTTATTACTACCGTAGCGACCATTTTAATTTTGCTAAAGTGGGTATACCGGCATTGTACATTTCAAGTGGCACGGATGTTATCGGCAAAGAAAAAGGCTTTGGGCAAAAACAAGTAGACGATTATACAAAGCTAAATTACCATCGCCCAAGCGATGAATACAACGGCACCATATGGAAACTTGATGGTGCTATCGACGACCTTCAATTATTGTTTAAAGTAGGCAGGCGCTTAGCTTTCGGGCACACCTGGCCAGCATGGAAAGATGGATCGGAGTTCAAGGTAATGAGAAAGTTATGAGTTAGAAGTTAGAAGTGATAAGTTTCAAATCGCAGGAGCATAATATTGACGGAAAGAAATATTATGTAATAACCTACATTGTTACGTATTGTAATTTCAAATAATTGTAAGTATACTCTATCCGGCAGCATTATATTATTCGCAATGAAACTCATAACTCATAACTAAAAACCTATTCTTCATTCTTAAAATAAACCTTATAAAAATTCATGTTCTTTTCTTCATCAAAGCCTTTTTCAATCAAGTCTTTGCTGCCGTGGATGTAGATGTGAAAATTTTTATCGAGCTTTAAAATGCTTTTGTAAGCACGTGCTTGTTTTTTAACAGCCGCATCGTTGATAGCAAAATTATTATTGATGGGCGTATCAAATTCCTCTTCGTAATTTTTTTTATACTTGTTAAAAGATTCTATGCCTTCTGCATAACCAATAACCTCGTTGCTAAACTCATCCATATCAAACTGGTCCTTCTCTTTAAAGTATTTTATGGAGCGGTTCAGCAGGTCTATCTTGTCTGTTTTGCTTACGTTAAATTCTTCATCTACCTGTGTGGTAATAAATTTTTTATACAGGCTTAACGTAGTGTTGGTCTGGTTATAACTATCATTGCGGATGGCTAGCTTTAAAAAATCATCTATCCAATAGGCGGCTTCGCTGCTGTTTGTCTGGTCTACGATAGACACCTTGTAGCCTTCTTCCTTTTCGGTGTTAAATATCAGGCAGCCTTTATCTAATTTTTTTATATTGATGGCCTGCTCTTCATAATTTAAGTTAAACCCATCTTCATCTGGCTGTACTTTTAAATAGCTTTCTTTAGTTTCGGATTTAAAAATGCCGATGGCTTGGTGCAGCTCGCCTTCTATCTGCAAATTATCAAAGTACACCACGTATAATTCGCCGGGCTTTATTTTTGGATGGCTGGATACATCGTACAATTGTTTGGCAATCTGCATGGAATTTTCATGAAAAGTGGACGCATCATTAAATACTGCGGTAGCAAAATGAAACAATTCGTTCAGCCCTAAATTGCCTGATGGATGATGAAAGCGGTACACTTCATGCAGCTTTTCAAAAGGCGTTAAAAAATATTGCATCAGCATTTGGGCAAGCGTAGCATCTGCTATTGGCAAAGGCTTGTCAGACAGCCTGTACATTTCATCCTGCAACTTATTGCCTGTATAATGGATAGATAATTGGTCAAAGGTAGCTTCAACGTAAGTGATCATTCTGTGGTTATAATTTTATAAATTTATTCCGGTGCAAAGGCATTCTTAATTTTTAATTCAATGCCTTTAAGTTAAGGGTTGCTAGGTTTTTTACCTCACCCCCCAGCCCCTCTCCAAAGGAGAAGGGAGCTTGGCCCCTTCGGTGCAAAAACCGCTTGCTTAACGGCATTGGTTCTTAATTCCTAATTTTTAATTACACTTAAAGCATTCAAGGCATCACCTCAAACAACAAAAACTGCGTTATCTCTTTTTCATTAAAATTATTATCGGCAACAAATAACAATGTTTTATGCCCGTTCGGCAAATTGGGGCCAAACGTTACGCCTTCAATATTATCGATGTAAATGCCAAGGTTATCCATATTTAAAATTAGTTTTTTTTCGGCTGGCACAAACTTGCCAGTAGCGCCTGCCAACGGTATAGTAGTTATGTCAGTAGCAGTACTTAAATCTGCCAAAAACACTTTAATAGTGCAGGCTATCCTTCCTGTGGAATATGACCTTTCAATTACAAGCAATTGATTCTTTCCAGTAGAAAGTATATCCGGTATACCATTGATCTTGAAGCCATTTTCCGGCACAGAAGCATGTGCTATATTATCTGGCTTATAAGCATACTGCGCCGTATTTTTTTTGGTGGCCACATCAAACTTTAGCAGCCTTACATAAGTTCCTTTATCGGTAATATCTACCCTTGGCCCATCTTCATACAAAGGCTCTTCTACACTTACAAAAACCGTTTTATAATTGTCGGCAAATGTAAGCCCTTCCAGCACACCATTTTGCCTGGGGCCTTTTTCTGTGGCATGCATTGTAAGGTTGGGTGGCATAACAAAACTATCAACGTATTTTCCATCCACCGTTATCATGGTGACAGCAGGGTCTTCCAATACCGTATCTTTTTTGGTAACAATCCTTTCTCCTTCGCTGCTCCAGGTTAGTTGTTTAGTGGTGGGGTTATAGCGCATTGCTTCCGGGTCTGGCGTATGGTATGGGTCTTGCCTGCTATTTGGATAAACATGCCCATTAGGTTGTAATAAACTATACACGCCGGTAAATAGGATGCTATCAATTCCAGTTGGTGTAACCAAAATTTCAGCCGTATAAAAACGTGCGGGGTTGATGGCACTGCGGTCATCACAGATCATGTAATAAGTATTAGCCGCCACATTATAATCAATACCCGATAAGCCACCTACTGTTGTATTGTTGAAGGATAAATTATGCGGCACCTTTTTTTCGCCTAAAAAATGCAAAGCCGAAATGGTTGTTGATCTTTGAACGGCACTTACCTTTTTTGAAGCGTTGCAGGATAGCAGCAATGCAATCGCTACTAATAAAAAATATGTTTTCAAATTGCTTTTATACATGCATAGGATTTGTACAAAGTTGGGGAAAGTATGGTTAGCAACTACTATTTATCTTGGTTTATATTGTGAAGCAATTTTATTTCCCTCGTAACAAAACATTTTTTATAACCATCTTTAACATTGCAGCACAAACCGCCACTACTCCACTTCCACCTTAATTATTACCTTTGTCACCTAAACAATTATTCCATATGAAAGAAGTATATATTATTGCCGCCGTACGTACGCCTATAGGCAGTTTTGGCGGTTCTTTAAAAAATTTTACAGCTACACAATTAGGGGCCATCGCTATTAAAGGCGCTATTGAAAAAGCAGGCATTAACCCGGCAATGGTAAATGATGTATTGATGGGGTGCGTACTGCAAGCCAACCTGGGGCAGGCACCCGCAAGGCAGGCCGCTAAGTTTGCAGGCTTGCCTAACGAAGTAAATTGTACCACCATCAATAAAGTTTGTGCCAGCGGCATGAAGGCCATAACTATGGCTGCACAAAGCATTATGCTGGGCGATGCAGACATAGTAATTGCAGGCGGTATGGAAAGCATGAGCAACGTGCCTTATTATGTTGATGCTATGCGTTGGGGAAATAAATATGGCAACGTTGCTTTTATTGATGGGCTTGCAAAAGATGGGCTTACAGATGTGTACGATGGCATGGCAATGGGTACGGCTGCGGAGTTATGTGCCAGCACCTGCGGCATAAGCAGGCAGGCGCAGGATGCTTTTGCAATAGAAAGCTATCATCGCTCACAAGCTGCCGTAAACGAAGGCAAGTTCGATAATGAAATTGTGCCCGTGCCAATACCCCAAAAAAATGGCCAGCCAGTTTTATTTGCAAAAGATGAAGAGCCTTTTAATGTAAAGTTTGATAAGATACCAGCCCTAAAAGGTGCCTTTACAAAAGATGGCACCGTTACTGCAGCCAACGCATCTACAATGAATGATGGCGCTGCAGCATTGGTATTGATGAGCAAAGAAAAAGCCCTTGAACTTGGCTTAAAGCCCATAGCAAAAATTATTGGTTATGCAGATGCAGAACAAGCACCTGAGTGGTTTACTACCGCACCATCTATTGCTGTGCCGAACGCCGTGGCAAAGGCTGGGCTGCAAATGAAAGACATCAGCTTTTGGGAATTAAACGAGGCCTTTAGCGTTGTAGGCATAGAAAATAGCAAACGTATGCAGCTAAACCCTGCCACCGTAAACGTTAATGGTGGTGCGGTTTCTATCGGCCACCCACTTGGGTGCAGCGGTGCCAGGATAATTGTTACGCTCATAAATGTATTAAAGCAACGCAATGCAAAATATGGTGCTGCGGGTATTTGCAATGGCGGCGGCGGTGCGTCTGCAATGGTTATTGAAAACATCTAATTGCATCTAAATAATTATTTTAACCACAATGCCCTTTGCTGTTGCAGAGGGCATTGTAATGTTTTGTTTTTCTAAGATGCTAAAGCGGGAAATTGTATAAATCGAGAATATATTCAAGATAAGAAATAATGTTGTTTAAATATTATTTTAATACCTTATTTTTTATATATTTTAATATAAACCAGGCATTTATACAGTATAACGATATGGCATATACGCTTTAACGCTTTTTAAGTTGATTACATTAATCCTGAAGCGCCCAAAACTTTTCATTAATTAAAAGATTTATAGTCATATTTATTTTTAAAATAAGCTAAAAAATGGTATTTGATCTTGCTACTTTAACAACTACCGGTTACGGCTAATTGCAGTGAGGTGCTTAGTTAGTTGCAGGGTACCTATTTGGGTTACAGTCTTTCAAAAATCTATTTTGGTTTGGGAAAACACGGCAAGGCTTTTTCAAGATAACATAAAACGGTAACCATTTGAACGCTGCCACCGCGTGAGGGATAGCAACGCCCTTCCGGATGAATCCGTTCGGACGGGGAACTTCTTTTTTTGTCGGCCCGCCCGCAAAAAAGATTGTAATGGATAGCCCGGCTGCTTTATTAGGATAAGGCCTCCGCAGCCCAAGAAAGCGGCACGCCATTACCTTACACCCTTCCAAAAAAACTCAATTTTTAACCCGATTTGCTGATATGGCTACTATGAGATAAATTTGCCTTTTAAAATATACAATTACTACTAAATAAATAAAATACATGCGACAAATTGCTTTTAGAGAGGCCCTTAGGGAAGCTATGCAGGAAGAAATGCGGCGTGATGAAAGGGTATTTTTGATGGGGGAAGAAGTGGCGGAATACAATGGCGCCTACAAAGTAAGCCAGGGTATGCTGGATGAATTTGGTGAAAAAAGAATAATTGACACGCCTATTGCGGAGCTTGGTTTTACCGGCATTGCGGTTGGTGCGGCGCAAAATGGCCTACGCCCGATAGTTGAATATATGACCTGGAATTTTGCGGTTTTGCCGCTTGACCAGATTTTAAATACGGCCTCGAAAATGCTCGCCATGAGTGGTGGCCAGGTTGGTTGCCCGATTGTTTTTCGTGGCCCCAACGGCAGCGCCGGCCAATTAGGCGCCCAGCATAGCACGGCTTTTGAATCGTTATATGCAAACATTCCCGGGCTAAAAGTTATTTCTGTAAGCAACCCTTACGATGCGAAGGGCTTGCTGAAAAGCGCTATCCGTGATGATGACCCTGTTATTTTTATGGAGAGCGAAGTGATGTACGGCGAAAAAGGCGATGTGCCGGAAGAAGAATATTTATTGCCGATCGGCAAGGCTTTTATTAAAAGAGAAGGCAAGGATGTAACCATCGTATCTTTTAATAAAATGATGAAAGTTGCGCTGGGTGCCGCCGAAGAGCTTGCAAAAGAAGGCATTGAAGCAGAGGTTATCGATTTGGCAACCATCCGCCCGCTGGATTGGTTTACTATTTTACAAAGCGTAAAAAAGACAAACCGTTTGGTAATTGTAGAAGAGCAATGGCCATTTGCCTCTGTATCATCTGAAATTACTTACCGCATACAAAAGGAAGGCTTCGATTATTTGGATGCCCCTATCCGCAGGATTACATCTGCAGATGCACCAATGCATTACGCACCAAACTTAGTAGCACTTTACCTGCCAGATATTGCACGTACAGTAAAGCTGGTTAAGGAAGTGATGTACCTAAAAAAATAAAGCAACACGTAAAAATAGTATAGCCTGAAGTTATTCCTTCGGGCTTTTTTTATGCATATTTTAATGGCATTGCCAACATAAAAATTTACTTGAAAGCTAGCGTGGGAACCAATTTTTAATTTTTAATTCAATGCCGTTAAGTTAAGGATCTATATGTTTGTCTTTACCTCACCCTAACCCTCTCCAAAGGAGAGGAAAGGTCTTAACTTAACGGCATTAATTTTTAATTTTTAATTAGCATTTTTTGTTGTGCCGGCCAATACAGTAGCTATGTGGGGCTTCAGTGGCGTCGCACTCTTTTACATTGGTTTTTCAGGCATCTTTTATTATGCATTATGGGGCGTATGCTGGTTAAGCAATTTTCTGTGCAGGAACAGGGCACAGCCTTTACAGCAGGCAGCCTACAAACCGGATAGCAATAAAAATTATAAAACCCTGCTGAACAGGCTCGTCGCAACGTCATTTAGTAAAGGAATATAATACAATCGATAACTTCCAAAAAGGTGTAAACTAATAACAAGCAGCGTGTTCACATATGCCACCGGCATAGCCTGTTTGTAGAACGTAAATACACGGTAACATCATTGCTTCAGCGAAGCAACCTGTTAGCATCGGCATAAACCTCTGGCATAATTGTTCTATGGAAACCTGGTAATAATAATGTTTTACAAAGTGGCTGGAGCTATTAAATTGGTGGTTACATTTATTACAGACAAGCTGCTCCGCTGCTCCAATAATTATTCTATGGTTTATTTCTGCAAACAAGCTGCTCCATTGGAGCAATGTATGCCATAATTTTTCTTAACTAATTGACATTGTACCTCGGCCTGTTCCTACAAATACAGCGGCACATTAAAATTATGCCCTTCAAATTTCCGCCAACAATAATCAAAAGGCTATAACCCAAAAACTATTTGCTCTTTTTAAAATAACTAAATAGCCGCAAAGCCGGCTTACTAATTACAAATAAGAAAGCAATAGAAAAAATTAAAATAAAAGGTAAAAAAAGCGAATTGGTACTGTGCATTGAATTTGGTTTTGGATATTGTTAATATTTTTTTTATAGATTTATCTGGTTATTATTGCCAGGCTGGAAATTGCCTACACCGGCAGAAGTTTCGTGATAATTTTAACACATGTAAGTGGCAACTTTATGTATCCCCATGGCTTTAATCATTTGCAGGCGCTGCTTACAATATTGTTGCGGTACACGGGCATAATGCATTTCACCGCTATAAATGGCAGTAGGCTTACCATCAAATAAAAAATGCCCGCTTTTAATTTGAAAATGATGTTTTTGCTGTGCAGAAGAACCAATGCCAGCGATAGCAAACAGTAAGGTGAACAAAACTATTTTCTTCATACTGATTATTGGAAATTGATACCCCCAAAGTTAACAACCAAATGAAGGCAATAAGTGTTTAATACCAGTTTACGCAAACGTTTGCGTTAAAAAAAAACATATAAAACTCGCAAATACAAGGAGGTTGTGCTTATTAGATATGGATAAATCAATAGCCAATTATAAGCAGCCTGCAATTAGAAAATGCAGGCTTATGGCTTAATCAATTCAAAAACCGGCAGCCTGTTTATGGCAACTACTTGCTCGAGTGTGGATGGGCCTTTTATAATTTTACCTTCATCGCTTTTCCATGTACCCTTTGGGAAATGAATAAATTTTCTATCGCCTTTAACAATCATTGGTGCTACCATAATTTTTGTGCCCAACATAAATTGGCCCTGAACATCTGAAAAGCCCTGGTTAGGAAATTGGTACTCTAAGCTCCTGGCAATTGGCTCGCCAGTATAAGCGGCCTCTTTGGCCAACGCAACAATGTAAGCTGAATATTTTTGTCTTACAACTACTGCTTTTTTAACGGCTTCAAAATGCTCTTTATCCAGCACTCTCCAGGGTGCTACAGAAAATTGCATCATAGGCATTAACGCAGCGCATTGGGCCGAACGGACGAGTAAATCCTCATCAAGTTTTTTTTTGCCGATGAAGGACCCGTATTCCCCACCACCAATCATATCCGGACAAGTAAACTGGTACCCCAATAAACCGGCAATAGTTAGGCCGGGTATTAGTTTTAAAATATCTTCCCAGTTATGCTGTTTATCGCGAAGCCTTTGTACCAGTGGTTCTCCGCCCATTTTCCACATGGCCCTGTATTCGTTCAATGGATAATACAAACCAAGTTCTCCCCATAGCCTGCTATGCTCATTTGGTGTTGCGCTGGCAAAAGAAACGGTATTGGAAGCATAATATTCGGCATCGCCCGCATCGAACTTAAAGCCATCAAGATGATAAGTTGATACCATATTATCTAGCTGGGTATGGTACCATTTTTTTGCAGCAGGATTTGTAAAATCCATCACAGCGCTGTTACCATTCCACCATTGTATGATGGCTGGGTTTTCAGCTTTATCCCATGTTGTATCTGCACCTTTGCCTTTATTTAAAAGAAGTAATTTTTTGGCAAGCAGGTCCCGAAAAATTTCTGTGTCCGGAGAAATAAAGGGGCACACCCAAAGCATTACTTTAAACCCCATCGCATGCAGCGAATCCATCATTGCGGCGGCATCCGGAAACCGATCTTTCCTAAAATTAAAGTTGCCGTAATAGTTAGCCCAGTTATCATCTATCATCAACACACCAGCAGGGAAACCATGCGAAATAATAGCATGGGCATATTGCAATACATCTTTTTGATTTTGGTTGTACACCAGTTCTATCCAGGTATTATATTGTGGCTGGCTAAACAATAAGGTATCCGGTAATTTGTTTTTTGAAGGAAAGAATTGATGGCTAGCGTTACTGAAAGCATCTTTTAAATTTTTACCTGCCGAATCAACCACCAATGCGTTTTGGTTATAATCAATTACCAACTTGTTATTTTTAAAAGAAAACTGAAAAGGTTCTTCGCTCCACACAAACCGGCCTTTAGTAGATAGCAGCAATGGCACTGCCTGGTTACCCCGTGTATCGGCAAATAAATTAAGTGTATACCCATCTTTAAATGGCATAAGGTGCGCCTCATTAACAGCACCGCCAAACCATTTTTCGCCTTCTTTTATTGGTATTATTTTTTGAGATGAATACTGCTGGGCAACTATATTTACACTGCTGCCGATACAGAAGATACAAAAAAGAGCAGGTAGGAATTTATGTATACGCATTATTTTTGAGGCTTTAAATTACGTTGAAAGCTTATTTAAATTGCAGGCTGCCAAAAAATTGAGGCAGGTGAAAATTGGGTCCTGCACTTTTTATATCTGACCAGGAAATATAATGTGGCGTTGGCAAATGATCGCCGCATTTATAAAAATTAGCCCTGCCCTTTTTTCCTGTTAAAGAAGAAAGGGTACTGTAATTAAAAAGGGTAAAAGGAATAATTGTTGTTAATTGCCAATGCACGTTATTGCCCTGTTGCGGATTGCTTATTATAGATTGATACCTGATCTCTTTAATCAGTGATTCTGGCTGCAACTTACGCCCCTCCTTTGTTTCGCCATAACCAACCAATGCTGTTCCAATACAATTAAACTCCAAATTATAATATGCTGTTTCATCTTCAAAACTTATAAATAATTCAACGCAGGCATCTTCGTGAACAGCTCCGTTGCTTAAGGCATTGCTGGCCTTAATAAATTTTTCTTTTACAAAATACTTTATAAAAATTGCATCTGCACCATAAGCAATTACAAACTTTACATCGGGTACATAATCAAACGTAGCCCATGGCGCGTGGCTAATTATATTTTTATCAAGGTTATCTAACAAAAAAGATACTTGACTAATGGGCGTATGCAAGCCGCAATTTTGTAAAAGAATAACATCCAGGTGCTTCATTCATTATTATTTTTTTTGTTAACAATTTATTGTTACAAGGCTATTACCCTTCATTAAAACTAAGAATAAATTAAGGGACAAAATAAAAATAAATTCGTAATTACCGTTTAATAGTTACAACATGGTTTAGTTTATTATACCCAGTCATTTCTTCCCAACAATCTTTATTGGCACAGCGGATGCTATACTCAGCCCTGCCCTTGAGCGATGCATACTCATCCGGCAAATTAAGCAGTAATTCATACTCGCCTACCTCAATACCAACTGGCAATATTATTGATTGCTTAATTTCCACCTTGCCAGTAAACCATCTTTGTACAGAAGTTTGTAAAGGTATAGCGATGACATTGCCGCTTAATTTATTGCGTAAAATTAATTGTAGCTGCCTTGGGTTATACGGCGATGCAAAGCCTTCATTAGTTAGCGTAACTGATATTGGCATAGCATCTTTAGCATGCAGCTTTGTGGGCAAAATGGCTTGCTTTAAAACAAATCGGTAACCAAGCTTCTTTTTAATTGCAGCCATGCAGCCTTGTGTCTGCCAATCGTTATTAACTAAATTATTATAGCTTACGTTTAAGAAACTGTAGTGCATGCTGGCCATTTCCTGCTCCGCATGCCCCCACGGCGCACAGTCGTTTTGCGGACTAAAAGCATCATCGCAAGTTTCTCCACCCACGGCCAGGTAGTGGCTTTCGGCTATCCAATACTTTCTCAATATTTCATTAACCGCCTCTTTTGCTGCAGGCAAATTTCCATTGTCACTAAACGTACCATAATCATCAACGCTGGAAAGAAAGCAATCATTGTGCAACCCAATACGAGATTTATCCGAGGCGGTAAAGCCTTCAGCATCTTTCATAGGCAAAGAATAAATAAGTGCGCGGGTGCCATCAATAAAACGTTGCCTTATCCTGGGAGTGCGCACTTGTACCATCCTGCTTTTGGGCATTGCATCAAGCAACGCTTTCAGCACTTCATTCCTGTCTGCCCAATTACTATCCATCATAGCACCTGCATTATTTTGTGACTCATCGCCAAAATAATCAGTATAAAAGTTTTCTCCCCAAATACCGATAAAGTCTTGCTGGGCAACAGCTGTAACATCTGCATTTGCAATAAGCAAAGGTTTTAGCTGCGCAATATGCTGCAGCACTATTGATTTAGGTGCGTCGCCATAAGGTGGGCATATACCCATATCCGGACAATCGCCTGCCATTGATTTATCGGTATAAGAAAAACGGATGACCATCTTTAAGCCAACTATCCTTATGGCATCAAAATCTTGCTGTAGTAGTTGCAAAAATCCGCTGCTTAAAGTATCATTCCTAAACGCCGTTAGCAAGTAGCCCTTGTACACCAATGTTATCCTTGCGGTATAATTTGCATTGCTGCTTTTAATCGATTCGATGGTACGCAACTTTATTAATTCAGCAGTATCCATGCCACCAGCCTTGCTATGCATAGCGATATAAAAGCCTCTTTCCGGGTTGGGGACATCGGTAGTATCGGTTAAGTATTTTATGGTTTTAAATTGTGCCGTTGAAATGGTACAACAAGCAACCATTACACGGATCAATACAAAGGCCTTATTTATTTTTTGCACGCTTTTTTTTATTTAATGGTAATTAACTATAAATCTATCAAACAGTTGATCTTAAAAAGAATGAAGCAAAACAAACACTTAAAAACTATGACATTTGATAATGATCAGGCATTTAGTTTACATCAGGAAATTGCAGAAGACCTAAACATAAAAACCTTTTTTACTAGACCATATACATCGCAAGATAAAGGCAGTGTTGAAAACCGAAACGGTGTTATCAGACGGTTTTATCCAAAGAAAACAGACTTCAAAAATGTGACAGCAAAAGATGTAAAAAAAGTAGAAGCAATGATTAATAACAGACCCGTTAGAAAGTTTAAATACAAAACCCCTAATGAGGTATATTTACTAAAAGCAAAAGTTGCACTTATTGCTTGAACACAGCAAAGCCTTATTGGTACATATTTATACAGAATACTTACTTTAAAGTTCAGGAATTTTCGCAGGTAACATTTCATAAATCACTTGCCAAAGTTTACGCAAACGTTTGTGGGAATCATGCAACCCTTTGCGCAGTTTTTTTTTGTTTATATTTATCAAAACAAACTGCGCAAATGGATAATAAAATTGTTACTATAAAAGAGATTGCCACCAAGCTTAACATTTCGCCATCTACCGTTTCCCGTGCCTTGCACGACCATAAAAGCATTGGTTTACGCACAAAAGCAAGGGTGCAGGAATTGGCCAAAGAATTAAATTACGAGCCTAACCAAACGGCCATTTTTTTTCAGCAACGCAAAACATTTACCATCGGCGTTATTTTACCGGAGCTTTCAGAAGCCTTTTTTTCATCTGCCATCAGCGGCATTGAAGATTGTGCCAATAAAAATAAATACACCGTATTGATGGGGCAATCGCACGATGATACCGAGCGGGAAAAGCAGTTGGTAGAAACGATGAAAAACCATCGTGTTGATGGCTTGCTGGTATCGATAGCTAAAAATACTACTACCTACGAACACTTTGAGGCCATCAAAAAATACGATATACCAGTAGTTTTTTTTGACCGCATACCCAGCATGGAAAACATACATTACGTAGCCTGCAATATGGCTAGTGGAACAACGCAGGCATTTAATTTTTTGCGTAAACTAGGGCATAAAACTATTGGTATGATTAATGGCCCAATGAACCTGCTGGCAAGCAAAGAAAGAGTAGAGGGGTACCGGAATGCATTAACAAAAGCAAGGCTTAAATACGACCCATCGCTAATTATAAGCTGCGACCTTACTACCGATGGCATACATAAGGTGACTGAAAAATTACTATCACTTAAAAACAAGCCTACAGCCATTATTGCCTTTAACGATTATGTTTTGCTGGATGCTGTGGAGGCGGTAAAAAAGCTAAAATTAAAAATTAATAAAGATGTAAGTTTTGTTAGCTATGCTAACTTGCCTATCAGTAATTATTCTGCTCATCCACCACTAGCCTCTGTTGAACAATTTAGTTACCAGCAAGGATACAAGGCTATGGAAATAATGCTTGACCTTTTATCTAAAACCAATTCTGAAAATGACAACACTACATTTTATAAAATAATCCTGGAGCCACAGCTTATTATCCATACACCCGCAACACTGTAAAAATTATAAAATTACACAAACGTTTGTCCGGATATTAATGGTGCCATTGTATTAAGTTTGACGATAACCAATTTTAATCTTGCAGGAATGCCTAATCCCATTGTAACATTTTACGGCTTTAAAGAAAATGAGTGTGTGCTTAAGCCATTTGGCAATGGGCTTATAAATTACACCGGCATATTGGAATACAGGGGCCATAAGTTTATTTTACAAAAAATAAACAGCACTATTTTTACAGACCCTTTTTTAATTGCTAACAACATCCATCTTCTAAACATTTTTTTTAAAGAACATTTCCCAGGCTATTTCTTTGTAAGCCCCGTTGCTACTGTACAAAATAAAGAAATGGTCTATTTGCCTGATGAAGGATATTTCAGGCTATTTAAATTTGTAGATGGCTCGGTTACTTTTGATACCGTAGACAACGCAGCTATAGCATTTGAAGGCGCCCGTCAATTTGGAATGTTCACCAAATTATTGTCTGCCTTCAACATAAAGAAATTACACATTACTCTACCGGATTTTCATAACCTGGACCTGCGCTATAAACAATTTGAAGTATCGCTAAAGCAAGGAGACAAGGACCGCATAAAGGCCTGCCAGCCTGCAATAGAATTTATTAAAGAGCAGAAGTATATCGTTGATATATTTAACGACATACAGACGAATACAAATTTCAAAAAAAGAGTAACCCACCACGATACTAAAATAAGTAATGTGCTTTTTGATAAAAACGGCAAAGGCCTTTGTGTTATAGACCTGGATACGGTAATGCCCGGTTATTTTATAAGCGATGCGGGTGATATGCTGCGTACCTACTTATCTCCCGTAAGCGAAGAAGAAAAAGATTTTTCTAAAATTCAAATTCGGGAAGATTATTTTCAGGCAATAGTTGATGGATATTTAAGTGAGATGCAGGATGAATTAAGTAACGAAGAAAAAAGTTATTTTGTTTACGCTGGCAAATTTATGATCTACATGCAAGCCATCCGTTTTTTAACAGACCACATCAACAACGATATTTATTATGGCGCAAAATACGAAGGGCATAATTTAATGCGGTGCAATAACCAGTTAGTACTACTAAAACAATTGCTTTTGAAGGAAGATGTTTTACAAGCAAAAGTTGCCAGATATATAACTACCGCTGCTGCAATAAAATAATATTTTATTGATAACTTTTTTTAGCTTGCCTGGTTCAAAGCATGCTAAGCCTCCAAATTTTTTTAATTTAATTTTTCTAAGTGTATGAGGTAAATTATTTAAAAATGTGTATGATTGTCTTAGGGAAACGATATAATCAAACAAAGGAATTTATTTACAAAATTAAAAGCACACCTTAAAAAAAAGGAATTTACTATACTTACTGGTGCAAGGCAAAGTGGTAAATCTACTTTATTAAAACAACTGTAAGCGCTAGCAGCGCAGAGTCTATTCACTGTGTATTTTTAAACCTGAAAAATAAAACCATCCTGGCTGCAATTGATGCAAATCCCTTAAATGTGTTTACTTACCTGCCAACAACAACTAAAAGAGCATTTTTTTTATAGATGAAGTACACTATTTACAAGGCCTTGCTAAATTTTTTAAATTATTATTCGATGACCACGTTGAAAAGATTAAAATTATAGCTACGGGCAGCAGTGCTTTTTATTTAGATGATGCCTTTAGGGATTCGCTTGCCGGAAGAAAAAAGTTTTTAAATTACATACCTGTTCTTTTGATGAATATTTAAAGCTGTCGGATAAACAAGATTTGTTAGATGAAGCAGATAGGATTATCAACAACAAAAAAGCCAAATCAACTAAGATAGCTTACCTTAAAAATGAATGGGAAACTTACATGCTTTATGGCGGCTACCCGGACATTATTACTGAAACGGTTATTGAAGAAAAAATTAATAGTTTAAAAGAAATAAGGGACTCTTATAGTAAGCGTGATATACTGGAAGCTGGCGTACAAAATGAAACTGCTTTTTATAACTTGTTCCGCATTATTGCCGGGCAAAGTGGTGGGCTGATAAATGTAAATGAATTGTCTGCTACCCTGCGCTTTAAAAACGAGACTATAAATAACTATTTGCTGATACTACAAAAGTACTTTCATATAGCCTTAATAAAACCTTTTTATAAAAACCTTCGGAAAGAAATTACAAAGATGCCTAAAGCTTTTATATTAAATACTAGCTTGCGAAATTGTTTGGTAAACAACTTTCAACCAACTGATGTACGGCTTAATAAAGGCGAATTATGGGAGAATATGTGTTGCAGGGCATTAGCAGGTAAACATGGTATGGTTGCAATACATTTTTGGCGTACCGCAGATGGCAACGAAGTAGATTTTGTACTGCCGGAAATTGAAGATCCGTATGCCATAGAAGCCAAGTACGACAATGCTTTGGTAAAGCCAGCCAAGTATAAAAAGTTTACGGAAACCTACCTTGAAAAACCCTTATAATTTACCTGGATAAAGCCATTTGATGAAACATTTTTCAGGCGGATGTAACACAGTTATTTAGCCGCAATACTCAGCGAAACTTTTACATTGTCACTTAAAGGAAATGTTCCGCCACCTACATTAAAATCACGCCGTGCAATCTCAAAATTTCCTGCAAATAAATATCCTGTGGCAGATTTTATTGCAGTGAAGGGAAAATTTAATGGCTTAGTAACGCCCTTAATAGTAAGGTTGCCAGTAAATAAATAAGCATTTATGCTGCTGCCCTTTTCAATTTTTGAACTTACTATATGTATGGTTGGGTATTTGGCTACATCAAAATAATCATCTTTTTTTAAATGCCCATCACGTTTGTTATTATCGGTATTAACAGTGGCAGCATCCGCAGTAACATTAATTACAGCTGCTGTTGCATTAGTAGCATCAAATTGAATAAAACCCTTCAAGCCCGTAAAATCGCCACCAACACTAATACCAAAGTTTTTAATAATAAAATGCACTTTACTGCCTGCATCTGTTGGTGCTAATTTACCCTGTGCAAATAAAAAATTAACCCCTATACTTAGACCAATACTTAACAGTAAATTTTTCATTTGTATATTTTACATCAACTACGTATTAACGGGCTAGTTGGTTGCTGTGTGCCCAAACATTAACAAACATCATTGTGTACCAACAGGCTTTTTAAGTAGTAAAAAAACAAAAGCCCAATTGTTTTTTACGTGTACTTTAAAAACGCTTACATAAATAAAAAACCTATTACAGTTTAGTACAACCAATATTTTTTGGGCGCCCGGGCGGGCTATGCCTGTCCGAAAACGGGTTCATCCGGGCGGGCCTGCGCTTCTGTGCGAGGAGGATTGGTTGTTTATCATGTAAGCTTAGCGAAAGTTTAAAAGGGTTTAATTTGCCGTAACCAGTCAGACGAGGGCGTGAGACTGGTTACTATACCCTTCACTTTACGTATGGTTAAGTGTATGTTATGATTCCCACTCAATTTTAGCCCAACTTTAAAATCTATCAACTTTTTTTAATATTTTAAAAATAAAATTGGCAGAACCAGGAATAGTTGTAATTTTTTTAACGGTGTTAGATTATTTACACCAGTTAATAAAAAGCGATGGCTAGTAAAGAAAGAATACAGCGGTTGAAAGAAGACACCAGGGCAAATATTCTTGAGGCGGCATTTAAAATTGTAAAAAAAGAAAGTTGGCAGGCATTAAGCATGCGCAAAATTGCTGACGAAATTGAATATACCGCACCTATTATTTACGAATATTTTGCCAACAAAGAAGCAATACTACAGGAACTGACAAAGAAAGGATATATAATTTTAAGTGCTGATTTACAAGCGGCAAAAGATAAGCATAACCTACCAGCAAAACAGCTGGAAGCCATGTGGCTAGCCTATTGGGATTTTGCCTTTGCGGAAAAAGAATTATACCAGCTAATGTACGGCGTACAGGTAAACTGTTGTGTGTTTGAAAAAGATTTTCCCGAAATACAAAACCCCGCCAACCTTCTTTGGGATGTAATAAAAGTATTGATGGCGGGCACTAACCCAACTGAGGATGACATTTGCAGGCGCTATTATACTTTTTGGTCGGTGGTACATGGCTTGGTTTCTATAAATATTGTGAAAAAAGGCGTATCAGATAAATTGAACCAGCAAATATTAAGAGACGCTATAACTGCTATTATTAAATCAATAACAGGCTATTTTTTTTTCGTAATTACTTAACAGTGATAGATTTTATTACGGCATTAAATTTAAAAATAATTAAAGTCATCTTCACTAACAATATAACTCTGCTGATAAACCAATAAGGGTTATCCATCAGCACAAGCCCCACTACTAGTGGTAAAAGCTGCTCATAGCTACTGTATTAGTACAGGTGAGTGACACAACAATGATCCACATTGCTTCCATGTTAGGGCAATAAATTTATTTATTGCCCCAATGCACAACTAACAATCCAGTTGAGTAAAATCGACTGTCCAACATACAAAACTTTTAACAACTTTAACCATTTACTTAACATCGTTCAACCATTTAACAACAATTATGAACAACATAAACATCATCCGCAATACTGCTTTTTTTGCCCTCCTTTGTGTAATTGGATGCGCCACTAAGCAACCGGTACCCGCACCGGCGCCGCCAGAAACTTTACCAGTGATTGAAATAAGCACTGCTTCTACAACTACCTACACAGATTATCCTGCTTCCATTGAAGGCACCACAGACGTGGAAATCCGCCCGCAGGTTGAAGGGTTCCTTAAGCAGCTTTTAGTAAACGAAGGCGCTTACGTTACTGCCGGACAGCCACTATTTAAAATAAACGAAAGGCTTTACCGTGAGCAATTAAATAGCGCCGCAGCTAGCCTTAACGCTTACTAAGCAGCCATCATAAACGCTCAGTTGGAGATTGATAAATTAACGCCGCTGGTACAAAATAAAGTAATAGCAGACATTCAATTAAAGATGGCACAAGCAGCTTATAAAGTAGCCGTTGCCAACGCACAACAAGCCAAAGCAACCATGGCAAGCGCTAACATTAATTTGGGCTACACCGTAGTAAGGGCGGCAGTTAGCGGCTACATCGGCAGGTTGCTTAAAAAGCAGGGAAGCCTTGTTAGCCGCACGGACCCTGCAGCATTGACTACCCTTTCTGACGTACATGAAGTGCACGTTTATTTCTCTTTAGGCGAAACTGACTTTATCACTTTTAAAGAACATTATAAAGTCCGCTACCCTTGAGGCTATGAGTGAAATTTCCGGAGCCATCGTTTCCATTACATTAGTGATGAGCGCCGTGTTTTTACCGGTTGGTTTTATGAGTGGCTCAACAGGCGTGTTCTTTCGTCAGTTTGCATTTACCCTGGCCATTGCCATCGTGATCTCTGCGGTAAACGCCCTTACTTTAAGCCCTGCATTATGTGCTTTGTTTTTAAAAGATACCCATGCAGGGGGCGAAAATGGCACTATTAAAAAATTAACTTTCAAAGAGAAATTCTTTGTAGGCTTTAACTCTGGTTTTGGCAAATTGACCGATAAATATTTGGGCGGACTT
The DNA here is from genome assembly GCA_025351645.1 of Ferruginibacter sp. GTDB lineage: Bacteria > Bacteroidota > Bacteroidia > Chitinophagales > Chitinophagaceae > Ferruginibacter. The sequence goes on from JANXVN010000071.1 coordinate 27,410, forward strand.
AGGTTCCTCATCCGTTTTAAATGGGTAGCTATTGTTGCGTTATTGATCATCACCGCGTCTACTTTTTACATGGTGAAAAAAACAAAGACAGGGTTCATCCCTTCAGAAGATTTGAACTTTTTCGCCATCGCTTTATCTATGCCTCCCGGCGCTTCGCTAGGCCGTACTACCGAAGTGATCAAACAAGGAGAAAAAGTATTGAGCGAGATAGAAGGCAAACGTGCCGTAATGGGATTATCTGGTTTCAATATCCTTACGCAATCCTCTAACCCTTCATCAGCCGTGGCTTTCGTGCCATTCAAGCCTTATAACGAGAGAGGAAAAGTAAAGGACATCAATGTAATCATGAACGACACAAGACAAAAATTGGCCGCAATAAAAGGGGGCGATTTCTTTGTATTCACGTTTCCGACAGTACCTGGTTTTAGCAATGTAGATGGGCTTGATTTGATGTTGCAAGATAAAAGCGGCAATGGCAAGTGGGATAAGTTTGCAGGTATATCCAGCAGCTTTTTAGGCGACTTGATGAAACGTAAGGAAGTAGCTTTTGCCTTTACTTCTTTTAAAGCAGATTACCCTCAGTTAGAGTTGGAAATGAATGATGAAAAAGCAGAACAATTGGGTGTAAGCGTTAAAGATATCTTAGCAACGATGCAGGCCTATTTTGGAAGTTCGCAAGCATCGGATTTTAACCGGTTTGGTAAATATTACCGTGTGGTGGTGCAGGCAGATTTTGCTTCCCGTACAGACCCTTCTTCTATCAATGGCATCAACGTAAAAAACAAGACTGGAGAGATGGTGCCCATCAGTACGCTGATAACATTAAAGCGTGTATATGGCCCTGAAACGGTATCTCGCTACAACCTTTTCAATTCAATTGAAATTAACGTGATACCCAAGCCACGCTATAGTTCCGGCGATGCCATCAAGGCGGTGGAAGAAACAGCAAAAACAAATTTGCCTGTTGGTTACACGTACGAATTTACAGGGCTTACCAAAGAAGAAATTTCTTCTGGCGGGCAGTCAGCGGTTATATTCGGGCTTTGTTTGCTATTCGTTTATTTCCTGCTTTCTGCACAATATGAAAGTTATATTTTACCGTTCTCGGTGGTATTGTCCATCCCCGCAGGCATACTCGGCGTGTTCATCGCCATTGGCCTTGCCGGTATAGAAAACAACATTTATGTGCAGGTAGCATTAGTAATGCTGATTGGTTTGTTAGCCAAAAACGCCATCCTGATAGTTGAGTTTGCAGTACAAAGAAGGCGTGCCGGAAAAACGCTCGTAGCATCAGCGATTGAAGCTGCTAAACTTAGGCTGCGCCCCATCATCATAACATCACTAGCCTTTATAGTTGGTATGATACCGATGATGCGTGCCACAGGCCCATCAGCCCAGGGCAACCATTCCATAAGCATAGCAGCGGCAGGCGGTATGATAGCAGGCGTAATATTAGGGCTCTTCATCATCCCGGTGCTGTTCATCATCTTTCAATATTTGCAAGAAAAAGTTACCGGCAAGCCGACAGCTTTTGAAAACAATAACAACGGGCAATTGCACCAAAGGGAAAACATACCAGCATTTGAATTGAACTGATCTAAAAATAAAGCAGGGCAGTTTTTTTAGCCGCCCTGCAACAATACATACAACATGAAAAAGAATATTAAATTATACGCCTTTATAGTGCTGGCTTTTTACGCCTGTAAAGTAACGAAGGAGATGAAGGAGCCAGAACCTGCCGTGCCAGCAGCTTTCAGGAACGCAGCGGCTTTAGATACCACCAGCATTGGCGACATACAATGGAAAAGTTATTTTACAGATGCCACACTGCAAAAATTGATTGACAGTGCCATTGTAAAGAACTACGACATGCAGGTTGCGGTTAAAAATATAGAAGCAGCGCAATTGGTATTTAGCCAGGTAAAATATAATTACCTGCCTTCAGCCAATGCAAATGTTACAGCGGGCATCAACCGCCCATCAGATAATAGCATTAATGGTTTAAGCGCAAGCCAGTTCTTGGGTTCCAAGCACATTGAAGATTATACGGCAGCCGTAGCACTTAACTGGGAAGCAGATATATGGGGCAAGATACGTAACCAGAAAAACAGCGCGTGGGCACAATACCTGCAAACTACAGAAGCTAAAAAAGCTATCCAGACAAACATCATTGCCAATGTATCGCAAGGCTTTTATAACCTGTTGATACTGGATGCACAACTAGCCATAGCCAGGCAAAACCTTGCATTGAACGACAGCACTTTATTAATTATAAGGCTGCAATACAATGCAGGCCAGTTAACCTCTTTAGCCATCCAGCAGGCCGAAGCGCAGCCATTGGTAGCGGCACAACTGATACCGCAATTTGAGCAGGAAAAAATCCTGCAGGAAAATGCCATCAGCATATTGACTGGCGAATTACCCGGTACCATTGTAACTAATACCAGCCTCGCCCTTGTTCCCATCAAGGATAGTTTATCAGCAGGCATACCAGCCGCATTGATTAACCGCAGGCCCGATGTACGCAGCTTTGAATTGGCTTTAGCTATCGCCAATGCTAATGTTGGCATCACTAAAGCAAACATGTACCCTTCGCTAACTATTACAGCAAGTGGCGGCCTTAACGCTTTTTAAGCGAGCAACTGGTTTAACATACCGGCCTCTTTATTTGGTGCTGTTGCCGGTGGCATTACACAGCCTTTATTTCAACGCAAGCAATTAAAAACACAATTCGAAATTGCCAAAGTAGCAAGAGAAAGGTCTGTGATACAATTCAGGCAATCGGTGTTGAATGCGGTAGGCGAAGTATCTGATGCTTTAGCCAGGATTGAAAAATTAAAATCACAAAAAACAATTGCTGCAAGCAGGGTAAATACGTTGCAACAAGCCACCAAAAATGCAGACCTATTATTTCAAAACGGCATGGCCACGTACCTGGAAGTAATTACCGCACAAAGCAATGTATTACAAAGCGAGCTAGGCCTTGCAGTACTTAAACGTGCTGAACTAGTCGCTACCGTTGAGTTGTACAGGAGCCTAGGCGGCGGGCAGTAAATAAAAATATTAAAAGTTACACCTTATAAATCTTGAAAATGACGGCTTTATTGCTGTCATTTTTTTTGCCTGCAACAAACCTGTCCAAAAGATATTTGCAAATTTACGCACTGGCAATAATTAAAATTATTGCCCAAACAAAGAAGCTATGGGCAGCATTCTTGTGTCACTCCCTTCAACAAAAATAGCTGTGTTGAGCTTTTACCACGCGGTGTGGGGTGTATGCGGATTGGTGTTAAAGCTGTAGTCAAAAAAAATTCCTTTATAAAAAATCTAAAAACTGCCTGATTTTTTATAATTTACTCCCATGATAAAACATCGTGTAGTTACCATATTGTTTTTGCTGTTTATTTCCAATACTATTAATGCGCAAATACCTGCGGCTACAATACCTGATTTTACGTTTTACAGGTTTAACCAAACAGCTTTTACCAATAAAGACTTGCCAACTGGCAAAATGATATTTATTGTTTTTTTTGATCCGGATTGCGATCATTGCCAGCATGCAATAGCCACCATTGGGCAGCAATACCATACCTTTAAAAAAGCCGCTGTTTATCTGGTATCAATGTTCGGGCAGGACAAGATGAACCATTTTATGGATACCTATGGAAAGGCTTTAAAAGGGCAAAAAAACTTGGTGCTGCTACAGGATAAGCTTGGGCAATTTATCAACAAATTTAAGCCGAGGAAATATCCTTCGATGTTTCTTTACTCGCCCGAAAAAAAATTATTATTGTATGAAGACGACCCCGAAACCATTTCAAAGTTTATAAAGCAAATAGCGGCAAAATAAAAGATCAGCAATAATTTTTAAAGGATTATTATGTGCGTGTAAGTGCCTACAAGTGGAGGCGCTTGGATGAGTGCCGGGATAATTTAACATAAAATATTAGTAGCCAGGTGCTTGTGGTAGTAAGGCTTTTGTTGATAACAGCCATAGTATTTACTTTATGAATATACGGTATGCTAAACGGGCTAATTGTTTTCATTAATAAGGTGGGCAATAATCACTAAAAAAGTTTTTGTTGATGTGCCGGTTTTATGATGTTACATTTTTGTAAAAAACTATCACTTAATCCAATCAGGCTTAGAAGAAAGTTTATACTACATTTTAAAATTTAAAAGTTTTTTTTAATGCTGTTTTATACCCCAACCAGGCCACCAGAAAAGCCAGTAAGCTCCATGCCAGCAATTGCCAGGTAACCATTGGCCACCCGCCTATTCGCCAACATTGCACACCGGCAAAAGTACCTACAGCCCCACCAATAAAGTAAATGGTCATATAAACAGTATTTATGCGGCTATGCGACTTTTCATCTAACGTATAAATAGTGGCTACATTAGTTACCTGTGTGGCTTGTACCCCAATATCCAACAACAAAACCGCTACTATAAAAGACCAGATATTTTGTGGAAAGAACTTTATAAGCAGTATGCCGCATATAAGCAGTAACACCGTAAATAATTGCGCTTTTGCAGGGTTGCCTTTATCTGCCAGCTTACCAAACACTGGCGCCAGCATCGCACCTCCAATAGCTAAAATACCAAATAGGCCGATGGTGCCAGTAGTATAATTAAAGGGTGCGCTGCTTAAATGAAAAGTAAGGGTTGTCCAAAAAGAGCAAAATGCACCAAACACCAATGCGCCCAATAATGCGGTACGGCGCAGCAAGGCAAACCGCCTTATTTGCTGCAGGGTAGATTGTAGCAGTTGCCCATAATTACCTGTGAATTGTGGCAATACATCTGGCAAAGAAAAATTTATACAGATAACAGAAACAAATACCATGATGGCTGAAATGCCATACACATAACGCCAGCCAAGCCATGCTGTGATGTAGCCGCTAAATACCCTTGCGGCTAAAATACCTATTAATATACCAGTGAAAATAATGCCGACGGTCTTGCCTCTGCGGTGTTTATCGAGGCTTGCCGCCATGGGCAAAATAACCTGCGCAGCTACGCCAAACATACCAATCAACAAGCTCATAACATATACGCCTAAAATATTGCTAATAAAGCACATGCCCAGCAAAGTGGCTATTAGTGCGGCCTGCAGGCTTAAAATCAATTTCTTTCTGTTCATTTTATCGCCTAATGGCGTTATAAAAAAAAGCCCGAGCCCATAGCCTGCCTGTGTTAAAACCGAAATAATGCCAGCTTCGCTTTCGCCGGTATGCAGGCTTAAAGAAATTTCCTTCAATATAGGTTGGTTGTAATAAATGTTGGCAACACAAATACCGGCTGTAACGGCCATGATGGTAATTTGTGTTTTAGAGAGCCCCTGATTTTCCATGTGTGCAAAGGTGGGGCAAAGCGCCTGAATTTGAGCCAATCCTTTAAAAAATTAGTAATAAAAATTAATTTTAAGCATATAAAAAGGCGGCTTAAAAGCCGCCCCTTCAATTGTTTTCCAGGTGTAAATTAGTATTAAAAGTATGTACTTACATGCCATTGCCGGCTCTCTTTTTTGTAGTGGTAGTTTTTTTAGATTCTGTTGTTTTCTTTGTTTCGGTAGCTGAAGATGATGGCTTCACAAGTTCAATAAACTGGCCGTTTTTTAATTGCACTACCCTTCCACTGGGATATTTAACGCTGCCCGTAGTTGATACCACCGCACCACTTTCTAGTTTATAACTTTTTTCAAGTAACGAACTGTCTCCACTTTTTACCATGTACATCTTATCATCCTTCAAAATAACCCTATCTGTAGGTATTACTTTGGTTGCAGAATCTGCAGCAGCTTTAACTGTTGTGATTGTTGTTGTTGTTGTAGCTGAAGTTGTGGAATCTTTGGCAGTATTTGCGGCACTCCGGGTGCTATCGGACATTGGCCGTTGGGCATTGAGTGTACTATCTTTACTTAAAGTTGCCGGTGTTTGCGTCATGGTAGAATCCATACTTCTTTGCATTGATTCTTTACCCATGGTTTTGTTCATTGTTGATGTTGAGTCCTGAGCCATTGCTGTTATTCCCATCATAATTACTACTGATAAACTTATTACTTTTTTCATTTCGTTGATTTTTTGTTCTTGTTTAAATTTTTGTTTAATGTCACTTTTTATTTAATTGTTACCATTTATTTTATTGAATAGATATTTTATAATATTCAAAAATCAAACCATAAAAAATTAATTTATTGCAGCTAGTATAAAACGTGGGCAACTTGACACAGTTTGGGCAACATTGGAAACAGATCAGTAAAAAATAGGAGATGCTTTAATATTACATTAACGTTTTATCTATCCGATAAAGGCAATAAACATCTTAAAAACAAAAAAGAGATAGCAGTTTAAAGACTGTACGCCATCTAATGAATTGGGGGTAAAATTAATCACAAGCACAGTAGAAAATTGTACTCTGCATACTACATTTATCTATAAGTTATAACGACAGTACTATACTTTTTAAATAATATAGTTATGACATATCTTTTCAAAAATAAAAAATCCGCTTTGATTGATAAAGCGGATTTTTTTTAAATTTTAATTAAAGCCTATAGCCTGTTAATCGAAATATCTTCATGTACTTCAACTGTTTTTTTAGTTATCAAATCATCGCTAGCCAAAACGTATTTCCATACCATTGCTGCTGCTAGGCCGCCTACTACCGGCGCTACAATAAATAACCATAGTTGTTTTAAAGCTTCTCCACCAGCAAAAATAGCAGGGCCAAGGCTACGTGCGGGGTTAACAGAAGTACCCGTAATTGGTATGGCCACCAAATGAATCAGTACTAGCGTTAAGCCAATGGCCAGGCCTGCCATTGCCGGATTTGCCCTTTTTGCCGTAGTGCCAAATATTACTATCAGAAAAATAAACGTAAATATAGCCTCGGTAATAAATGCTGCGGTGGTACTGTATTTACCAAGATAATCGCTGCCCCAGCCATTTGCACCTAATGCATATTCTTTCATTTCAAAACCCGGCTTGCCGGTAAGTATTAAATATAAAATGCCAGATGCAGCCATTGCGCCTAAACATTGCGCAACAATATAACCCACGGTATCTTTTAAAGACAGTTGCCCTGCACTTAGCATTGCAATCGAAATTGCCGGGTTTATATGACAGCCAGATATTGGCCCTATGGCATAGGCCATTACTACCACGCTTAAACCAAATGCAAGCGATATACCAAGCAAGCCTATGCCCGAAGGTGCAATGCCATCTGCTGTTGCCCCGGCAATAACTGCTGCACCACAGCCAAATAGAACGAGACAAAATGTGCCAATAAATTCCGCGATGTACTTTTTTGATGCTGAAGTTTCCATAATGATTGTTTTTGGGTTGATTATTTCATGTGTATGAGTTAAAATGCAATTTTATGTAGAATAGGCAATACGTATGCAGGGAAGGTATTTTTTGTGTAGAAGGGTTGTCATTGTAAGGGTATCAAAAAGTAGTGCATTATGAAGATAGATGTTATTGAGGATGAATTTCTAAACTTATATAAACTTAGCTTTTGTACCTGGATAGACTACGGCTGAGAATCATTATAGATTAAAAGTTTTTTTCTGGCACCCCTATCAAATTTTGACTATTGTATCTAATGCAAAATTTAAAAATTGGATAGGCCATCCTAAAACCATTTTTTTTAAAATTACGTAACTCGCTAAAAGAATGTCCTACTCTTCGAAAAACTAACTGCCTCCTCATGTAGAAAAATAGTAAGTTGAAAAATAACTTTTTCAATATATTTTTTATAATCCAAATTAATGGTACCTGACAGTAGCTTATTATCAGCCTGATATTGCAAAAAATAATATATATCAACACAGAAACATTTAAAGCAGCTTTATGAAAAAAATTATAGTATTTACTTTATTTAGTATGATAGGGGTATTGGCATTTAGCCAGCAACATCAGTATTACCGTAAGCCTATTGTGCAGTCAGATTCATCTATGCCTTTAATTAAAATAGTGAAAGAGCCCCATTTTACTATTAACTTCCATAGTGGTTATTCTATGGGATTGGGCAGTACTTTTAAATTTTACCCGGATGATATAAGTTCTATTGTAGTTACGCAGGACGGTGCCAATAAGCCGAACAAAACGGTTACTTATGATAATCCAGCAAAAGGTCTGGGAGATGGTTTTAAATTTGGCTTTGGAGGCTCCTTTATATTAAATGATTTTATTAATTTAGGCATTGATTTTGATTATTTCAATAGTACGATAAAAAAAATCCGGGATTCGAGCTTTCACCAAAAAAATATGAGTAGCGCGCCCGGAATTGCAGATGATTATAAATATGCCGAAAGAAACATTACTTCTTACAAGGCTACTTTACTAAGTTTTACACCCAATATCACTTTTAAAGCCATTAGCCGCCCAAATTGGTTTTTGTATAATAAGCTTGGTGCTATAATTACTTTTAGGCCCAATAGCCTTCAGGATGATATTACCAATAGTACAAGTTCCACAGGCTGGCAGGGTTTTTATAAGGATAGCAGCAACAGCGTAGTTAAAAAATATAAATGGGGTATAAAAAATCCTGCCTTTGGGTTTATGGGTGCATTTGGGGGGCAGGTAAAAGTTGGTAATAATGTACGTTTTTTTGCGGAAGTGCAATTTTCACATATTGTTTTTGTTATAAGGAACAGGATGCTTACAGATTATGTGGTAGATGAGAAGCATTTGGAAAACACATTTTCTACCAGCCAGCGTGAAGTAGTTTTTGTAAAATCTTTTACAGATAATTCCAGTGATATAAACCCTAATGCACCTACGCAAACCATTATACAACGTATACCAATAACCTATATTGGCTTACAGGTGGGCATTGCGTTTCAACTTAAATAATTAGTAGCATGGAAGCAGATACAACGGATTATGGCGCACCAAACAATATACGACTTGCTTTTGAGAAGCCTGCTATTGGAGGCAATGCAATAATAAAAACTTTTTTGTATTGTAGTTTAGTGTTGTTAATCACGGGTTCCCTAAGCATTGCTTTTACCTCAAATATTGAATGGGGCTTCTCTTTTTATATAAAAAAAATTATTTATTTATCTTCTTTATTAATTGTTGGCATTGTACATATATTTTTATACCCGGCATTTTTACCTAACCTGCAAAACAAAAAATTAGGGTTTGGCTTATTGTTCACTTTATTATTAGCGTTACTTTGTTGCATTGTCATTTTCGCCCTATTTTATGAAGCTAAGTTTGAATACAAGCAAATAACCGTTGCTGCGGGCTGCAGTTTTCTATTGCCGGCTATAATTGCAGTTTCATGGAAATATTTTGAAGCAATATCCACCAAAACATACCAGGATTGGGTAATACCAGCTAAAAGATTTTCCCCAAATAAAACAGCCTTAATTTTAGACGTCTTGAAAATAAAAATTAAGCTTAAAATAAGTCCATCGGCTGTTGAAGAAAAAATATTTTCCGTAACAGTCCCACGCCGTATGTTGTTAGGAAAAATGTTTCAGCAGTTTATTGCGGATAGAAAAATAGACACTGATATTGAAATAGCAGGTTTGGCCCAACAGCCTTGTGGATGGCGTTTTTTGCTTCAAAAATCTTTTGGCACATCGTTGCTGGATCCTGAAACATCTATTGCTAACAATAAAATTAAAGAAAATGATAGCATCGTTATAGTAAGGCTTCCTATAAACCAAAAACTTTAACCAAATTGCTAACAACAAATTTTACAGTGTATGAAACCTAGTAACAATAAAACAAAGCAAGTAATTATTTTCTGTTTATTGTTATTAGCCACAGCTGGGCTGGCATCTTTATTATTTGCAGCCGTTTGGCATAAGGAAGGTGTAGAAGCCGTTAAAGCAAGTACTCCCCAACAAGCTTTAACTGGCGATGCAAGTTATACTTCACTTTTGGCATGCAATACTGTACTAGCGAAACGCGTAAATGATTTACAGCAACTAGACCAGCAATATGCTACCCTTTTGACAGAACCGAATGGTAAAAAAATGCAGGATTCCGTAAACCAGCAAATTTATGTACAAGAAGAAATATTTCGTGGTTCATTAGATAGTGCCTTTCTAAATACATCTATACATGGCGATAGCGGCATAAATAAATTTTTTACCAGCATTTTGGCTGGCTACCGGTCAATTTTAGAGAACAGGGGGGCGGTTGGTAGCTTACGTACTGCTATAAATATGAGTAAGACTGGGTTAAGCCCAAACCAGGCAGCGGCACTTAAAAATCAAAACGATCTCCGGGATAAAAATAATAAGATTGCCTTACTTGAAACCACCATTAAGGAAATGGTGACAAAAACCAAGCAAGCTGATGAGCCAATTTTAGAAGAAAAAGACGAAGTAATAGCTTTAAGGCGAAATATTGCAGACCAGAGTAATAAAGTCGTAGCCCTAGTAACGATTAATAGTACGCTTAAGCAGGAAAATGACAAACTATTAAAATTAGAAAATGAGTACGTTAAAAACATAAGTGTCAGCGATGCTGCAAATAAAAATAAATCAAACAGCCTTCAACAAAAGGTGGATGCCCTTAATGCAGAACTTCGGCTTGCCCAAGTAGATTGCAACCTTTCAAGGGTAGATGCCGGGCAAATTATATCCACATCAAAACAAAGGAAACAGCTATTATCTGAAGCCTCCGGTATACTGACAAACATGGCAAATTCGGAGGATGCTATAATTAAGAAAAAAGTTCAGGATAAAATAACCAGGCTTAATCAAATAGCTGCAAATACACGGGATTAATTTATCTAAATACTACTTTACTTCAACTAGTCTTCGATTGGGAATTAAATCAAAAAATGACCCTCAAAGCAGGGGGCTAAAACTGGCTGAACAGGTCAGGCTTGCTTTCAATTTTTTTATTACGTAGCCGCTTCTTATTATGCAATGCCAGCAACTCTTTTATATTGATGTAACTTGGCAGGTGCATCCTTAGGATAGATACCCTGTTGCTGAATGCCATCTTCGATTTGTTCTGGTAATGGATGTGGCTCAATAGCAGCAGTGCAATCAGGGCACACCATATCTGTATCTCTATGGCATTTTGATTGTCTCCTAAAAAGTAATGAAGCGGAAAGTTCTGTTTTAGCTTCTTGAACAACAGTTCTATCCGCCACCTGTACCTGTAAATATCGGCAACCACCTGTGCATCCAGCTCAAAATTATTGCTGATGAATTCGTATACACGGCTTCCTTTTGCATCCCATCAGGCTATCCTGCGCAGCTGCAGCACCTTTGTATCGCCATGGGCATCCTTATTGTTCTGTTCGATCGTTTCTTCTTTCAATACTGCATCCGGAGTGGCTCCGGTAAGTATCTTTTCACTTATGGTTTTGAAGGCAGCATTAGCTTTTTGGCGGGTGATAACGGCATTACATTATTATTTTGAATTACAGCTTATTTTATTTTATTGAAGCTATACTGCATTTGCCCAACAATAGGATGTATTTACTGATAAGTAGAAATACTCAATTAAAAATAATTAAATTTTAATAACAATAATTACAACCATACGTACTCCATTTATTTTTATATCATTAGCAATAAAAATCATCTAATTTATTCATTAATTTATTTTTTAAGTTTTTAATTAATAAAATATGCCACAATAAAACTGCTTTAACACAGTTTGTTTAAAGTAACCTTTAAACCTACCCATGAAACTAAAACTACTATTATGTTTTCTTTTTAGTATTATTTATACTATCTGTTCTGCCCAAGCCGATAGCAGGATTAAAATTACCTCAATCTCCTCTAACATAAACACAGGGCAAAATTATTCATCCTGGCTTACCGATGACCTTAACAGCCTTGTGCCCAGCATCTGGAGTACGGCTAACAAGCAATATGTAGATGTAACCTTATTGCTCGAAACCAAGAGCAATATCAACCGGCTTTTATTATATGATTACGAAGGCGTATTTACCGATAACCCCGCAACTATATATGCAGTAAATGGCACCCAAAAAACTTTGCTCGGCACATTTACCGGTACTCAATATAAAGTATTTGTAACGCTGGCTGCTTCAAGCCCCATTTTAGCAGACGCCATAATAATACATAAATATGCCAATGGCATACCTCAAAAAATAGAGGTTTTTGGAAACCCGGCTGTTGCGCCGCCAACTGGCACCCCGGCTCAGGCGGTTATTACATTTAACCCACTGCCTGATAAAGTTGTAGGCGACACAGCCTTTGCACTAATAGCTACAAGCTCTGATACAAGTAGCCTTATTACTTTCATGTCATCTGATACCATGAAAGTATTGGTAGCTAATACAAACAACGGATGGCTTGCAACCATTATAGGCGCTGGAACTGTAACCATTACAGCTTTACAACCTGCAAGCAATAATTTTACTGTAGCATCGCCTGTATCAAATACTATTTCAATTGTAGCCGCACAAACAACTGCCAATATAAAAATACCCATTGATGGCAAAAGATGGTTTCAACTTACCAACGCCAGTAGTAGCCTGGAAAGTTTATTTGATGGCAATATAGATACAGAGGTGCATACAGGCTGGGGAAAAGTAATTGATAATTATGATAGCTATTATCCAATTATAAATGGAGAACAAATTGACTTATCGGGCATAAGGATGTATGATGGTATTGGGGTTACCGATAGCCAGCCGGTGTCGATATCAGTAATCACTAACAGCGGTCAAAAAATACTGGTGGCAACTTTTACCGGGTCGCAATATAAAACGTGGGTTGGCCCTAATGCAAGCAACCCTACCCAATTTAGTTTTCTGGTCACTTATAGCAACATCCGTTACCTGGTAATTAATAGCTGGAATAATTTTCCTACAGAAATAGAGTTTTATGGCAATTACACAGCCGGTACAACCATTGCAGCGACTGCTAAAAAGAAGTACCCGTTAAAAAATATGTTTGGCGTAAATGGCTTTGAATGGAATTTTGAAGCGCCCAATATGCCTTCAAAAATTGACCCTATTTATTTTAAGGCTGCCAAAACATTTACCGGCTTCAGGCATTATATGGATTGGGAAAAATTAGAATCTACCGAAGGAGGTTATTCATTTAACCCAACCCTTAGCGGCGGATGGAATTACGATGCCTTATATGATAGCTGCAAAGCCGCAGGCATAGAAGTGCTCGCCTGCCTTAAAACATTGCCACAGTGGATGATAGCAACCTACCCTACTTCCAACCGCGACGCTGATAATGTTCCGGTACGGTATGGCAATAATTTTACAGATCCGGCATCTTACCTGGAGCAGGCAAAAGTTGCTTTTCAATATGCGGCGAGGTATGGCGGCAACAGCAATATAAGCAGTAGCTTAGTAAGCGTGAATAGTACAAAATCAGCCGGTGGCGGATTTTTTAACGCCGTTAAAATTGGGCTGGGCACGGTGCATTATATTGAATGCGATAATGAAAGGGATAAATGGTGGGAGGGGCGAAGGGCATACCAAACAGCATTTGAATACGCTGCCAACTTATCCGCTTTTTACGATGGCAATAAGAACACAATGGGGGCTGCTGTTGGTATAAAAAATGCAGACCCAAACATGCAGGTTGTTATGGGTGGCACAGCGTTAGCTACTACCGATTATATAAAAGGCATGGTAGACTGGTGCCGCCAAAACAGAGGCTTTAAGCCCGATGGTTCGGTAGATGTTTGCTGGGATGTGATCAACTATCATCTTTATAGTAATGATGCGAAAACATCGCAGGGTGGCAATGCCGTAAGGGGCGCTGCACCCGAAGTAAGCGGTGCCGCTACAGTTGCTGCAGGGTTTATAGAAAACGCTCATAAATATGTGAGCGACATGCCAGTATGGGTAACAGAGCTTGGCTATGATGTTAACCAGGGTAGCCCTTATAAAGCGATTGCTATTGGTGATAAAACGGTGCTTCAAACACAGGCTGACTGGTCGTTGCGTTCTTCGTTGCTGTATGCCCGCACCGGAGTAGAAAGGATTTTTTTTTATAAGATGTATGATAGTAACCCGAATATACCTACCCAATTTAGCTCGTGCGGGCTTATAAATGCAGACAGGAGCCGTAAGCCCGCTGCCGATTACCTTTTTCAAACTAATAAGCTTTTTGGCAATTATGTATTTGATACAACCATCAACAACGACCCTATTATTGACCGGTATATATTGAACGGCGATACTGCTTACGCCATAGTAGTGCCGGATGAAACAGGAAGGGTTACGCCATATACTTTAAACCTTGGAAACACAACGCAGGCTAGGATTTACACGCCAACAATTGGCAGTGACAGCATGGTATTTCAACAAGTTGCCATTACTAACGGAGCACTAAATATTATTGCTACAGAAACGCCTGTATTTGTTAAGGCAGTAGCAGTAAGCCAGGCTGCCAAAATAGCCACATCATACATATCATTAAATAATTTATTGGTATTAAAAGAGGAGGAGCAAAAGCAGTCTACCGTCAATATTTTCCCTAATCCCGCTGCTGATTATATAAACGTTTATATGGTTACTAATAGCAACGAAAAAGTTACCTTAAGGATATTAGAAGCAGCATCAGGCAAAGTAATAAAAACTACTTGCCTCATTAAGATTGGGCAATCAATTTCTTCATCCGTAAATATTAAAAACCTATCAGTTGGTTATTACATGGTAGAAATAAAACAAGGCAACAATATATTTACAAAGGGGTTTGTAAAAAGTTATTAGTAGCTAGCAGGCAATAAATAATCATTTTACAAAAATTATACATGCATTTGTATGTGTTGTATATGGTGCAATACTTCTTGTACGGTTTCGGTAATGCTATTATAATTTTCGTCCTGTAAAGTTTTGGCGCTTATCAATTTACCGCCCATGCCAACTGCGCAAACACCCGCACTAAACCAGGCGTGCAAGTTTTCGCGGCTGGTATCAACGCCGCCGGTAGGCATAAATTGCATGGCAGGAAACAAGTCTTTAATAGCATGCATAAACGATGGCCCCAGCACATTACCGGGAAACAATTTTACTAAACGTATACCTGCTTTTTCTGCATGCAAAATTTCTGTCGGCGTCATGCAGCCGGGTATCCACAATACATTATTTGTTTTAGCTACTTCGTACACATCCATTGCCAGTGCAGGGCTTATCAAAAAATCAGCGCCAGCATCAATAAATAATTGTGCCGTAGCGGCATCTTTAATTGTACCGGCACCAAAAAAAAGGCCGGGGTAAATCTCAATAGCCACTTTCTTCATCGCCGTAAAATTATCAAATGCGGCTTCGCCCCTGTTAGTATATTCTATCAAGCGAACGCCTCCTGTGTACAAGGCTTCCATTATGGCTAAGCTCACGCTTTCACTGGCATCAAAAAACAACGGCATTAAGCCCTGGCTGTTTAATAATTTTACAATTTCTTGTTGCTTATCCATTTGTTTGCATAATTTTTTTTACATCATTTATGGTACTCGTTGTAGCATCGCCCATTTGCTGCAGCTTGCAAAAGGCGGCTGCAGCGGCAAACTCAACAATATTTTGAAAAGGCATTTTTTGGGTAAGCCCGTAAATTAATCCTGCCATAAAACAATCACCGCTGCCTACCTTATCAACAATACGCTTAGTAGTATAGGTGGTAGATGAATAGCAAGTTCCTACCGTATGTAAAGTTGTAAAATATTGTATGCCTTCGCCTTCATCAAACCTAAAAGTATTGGCAATTGTATGGCAATTTGGATATGCCTTTTGTATAGCTTTTGCTACCACGGAAGCTTCATGCAAATAAATATTTTTATTGCCATGCCCGTGTTTAAACCCAGGCGATAAGGGCATGCCTAACAAAGTTTCCGCACTCCATATATTGCCCATTATTACATGGCAGTATTTTACCAGGGCAGGCATAATATCAACAGGCAATTTACCATATTGCCAAAGCTTTGCACGGTAATTTAAATCTACCGAAATAGTAATATTTTTTTTAGCCGCTGCTTGCAACGCTTCCAGGCAAACTGCTGCTGCTGCTTCATTTAAAGCGGGGCTTATAGCGCTAAAATGAAACCAGCTAACACCTTCCAGCAAGGCATCCCAATTAAGGCTGCCAGGCTTTAAGCTGGCAAAAGAAGAGTATGCCCTATCATATATTACGCCATTGTTTTTAAGGTCGGTGCCTTGTGGCAAATAATAACTGCCTATCCTTTCGCCGCCATAATTTATTTGGCTGGCATCAATTTTTCTTTGTGTGATAGAAGCTATAATTTCTCTTGCTAAATAATTATCCGGCACAGCAGTAATATACTTTACTTGCAAGCCCCAGTTGGCTAATGCCGTGGCAACATTCAATTCGGCACCGCCTACATAAACGGGCATAGATGCCTGCTCAATAAACTTACCATTTAGCTGCGGCGAAAACCGTAAGATTACTTCACCAAAACAACAAATTACTCCAGTTTCAATATTCAATATATTTTTGTTTGATGGTTGCATAATAGTTTTATAAAATAACGCTGTAGGACATCATCCTATTAATAAAAAAGATGCCCAAAGCCCTTGCGTACAGATAGTTATTACTTGTGACGGGTTATGCCTAAATGTAGATAACATATAATTTTATTGCAGGTTAAATTACGGTTTATTTACAACTGGTGGATTAATTATATGCCCGCCCGTATTAATATCCAGCTTCCATGGCTGAGGTTGTGGCAGCCACAATTTTCCATTACCAATTTCAACAGGCATCCATAAATAGCGGCTATCCCATTGTGTGGATGGCTTCCAGATATCACCTATAAAAATAACGGTAGTGGTTTTGGTACCAACTACTTTTAGCAACATGCTTGATTGTGCCCCATAAGTTTTTTTCTCCCGCAAGGCTACGTCTTTAAAGTTGCTCCATGGGCCTTCTAAAGAAGTAGCCGTGGCGTACCTGTTTGGGTTGGCATCCCAGCCGGTTAAAGAAGACCCCAATACATAGTACAAGCCTTTGTAATGCACGATAGCACCGCCTTCCATAGGTTGTTTGATAAGGCACATCTCCTTTTCTAAACCCATATAATCGGCCGATAATTTGGCTATGCGAAAACCAAAGGGCCTGTCTTCAAAAATTAGGTAAGCTGTTCCATCGTCATCAATAAACTGCCCTATGTCACGGCTTTCGTGGCCAAGCGGGCGAAAGGTTTTTACATATTTAAACGGCCCTGCAGGCTTGTTACTAACGGCTATGCCTACCCTGGCGTAGCTGTAGCCTCCCTGGATGCCTTTTACAGGGCCATCTACATGCAGGTACATCACATACTTTTTAGATTTTTTATTATAAAAAACTTTTGGGCGTTCCAGTATCCATTTACTGCCCAGGCTATCCGGATCAGCCATTTTTAATGCATCGCCTTCAAACTTCCAGCTAGCAAGGTTGGCGGAGGAATAACAACTTACAAACCTATAATTGGTATCAAGCCCCTGCCGCCTTTCTTCACCATACCAATAATAAAGCATGCCTATTTTTATAATACCGCCGCCATGTGCCTGAATAGGGTTGCCATTATTATCCGGCCAGATTTCACCGGGCATTATTACATTATTTGTTTGTGCATTCAGCATTAGCGACAAGCCTAAAAAACAAAAAATACTCACTATCATTCTTATCATACCTGATTATTTTTTTTATTTCAAGATGGCTGCTTTCAATACCGTTAAGTTAAGGAAAAAATGATTGTCTTTTCCTCATCCTTTAACCCCATTCAAAAGAGAGAAAGCCTTTAGCTTAACGAACCTGATGTATTTGTAACTCAAATAGCTGCTAACTAATTATGCAAAATACCTTCAAAAAATATTTATTGAATGTACTCAAAAATAGTTGGAGCATTATTAAAATTCGGTGCTTTTACAAAGAAATAATTATCGGCAAGAAAGTATTTTGCCTGGCTCCTTAAAATGGTTGAAAAATAATCAGCACCCGAGATATTTATGATTTATTTTTTCGCTTCAATAAAAGTTTATACACAATTTTATATTTTTTTTACTAACTTGCTGAAAGTTTTCATAGGGTACGGATTAAAAACGGGGCACTGTCTTTACAGTCAGCCCCTCTTTTTTTTTATAAATGTTTGTATAATTTGTACTGTACCATAAAAAAACTGCCCGTTATTAACCTGCTTAAATTTTCTTTAATTACATAGCCCTTCTTTATAAAACAGCCGGTATTACTGCCTGCAACCCAAAGAGCAATCTGCATGCCAACGCCAGGCTGTTTATACATAGGATTTTCCATATAACATTTATTTAATGTTGGCGCTATTTATTTAAGGTAACCCACTTACCCATCGATGCAAAGGCACTTTTCTTTGGAGATTGAATTTGATTATTGATGATAGTTGTGGTTTAATATTACCCGAGTTATTAGGAAGCCTACAAAAAAATTGCCTCCATATGCTTTTTATCTAAAGGCATAAGAAGGCAATAAATAAGTTCAGGATTGCAGGAAACAAAAATAATAACCTGCAACAGCATAATGCATTATCAGGGTATGAATGACCGCTTTATATCATCATACTTTATCAATAAATTATTTGCTTTACCATCTATTTCAAAGATAGTTTCCCAGGTGCTGAGCGGTTCCCAAATACAAGTACCTTTTCCTTTTCCATCGGGTAACTCAAAAACAATTTTATTTACTTCTTCTTTTAATTGAGAGTATTCAACCACCACCACATCTTTACCAAACCTTTGTACCAAGTTAGTTAAATTATCCCGCAGCCCATCCAGCGTACCGTGCCATTTTGGATAGTAAGATTCGCCAATCACATCAAAATGTACGCCTCGAGCAAGCATATTATTTATAAAGAAAACCGATTCATTATTTTGGCCGCCAAGGGCTACATGCAACATAATTACTACTGAAGGGCTGACCGATTTTACAGCCGAAATACCGGCACTGATAAGCTGTGCTAAATTATCGGGATTAGCAATGCTGCCTTCTGGCCAAACCATGCCATGATTAATCTCGTTGCCCACCTGCACAATGTCTGGCACGGTGCCTTGATCTTTCATTTGCTGCAGCACATTTTTTGTATAATCGTACAATGCCTTTTTTAAACCATTAAAAGATAAATTCTTCCACGCTGCAGGCTTGTACTGCTTTCCAGGGTCGGCCCAGGTATCGCTGTAATGAAAATCGAGCAATAATCTAAGCCCGGCGGCCTTAACTCTTTTTGCCATTTGAAGCGTATGTGCCAAATCGCAAAAGCCTTTTCCGGTAGCATAGCCACTATCATTTGCAGGGTCGTTAAACAAGCGTAGCCTTACATAATTAAAGCCATGGCTTTTTAAGATTTCGATAGCATCTTTAGTAACGCCTTTATCAGAAAATTTTATCCCCTTATCTTCCAGTTGCGGCAAGAAAGAAATATCCGCACCAAGCATTTTATCCATGCTCCTACCCTTTGCTGCTTCGCCCTTTAGTACATAATTTTTATCGATAGTTATCGTAGCTATATTTTGTGGGGGTATGGTGGCAATATCTGTGGAGCCCGGCCATAACCCAGTTGCAGTAGCCACAAATTTAATATTGCCGGCATTACTATTTGATTGTACAATTACCTGACATTTGCCACCAAACAAATTTCTTTGCCATGTACCATCTGCACATTTATCGGGTTCGTGGCTACTGGGATCTCCATTTCCAACGCCAATTATTTTTCCTTCGCCGCTGATGTTAAATTTAATAAGGTTATCGGCATCTGGCACTTCCCGGCCTTCTTTATCAATTACGGTTACATTAATTACCGTGGCATCTTTGCCATCTGCGGTGATAGTTGTTTTTAAAGGTGTAATTACTACCTCGGCAGCCAGGCCGGTAGTCTCAACTTGTGCAGATAATTTCTTTCCTTTTTTATAAGCGACGGCTTGCAATATGCCAGGCTGATAATTAACGCTCCACTGCAAATGGCTATTGCGGGGCATCGCTTTTTTGCCTAAGCTTACACCGTTTAAAAATAGCTCCACATTATCTGCATTGGTATTTACCCAAACATCAATTGGCTTGCCTTCTTTGCCTCTCCAGTTCCAGTGCGGCGAAATGTGCAGCACATCTTTATCTGTC
Organism: Ferruginibacter sp.; assembly: GCA_025351645.1. GTDB lineage: Bacteria > Bacteroidota > Bacteroidia > Chitinophagales > Chitinophagaceae > Ferruginibacter. The sequence goes on from JANXVN010000071.1 coordinate 47,463, forward strand.
CACCAGCTTTGGTAATAATAATAAATATTTTTCGGAAAACCGCATACATCCATAATGCCAAAATGCGCGTTGATGTTAGGCCACTGGTATGGCGTTGGTTCTCCCCGGTAATCAAAACCAGTCCATACAAAACCGCCTAGCCAATAATCGTTTACCGCCGCCAGCTTCCACCAGTCTTCTGCTTTGCTTGCCCACCATGGAGCGGTAATATCCTGGTCTGGCAAATAGGCCCTTATGCTATCTTTTTCATACACGCCACGGGTGGTTACTGTGCTGCCCATTTCGGTTCCAAGAATAGGTTGCAAAGGGTGGTCTTTATGATAATCTTCCACTGCAAATTGGCGATAGTTAAATCCTCTTACCGGTATTACTTCGTTAACACCTTTAAATTCGTTGCCCATATCTGCTGCGTAGGTGCAGGTACGGGTGGGGTCTAATTGTTTTAATTTGGCAATGAAGGTTTGTGCTATCCTTTTGCCATAATCGTTTTTTTGGATGTAGCCTTCTTCATTGCCGATGCTCCATAAAAATAAGGATGCATGGTTTCTGTCACGCTTTACCAAACGTACAAATTGGTTTAAATATTCGGCGCTACTGGTTAGTAAACGCTGCTCATCCAGCACCAGCATACCAAGGCTATCGCAAGCTTCCAGCAATTCTGGCGTGGGTGCATTGTGGCTGGTACGGTATGCGTTGGCACCCATATTTTTTAATAAGCCAATGCGGTAATACTGCAGGTAATCCGGCAAAGCGGAGCCTACGCCTGCATGGTCCTGGTGGTTGTTTGTGCCGTAAATTTTTACATGTTTTCCATTTAGGAAAACACCAGTATTTTTTATATCGATGGTACGTATGCCAAAACGGGCTATTTTACTATCCACAATATTTCCGTTTGATTTTAATTCCACTACAACCCTGTACAGGTAAGGGTTTTCTAACGACCAAAGTGTTGGGTTTATAATTTCAATATCCTGCTTAACGGTTTTTTCATCCTCCGGGTATAAGGTTACTGCCTGTGCTTTTGAAGCAGCAATTATTTGCCCAGCACGGTTGGTAAGATAAGTATTTATGGAAGTGGAAGCGGCATCGAAATTTTTATTGCCTACTGTTGTTTCTACAGAAATTAATGCAGTATTATTTTTTACTTTGGAGTAAGCAAAAACCCCGTCGTTTATAATATGGAGGTTATTAAATTGATTAAGCCATACGTGCCTGTAAATGCCTGCGCCTTCATAAAACCAGCCTTCGTATTGGGAAGCATCTGCCCTTACTACCAGTATATTTTCTTTGTTGAAATTTATAAAATCAGTAACATCGTATGCAACACCGAGGTAACCGCTTTTGTTATTACCAAGATAAAAACCATTCAGCCAAATGTTAGCATCCCTTGCGATGCCATCAAATTGAATTTGGAACCGTTGCCCAGAATCGGCTTTGGCAACCATAAAATGTTTTCTGTACCAGCCAATGCTTGTAGCCGGAAATAACCCACCGACAGGCTTGTAGCCATGCGCCATTACATCAAAATTATCTGATTGCGCAAAAGGTAATTCAACTGCCCAATCGTGCGGTATGCTTACTTTTTTCCAGGCGCTATCTTTAAAATTTACGTCCATAGCCGCACCTGTATTGGCGGCGGATTTTGCGAAAATGTTTGCAATACTATAATTAAAATCCTTTTCTGGATTTGATGCGTTACCGAGGTGGAACACCCAGCCATCATCAAAACTTATCCGTTTGCGAGGTGTTGTTTGTGCGGTAATACTAGTAGTTAAAAAGATAGAAAACAATAAAAGAAAAACGATGGCTTTTTGCATGGTAAGTTATTTTGGCTGATAAAAATAGTATTTTAAAAGCCAGGGTTTAATGTATTTTTTTGAAGGGATTGGCCGCGGCCTGTTACTGCGTATAGAGCATGTAGTTGCCGTTGGCTTACGCCCCGTGCATAGTTCATTAATGTTCATGATAGCTGCTGTATTTGTATAAATGTGCGACGCCACCGCAGCCCCACATAGCTGCTGTATTAGCCGGGGCAATAAATGTATTTTTTAAGACGGTAGTTGAAGATGCATGCTTATTTTGAAAACGCCCCCATTGCTATGGTTGGCTTACCGGAATTGTCAAATGCACCCAGCGTATAGCCTTGCCAGTTATTATAGGCTTCTGGCTCCCAGTATAAAACGCCCAGCCCTTTGTTGCCGGTAACAGACTTTGTCTTTGCGATAAGATCGGTTAAAAAAGCATTGGTATTGGCGGCATCATCCCAGGGCATGCCGGCTTCTACAATCATTACTTCTTTGTTGTAACGGCTTACCATATCGTTCATATTGGTAAGGCATTGCGTATTATACGTTGCCCAATTAGCAGCCGTTGGGTATATGGACAGCCCTATAACATCGTACTTTGCGCCATTGGTTTTTAAGCCATCAAACATCCATCGGAACAAACTATTATCCCACCCGTTGGAAATATGTATGATTACTTTTGCTGTTGGAAAAACATCTTTAACAGCATTATACCCTGCATTGACCAACTGTGCAAAATTAGCCATATTGGTAGATGCCCTTCCATCTGGCCAAAGCATCCCATCATTGGTTTCGTTGCCCACCTGCACCCACTCTGGCAATACGTTATTGTTTTTTAATGCAGTAAGTACGGCAGTTGTGTGGGTTGCCAGCGATGTTTTTATTGTAGCAAAATCTTGCGTGGCCCAGGCGGCAGGCTTTGTTTGCTTGCCGGGGTCTGCCCAGGTATCGCTGTAGTGAAAATCTATCAGGATGCGCATACCGGCATTTTTTGCACGTACTGCTTTTGCTACCATATCGGCCATGTTATTGTAGCCATCTGCAGGGTTTACCCATACCCGAAGCCGGATGGTATTAACGCCTACTGATTTTAATAATGTTATACATTCCTGCGCTGTGCCAGCATTGTTATAAAATTTAATGCCGGCAGCTTCCATCTGTGTAAGCCAGCCAATATCTGCCCCTTTTACAAAACTATCTGTTGCAGGCGTAACCGGTGTTACTACTGGCGTTGTGCCCCCGCCGCCACTACTATTTTTACTGCAAGACAATGTTGCTAAGCATATCAGTGTGTAAAGAATTATTTTTTTCATTTTATTATTGTTGTATGCTTAAACCGATCAGAGAATCTTATAACGCGCTGTAAATTATTGTTGTACAAAATTAATTTAATGCTGTTAGTTTATCAGCTGTTTCTTTTAACCTCACCCCCAGCCCCTCTCCAACGGAAGAGCGGTTATCCATCTTTTAATACTTTCTTTTTTAACCAAAGCCTAACTGGCTCATCGTAAAATTTTAGGCAGGCATAAGCTATAGCTATGCTGCTAAAAAGTACCAGCAGCCCAACGGGGTATGCGTGCCGAAGCGGAATTTTATTGTTGGCTACCCATGCCGTGTAAATGTATATTAGCGGGTAATGCGTTATGTAAATCGGGTAACTGATATCGCCGAAAAACTTACAGGTGCGTGTTGCGAATTTTCCTTTTACCTCGCCGCCCGCACCTAAATAAACAATTACCGGAAAGATAAAAATAATCGTTAGGGAATCATAAAGGCCGTTCATCCATAAGTGGCCGCTGCCACCAATCCTTGGCATTGCCAGTACAAGCGCCACTAAAAAACTACATACTAAAAAAGCGTTTTTAACAGGTACCAGCTTACTTATGCGGCTTAGCAGCAAACCTGCAAAAAATGGGTACATCATCCTTGCAAAGCCTATGTGCAGGTGCGTTGCATCAATAGACCACCCGCCGATAACATCGCCGCGGGGGCTTGTTATTGCAAGATGCAGCAATGCGGCGCCCGACAATACCACCAATATCACAAGCGCTGTTTTTGAAAACTTCCTTACAAAAAGGGCGTAAAAAATATTGGCTAAATATTCAAAAAATAGCGACCATGCAGGCCCATCCAAAGGATGCATTTCTGCCCAGCCGCGTATATCCATTGATGGTGGTATTGGCAGTAGCGTAAATCCAATTGCCATTACCATAAGCATTTGCCACACCGGCGTTTTGCTTATTAACGGCCACAAAGCGCCAGCTTGAAAATAAAAACATATCGCACCGATAACCGAGCCCATTACAACCATTGGCTGAAGCCTTACCAGGCGGCGCTTAAAAAAACTACCAACCGTCATTTTGCCCCAGCGGTCGTTGTAGGCATACCCAACCACATAGCCAGAAAGGAGGAAGAAAAAATCAACGGCCAGGTAACCGTGGTTGATAATCTGGTCGAACGAGCTGGTGGCGTTCGCTTCAAGGATATGGAAGGAAACTACCATAATAGCTGCCACGCCACGCAGCCCATCAAGAATAGGGTAATGAGGCTTTGAGGTTGATTGTGTTAAATCCATAAAAATTAATGCTGGTTTATTGACTATTTAAAAGTGACAAAATAAAAATAGCTGGATACCCGATACTATTGTTTACCTATTTTTTGTACACCCAGGATATGGTACTCCTGTATCAGCGGTGGATTTTCGGGCGTTAATGTAAAAAATACTTCGATATTTTTCTTCTCGGTTTCTATTTTAAAACTACCCCGCAACTGGTTTTGAGGCACTACATCATTTACTTTCAAAATTTTACCGGCATCCGCAAAAATTGCTATTGTTTCTTTGCGTAAAGCATCCAGCTGGTAATCCATAAAAAAGTTACCGGCAAAAAGCTGGCTTGCTTCCGCATTATCCCAATTGGGCAACAGGCTTGCCAACATCTTGCTTTTTTGCTGCAGTATATATGATGGGGGCAGTTGCCTTGGCTGCAAGTGCGCCAGCGTAATTATAGTATCCAGCACCTGCAGGTTAATGGCGCCCGCATTAGCATACGTAAGGTTGGCAAAAGAAATTATGCCAATGCCATACTCAGGTAAAAAACGCCATTGGCTGCCAAAGCCGGGCAAGCCGCCGCTATGCCCTACGTACACTTTATTATTGCAGTCTTTCATCCAGTTTAAGCCATAGCAATAGGCAGACACGGTAGCACATTCCTGCCCTGTTGGAAATTTGTTATGCGGGTACAGCCCACTCACGTTCCAGGGCTGGTGCATCTCCCGTAAGGAGCTGCGTTTAATGGGACCGTTATCTTTATCATTGGCGGGTGGCCAGGCGCTTTGGTGCAAGGCAACATACTTGCTAAAATCTTCAATAGAAGTTATAAGCCCGCCCATGGCACCATAGCTGCCGTGGTGCAAAATTGGCTGCTCTACCCATTGCTCGTTCAGCCAGCGGTAGCCGTGTGCCAGCATCGTTTCGGGCACTTGCGTGTATTCCCATTTTGTGTGGGACATGCCAAGCGGGCGTAAAATATTTTCGGTAATATATTCATCGAAAGGCTTGCCCGAAACCTTTGTTACAATATGCCCTAAAAGCGTAAAGCCAAGGTTGCTGTATTCGTAGGCTACGCCATTTACGTTAGAGAAACTGATGCCCTTTTTTATTTGTGCCATCAGCTCATCATCGATGTTTTGCAGCTGCCTGTCGCCCCACGGGTTATCTTCCGGAAAGCCGGCGGCATGTGTTAGCAGGTTGCGTATGGTAATGGGCGATGCATCTGTAGTTAAATATTGTACACCTTTCATTTCGGGTATGTATTTATATGCGGGGTCATCCAACTGTAGCTTGCCTTCATCCCTTAATTTTAAAATAGCCATTGCCACAAAGCTTTTGGTTATGGAGGCAATGCGAAAAAGAGATGTTGTTGTGGCGGGGGTTTTCTTTGCAATATCAGTGTACCCGAAAGCATCCGAATATACCAGGCTTCCATCTATCACCAACCCAAAGGCCATACCGGGGTAATGGTTCTTATCGGCGTAAGCCTTAAATAAACTATCTACCAGCTTATAGGTGGTTTGTATTTTTTGTAGCCTGTTGTTATCTGCAAAAACCGGTGGCTTATAGGTTGCTGATTGTTGGCCGTAAGCTGTAAAGCTGCTGCTACAAATTAATAATAGTAATAGTAATTGGTTTCGGTTTTTAGACAAGGCAGTCATTATTATTTGTGCACATTATTTTTAGAAAATAAAACAATGTAGGCATTTTAAGGCAAAGCAAAAGTAGCTGGGTATAAATCAAATTAACGCTCAAACAATATGGGCGCCTTCCATGCGAAGCCATCAACATTTATATAGTTGATTTTATACAAATAAATTTTAATCGAGCAGGCTGGCTTTAGGTAGCATTTCCTTTTACCCATATTTATCACCACACTAATTAAATTGCATCTTTTTTTAAAAAAATTAGTGGGCAGCATAATTTGTAAAAGCTGTAAAAATTACTACCAACTAGCAGGCAAGTAGTAAAAAAACTACGCCAGATAGGCTTATTTAGCTACAAGGCAGAAATGGCAGATTATATAGCTTGCATATATTATTCAATGCCGTTAAGTTAAGGATCTATATGTTTGTCTTTACCTCACCCTAACCCTCTCCAAAGGAGAGGAAAGGTCTTAACTTAACGGCATTGATATATTATTGCTTAAATTAAAAAAAGAGCAACGAATTAATACATAAGTAAGTACTACAATTATAAACCCTGTTACAAATGAAAACCATTTTTACAATGAGTAAGAAGGCGCTATGCTTCTATCTTTTATTATTTATCTGCTCTCTTCAACCCTTACTGGCGCAAGATTACGGTATAATTGGCTCTTTTAGGACCAACCTGTATTTACTATATGATAACGACAGTACCTGGATAGCGGATGGCAATATTGCACAATTCAACGACAAGTTTAGTGCGGGTATAGATTACCAGGATGCTTTTAAGTTCAATAATATACTGGAAACATTTTCTATACAAGATAACAATGTTTCGCTGGCGGCCGACCGCAGGCCATGGCTTGTTGCTAACGACACTATTTTTTTTAAGCTTACAAAAATGAGAGAGCGTAAATACCAGTTTAAATTTGAGCCGCTCTATTTAAGTTCGGCCTTAGTGCCATGGCTGATGGATAGCTATACCAATAAACCGGTACTGCTTAGCGCCACCAAAAATACTTCCGTAAATTTTGAAGCCAATAGCAGTACCGCATCCAAAGCAGCTAACCGTTTTTATGTAGTTTTTAAGCCCATGCAAGTAACCTATTGCAATATAAAAGCTTACCCTCAAAATAATATAACGCTAATAAACTGGCGGGTACAAAATGAAGCTGGCGTAAAAAACTATGCTGTTGAAAAAGCCACCGATACCCTGCACTTTGCAACAGCAGCCACTATCTTATTAAAACAAGGCGATGCCCTAAGCAGTAGCTATGCCTTTGAAGATGCCACTGCCACCGCAGGCATCACTTACTACCGTATTAAAAATTATAATAAAGATGGCAGTACGGGCTTCAGTAAAATAGTGCCCGTTACAATTGAAGGTATTGCTGCAGGCACCAGTATTTACCCCAACCCGATAACCGGTAAAGCAGTTACCCTGCAGCTAAAGTATATGCCAGCGGGCAGGTATGCTGTTAAGGTCATAAATAGTTTTGGGCAAGTTTTGGCGCTTACAAACATTGAACATGGTGGCGGCAGCGCTTCGCAAAAAATACTTACGGGTAATGGGCTTGCAGCCGGTATTTATACGATAGAAGTTACTAGACCGGATAAAACAAAAAGGAGTATTAATGTGGTGGTGTTATAAGGCAATAACAAAAATGTAAATAGCCTGGCGTATTGCATATTTGTATCTAAGATATAGCCTACGGTTTATTGTTATTTATTTTTATCTTTCTTTTCAAATTTGAATGCCGGTTAAACACGTATACTTAAACTAGAATTTTACTTATCTAATATTGCTACTTCTGTTTAACTATTTTACCGTAATACAATTTTCCTAAACTTTTGAACCCTGTTCCTTAAGATGTCACAAACATAAACGTTTTGTTCTTTATCAATGGCAATATCGTGGTACCAACAAGTTGTACCGTTGTAGGATCCACTCCTTCCCTGCCGAGTTTGTATTTTATCTGCTGAATCAATAATGATAAAGTCGGAACCTATGTGCTTCATCTTTAAAAATGACAAGTCATCAACTGTAAATACTTGCCTGCTTTTTTTATCAATTGTTATTGCACAAATATTCCCAAAATTTTCATCAACAAACTGTTTTATAAATTTGCCTGAAGAATCAAACACTTGCATGCGGTAATTTTCCCTGTCGGCAACAAATATATTTCCATCATTGTCTATGTCGATGCCGTGCAGTATGTTAAACTCACCTTGCCTATTACCTTTTTTGCCCCATTCGAAAAGGTACTTTCCATTGGCAGAAAATTTAATGATCCTGCTATTGCCATATCCATCGCTTACATAAAAAGAACCATCCTTGGAAACGGCAACATCAGTAGGTTTATTAAAATACGTCCTATCATTTCCCGGCACTTTTGCTTCACCAATTTTCATAAGCAATTGCCCATCATGATTAAATTTAAAAATCTGGTGAAGCCCCACGTCTGTTACCCAAACATTATTATCATTATCAACAGTTAAGCCATGAGGCATAACAAACAAATTGGTACCCCAGCTATTTATTATTTTACCACTTTCCTTGTCAACCATCAGTATGGTTTTTTCTTCAATTAAAGAGCCTGGCAAAGGAGTAAAGAAATTCCATTCCCTACTTGCTCTATGGAAAATAAAAATGTTTTGATTGGTGTCGATGCCAATACCAGTAGGGTTACCTTACAACATGCTATCTGTTAATAGCAGCCAATCTTTTTCAAGTTCATATTTAACTGTTGTGCTGTAGCCTTTGCCAATTTTTCTTTGTTGAAAGATATAACTACAAAAAAGTACTACAATAAAAATGGCGATAAAATATAAAAAAATTTTAAACTCCATTGTAATTATTTAGTAATGTACAAAATTGCATGCTGCAAATTTTATGGATTTATTAAAATAAGCAGTAAGAAAAATGACCAGTAAAATTTTAAAATGAATCCATTTTTTATCTGCAAGCGGTACAAACTGGTTATGCCTATCAACGTAAGTAAAAGATCCATCACGCTTCTACCCTCTACTTAATTAACAAAAATTTCATCAACAAAAACCCAGCCTTTTTGCCCTTTGCCCGCATGCCACAAAGGTAATTTTGCAACCGGCACCGCAATCACTTTTATGCATTTAACTGTGGTGGCAGTAAAGGTACAATCGTATGCCGTTTGGTAAGCAGGTATTTGCATTTTGGGTTGCTCCGGCGTTATTTTACCAAGTAATTTCATTTGCTTAACGTTTATGCCTCCCCATACTTCAATAGAAACCGGCGGCATTAAAAACCCGCCAATATCAACCAATGAACTTAGGGTGACACTGGAAATTTTTACTGGTTCTTTGTAAGATAATATCATCTCCATTTTTGATTTCCGGAAACCAAGCCACTTGCCGCTCCTGAAATCAAAGTCGCCTTTTTCGCCGTTGATCAATGTAGTAGCGCCCGTGGTGCCTTTATAGGTAGAATCCAATGGCAGTAGGGATTGTATTGAATCTGCCTTAAAGGTATTTTTATAAAAGATGGCTATTATAGAATCGCTGCCTAACCAGCCCGGCTTAAATGCTTTGGCCGTAAATTTAGTGTATTTATTTAGCGGTACATCCTGCGTATAAATGAGCGAATGGATATTATCGGGCACGGTGCCATCAATGGTATATCTGATGGTAACGCCTTTAATATAATGCCTTAAATGTAAAGCAAGCGGTGTGGTAATAATGCGTTCTTCTGTTTCAAGTATGGGTGGCGTTAATTTTAGCAGCACAGTATCATCCGTAAAACCAGCCTCTACCCTCATCAACGGATTTATCTTTTTTAATGCCGCTATTTCATTTAGTGAAACGGGGGCATCCCATAAATAAATGGAAGCTAATTTTGGTAACGCAAACAAAGGCTCCACATCTTTTTTAGTTAGCTGCGTACCAGATAAAGAAAGGTGGCTTAAGTTTGGAAGCTGCTTTAATAACGTCAGGCTTTTACCTGGTACCGATGTAAAATTGAGGTTAAGTTTACGCAGGTTATGGAACTGTGCTATGCTGGCAATATCTTCTTCTTTTAAAGGCATGTAAGCAACATCCAGCGATACAATCTGCTCTTTTAATACCAGCAGTTCTTTTAACCAGCCGCTATTAAAATTTTTGCGGTTATATAAGTTTACCGCCAATGCCGGCGAGCCGAGTGCTATTGGATGGATGAGCCGGTTGGTGTTGTTTAGCTTTGCTATTTCCTTTTCATTGGCGGGCTCAAAAGCATACACTTCGGCAGCCTTGCCGGTAAATATTTTATTGGCTAAAATATGCAGGCTATCTGTTGCTGGCAACTGGTTTACTTTGGCGGTAAAATTAGTCCCTCCTTTTATCCATTGAAAAATAATTTGCTTTTCATCATCATCCAGCTGGGCCTTGCCTGCGGGCGGCATATGTTTTTTATCATCTTGTTCCAAGTGGATACGCTGTAATAATAAACTCAGCAATGGCTCATCTTTTTGCCACAAGGGCCCATGTTTGCCCCCCTTTAACAACGATGCCTGAGTTTCCATTATTAACTCGCCTTTAGCTTTATTATTATTATGGCAACTGATGCATTTGGCTTGCAGTATGGGTAGTACCATATTTGTAAATACCACGGCATCTTCTATAGCAATAATGGGCTTAACGGTTGCAAGCGTTACCGGAGCAGATAGAAAACCTTCTCCATGCGTAATGCCTGCTCCCTGGTGCCCGGTTAAAATTATCAGCACCACAAATAAGCTTCCGGCAATTGGATGAAAGTATTTTATTGCCCTAACCTGGTTTGTACCTGCATACCAGAAAAAAGATAAAAAGGAAATGCTAACGCCGCTCCATTTATGCCACCATAAATCGTTTGCATTATAGCCTGGCTCTTTAGATAATAACAAACCCATAATGGCAGTTATTACCGCAGTTAATGCGCCCATCAGCAGCAGCCACTCGCCAATGGGCTTTATGCCTGGCTCCAAATTAATCCTGGAAGAAAAAATAAAGTTCCAAACAATGTACACAATCAATAAAACGATGGGGAAATGCAGTACTAAAGGATGCATGCGGCCTACAACCTGTAGCCAGGGCGGCACTACCAATTTATCTGCCATCGCTACAAAAAATAACAGTAATAAATTAAGGCTTAGCAATACATTAAACAATACATTTTTACAACGTTGCATTTATGTGGTAGGCTTTGGTTTTATAAAATGGGCAATCACTTTTTTCTTGAATAATACAACACGATTTTTTTAGGCTATCAGCCCTGGGATAACGTTGCCAGCTACATCTGTTAAACGGTACCGGCGCCCAAGGTTTTTAAAAGTAAGCTCCTCATGGTTGATGCCCATTAAATGCAATACCGTGGCATGAAAATCGTGCACATGCACCGGGTCTTTTATAATGTTGTAACCAAACTCATCCGTCTCACCATACACGCCAGGCTTTACGCCTCCGCCAGCCATCCAAATGGTAAAGCAACGCGGGTGATGGTCCCGGCCATAATTATCTTTGGTTAGTATGCCCTGGCAATAATTGGTGCGGCCAAATTCGCCCCCCCAAATTACCAGCGTTTCATCTAACAGCCCTCTTTGTTTTAAGTCTGTAATCAAGGCCGCGGATGCCTGGTCGGTATCCTTGCATTGCCCTGCTATTTCGCCCGGCAAATTATTATGCCCATCCCAGCCCTGGTGATAAGTTTGTACGAAGCGGACACCGTTTTCGGATAGTTTTCTTGCCAGTAAACAGTTGGCGGCAAAAGTTCCTGGCACCATACAATCTGGCCCGTATAATTTTATAATTGACTCCGGTTCTTTCGATAGGTCGGTTACATCTGGCACTTCAGTCTGCATCCTGTAGGCAAGCTCGTATTGCTTCACCTTCGCATTAATTTCAGGGTCGTTAAACGCATCGGATGATTGCTGGTTTAGTTCGGCAATAATATCCAGCATGGCACGCCTGTCTGTTTTATTAATGCTCTGCGGATTGTTTAAATATAGCACAGGGTTTTCGCCGCTGCTAAATTGTACGCCCTGATGTATAGAATCTAAAAAGCCATTGCTCCATAGCTTTGAATAAACGCCTTGGCCGTTGCCTTTTCCTTTAGATAATAAAACACAAAAGGCAGGCAGGTTTTTATTTTCGCTACCCAGCCCATAGCTCATCCACGAGCCCATGCTAGGGCGGTTGCCCACTTGTGCACCGGTTTGAAAAAAGGTAAGCGCAGGGTCATGGTTAATGGCTTCTGTGTACATACTTTTTACAAAACAAAGGTCATCTACAACCTTAGCTGTATAAGGCAATAATTCGCTTAACCAAGCCCTGGCTTCGCCATATTGGTTAAACTGAAACTTAGTGCCTGCCAGCGGAAACTTAGCCTGGCCCGACGTCATGCCGGTTAACCGCTGCCCTTTGCGGACAGAATCCGGCAAATCTTGCCCAAACATTTCCTGCAGCTTGGGCTTATAATCAAACAGGTCTAACTGCGATGGGGCACCGTTTTGAAAAAGATAAATAATACGTTTAGCCTTTGGGGCAAATTGCGGCAGGCCAGCCATAAAAGTTTTTTCGTTGCTGCCGCTAAATAGGTCGGGTATAATTAAAGAACCCAATGCTATGCTGCCAATACCAAGGCTTAACTGCGACAAAAATTTACGGCGGTTTATGTTGAGGCGCTTCTCCAGTATTTCATTTTTCATATCAACTTTTAGTAATGGTTTCTTCCAGGTTATAAATGGTTTCTATTACTTTCATTAACGCGGCCATATCGTTAGCAGCGAGGTTTTGTGGCATCGGGTATTCGCCTTCCGCAAGGGTTGCCGCGGCATCTAATTTTTTTTGTTCAAATTGTTTCAACTGCCCATTATAATAACTCTTTAAAATGGCTAGCTCTTTTGCAGATGCTGTACGGCAAACAATTAAATGGAACGCCTTCGCTATCTTATTTTCAATAGCAGTTTTTTCGAGAGATAAATTTTGCGATAATACCCTTGAAGCTTCAAGCACAGTAGGGTCATTCAACATCATTAATGCCTGCAACGGAGTGTTTGTTTTTGACCTTTTTACTTCGCACTGGTCGCGATTGCTGGCATCAAACAAAGCCATTGATGGTGGTGGTACTGTTAACTTTATAAAAGTGTATAATCCCCTGCGGTATAAGGCATCGCCATGCTGCTGCTTATAAGTTGCCAGCACTCCCCTGCCGGATGTAGCAGCTTCCCACAGGCCTTTTGGCTGGTAGGGCTTTACGCTTGCGCCGCCGATTGTTTTCACCAGTAGCCCACTGGTTGCTAACACCAGGTCACGCACAAACTCTGCCGGCAAGCGGTTTCTCGGCCCACGTGCCAGGTAGATATTTTCGGGATCTCTTTTTAATTTATCATCAGTAATTTGAACAGATTGGCGATAGGTTGCAGACAGTACCATTTGTTTCATCAGGCGTTTGATATCCCAACCGTT